>NZ_JBFREA010000006.1:0-189226 GCF_052114065.1 Specibacter sp. RAF43 | reverse complement strand
CAGTATATGAACGTCTTCTTTGGCGGTGCGGGCCTGTCTCCCGAGATGTATGCGAGATGGCGTGCCTGGACGAGGGACTACGAGCGGGTGTGGATCGGGGTGGTCGGCAGGGCCATGGATGCGGGCGTCATTCCCGTGGACGATCCTGTCATATCCGCGCGGTTGATGCTGGGAATGATCAACTGGGTATCGCGGTGGTACCGCCCCTCGGACGGCTATACCGCCGAGGCCATTGCCGAGGTTGCCGTGCGGCTGATCTCCCAGAGCACCACCCGTCCCGCCTAATCCCGCCGCCACGATTCCGCCCGCGGTCCCTGGTCTCCCAGGACGACCGCCCGCGGCGCGTTGGCATGCGGGTCAGGCCCGTTCCGGCGCAGGGTTGTTCTCCAACTCAAGGGCGCCGAGGGCTGAATATGCCAGCCGGGTCAGGAGGGCCTCGAGTTGAGCTGGCCTGCTGCTCCCCAATGGCCTCGTAATGTCGGAGGTGATCAGACCATGAAGCGCGCGTACGGTGGCGACGAGTTCCTCACGGGGGTGGCCGGGGAAACACTGGTCCAGGCATGCGATCCAACGGTCAATGTACTGGCCTTGCCTGCGTAGGAAATTGCGTTGATGCGCTTTGGTCAGTGCGCGTTGTTCGCGAGCCCAAATTCCCGCGAGGGTCTGGTGGCTCATGGCAAATTCGACATGTGCTTCCACGAGGTGATTCAGTTCCTCCCGCGGATCATCTGATGGAGTCCCGATCCTTATCAACATCTGATCCATGACCCGATCGAACAACGCGGCAAGAATCTCATCCTTGCTGGAGAAATGCCGGTAGATGGCCGAACCGGTGATGCCGACCACCTTGGCGATGGCATCAACTCCAACGCCGTCATAACTCCGCTCTGAGAAGAGTTTGGCGGCGCTTTCGAGTATTTGGTCTTCGCGAGTCATTTCTCAATCCAGATAGGGCGGCACAAGTTCAAGAGGCACACATCAGTGCATGAGGCAGATACTGCTGGCTACTCTAGTATGCGCGCGGAAGACCGAGCGAATGCTGAGCGATGAAGTTCAGGGTCATCTCCTTGGAGACAGGGCCCACCCTAAATGCCCGAAGAAGGAACCAGTAGTTCGAAAGCTGCGAACTTTGGGCAAAGCCATTGCCGCCATGTGTTTGGATGGCCGCATCGAGGGCCGCCAGCCCTGCGTCGACGCCAAGCATTTTGGCCATGTTGCCCAATTCTCCCGCCTCAGCACCCTCGTCATAGAGCTTGCCGGCCTTCTGTGTCAACAGCCGTGCTGCCTCGATGTCGGCTTTCGCCTGCGCAAGCGGGTGAGCAATGGCCTGGTAGGCGCCGATGGGCCCGTTCCACACCGCGCGCTTGTTGGCATAGTCCACGCCCCGGGCAAGCGCATAAGCACCCACTCCCGTGCAGACGGAACTGACCAGGATGCGTTCTGCATTCATTCCGACGAATGCGGATCGGAGTCCCTTGTGCTCGGTTCCGATGAGCCGGTCACGGCTGATCGGAACGTTGGTAAAGTGCACCGTGAATTGGCGCTCCGGGACCTGCAGCTCGGTCGGCAGGGGCTCGTATTCGATTCCCGCCGCGTCGGCGTCAACGAGGAACAAGGAAAGCAGTCCGTGCCCGGTCAGTGGGTCGACCCCGGTGCGTGCAACGACCATGAGCCATTCCGCTTCTTTCATGGCGGACACATAGTACTTGGAACCATTGAGAACCCAGCCGTCTCCATGCTGGGTTGCCGTCGTTTCAATATTGTAGGAGTTCAGTCCTGCCTGGGGTTCGGTCATCGCGAATGCGCTAATGGCTTCGCCCGTGGCGATCCTTGGCAGCCAGCGTTGCTTCTGTTCCCGTGTGCCGTGCCGCGCAAGGATAGTGCCGTTAACGCCGGTGGAGAACATCGCAGTGAGAATGGGAATGCCCTCTCGGGCGCACTCTTCCATGACTGCTCCGAATTCGTAGAGTCCTTGGCCGCCCCCTCCGAATTCGGCAGGAAGGTGAATTCCGAGGTATCCCTTGGCGCCGAGTCTGTTCCAAAGCTCGTTTCGCGGCGTACCGGCCTGAGAAATCTGCTGGAAAAACGCAGGTCCGTATTCCTTTGCCAATCGACCGACGTCGTCCCTCATCGCTGCCTCTTCCGCGGTCGACATAAGGGTAAAGCCTTGGTGGTCGGTGGTTTTGAGCATTGCATCCCCTCGGTGGGCTTGGTTGGTGAGGTGGTCTTCAGGCGTAGTGGGCCGCGATCTCGGCGGCGTATTTGGGAAGTATGGTTCTTCGCTTGAGCTTGCCCGTAGGTGTGAGCTCGTCAGAGTCCGGAAGCCAGAATTCCGGAAGGATTGTGAACTTCTTGAGCTGCTCATTGGAGTTCAACCGTGCATTGCCCCGCAGGACAGCGGCTTGGATCGATTCGACGATCTCCTGTGCGGCGATAAAGTCGCCCAGATCCCCGGGGGCCAGGTCGAAGCGGTCGCGGAACAACGGGACGGCGTCCGGGTCCAAGGTGATGAGCCCGGTGACATATTGCCGTCCGTCGCCTACGGCGAGGACATGGCCGATGAGGGGACTCTCCGCCTTGATCGTGGATTCGATTTGAGCCGGGGACATCGTCTTACCCCAAGAGTTGATGATAATTTCCTTCTTGCGATCAACTATGGCAACAAAGCCGTCGTCGTCTATGGTGACGATGTCGCCGGTATGGAGGTAGCCATTGGAATCAATCACCTCGGCGGTTTGTTCTGGCTGATTCCGGTAACCAACCATATTCATCCCCGAGCGGACGAGAAGCTCACCATCTTCTGCAACCTTAAGCTCTACGCCCGGTAGCGCTCTTCCGGCAGTGCCGGTCTTGAAGGCCTCGACCCTGTTGAAGATTGGCAGCGCGGTTTCGGTTCCGCCGTAGGCCTCCAGCAGTGGGACGCCGATAGCCCTGAAGAAATGCACCAGCTCTGGAATYGAGGTCGCGCCGCCGATGAAAGCCACCTTGAGCCGTTCCAGTCCCAAGGCGGTTAGCGCCCTCCGGAACGGTTGGATTTTCAGCTGAGCGAGTTGCCTTGCAGCGTCCATGCCGGATACGGCGAAGTCTTCCGAGTGCACGCACTGGAGGTTCGCCTCCAGGATGCTTCCGATATTTGAATCAGGATCCGACTCTATGAGGGATTGAATCGCAATCTGCAGCTTCTCCCACAGGCGAGGCGTGGAAAAGAGCACATCCGGTCGCGCGTCGCGGATATGCTCTGCGAGAAGTCCGAAGTCCGGACACACCGTCACGGTTGCGCCGTAGGCAAGGGGCATGTAATGGGAGGTGACCCGACCACCGGCGTGTGCCAGCGGCTGGAAAGACACAACGCTTTCTTGTGGCATGGGGACGACGCCGATAAGTGCCCGTTGCTGTGAGAGGGCCGACCGATTCGACCACTCCACAGCTTTCGGGGGACCAGTGGTGCCGGAGGTGTAGATCATGGTCGCGATGTCATCCTCGGCGATGGACTGCCAGGCAGCATCGAAGTCCAGGCTTGAGGGATTTGTCGCCTCCAGCTCTGCAAGCGACATCGTGCCGCCGTCTCCGCTAGTGATGATCAGATGCTGAACCTGGTTACCCAGGTCTTTGATCGCCGGCTTGACCCGATCGAGGAATGATTCCTGGGTGACGAAAACGCGGGCGCCGGCATTCCTTAGCTGGTAGCTGATCTGCTCGGGGGAGGAGGTGTTGAAGATGGCGAACGGGACCACTCCCAGATGTGTGGCGGCCCAGTCGATGAGGTGGCATTCAATGGTATTGGGGAGCATTAGCCCAAGGGTATCGCCGGGCTTGAGTCCCAGTGCGTGGATCCCTGCGGCGATGGCCCGGATCCTTGTATCCATCTCTTTCCAGGTCAACTCCGTGCCGGAGCCAATGGTTCGGATGCCGATCCGGTCAGCGTAACGGGCCACGGTGCGCTGAAATGCGGCAGCAATGCTTGGCGCATCAAGGGGAAAGTGTGGATCACGCTCGGCATTGGAGGTGGCGCGGGTCATCGAGGTTCTCCTGGCGTCGTCGTTGACAGAGGGTGCAAGTTGGTGAACGGTTCTTTACAAAAAGAAGCTTCTGACCCAGAATACCTAGTATCTGTCCAATAACAAAGGGGTTTTTCTAACTGAGGGTTGGAGAACGATCGATTACATATCTAGGAGGTCTGCTCGGTGAAGTTCCATTCCGTGGCGCCCGTTTGCGCCCCAGCCCTGCCAGCGTGTGAGGAAAGTTCAAAATGAAGATCGGTGTCTATTTCGATCTCCGCGTCCCTCCCGGATCGGGGCTGAACCCTGCCCGCGTCTATGCGCACACGCTTGAGATGTGCCAGGAAGCGGAGGAACTCGGGGCGGATTCGCTGTGGTTTAGCGAACATCATCTCTTCGATGACGGCTACCTTCCCCAACCCTTGACTATGGCGGCGGCAGCAGCGGCACGGACCAGTAGGGTCCGCTTGGGCACGGCACTGATTGTGGCCCCATTGCACAACCAGGTGGACCTTGCGGAGCAGGCTGCCGTGGTCGACCTGATTTCGAACGGGCGACTGGATCTCGGACTCGGAGCCGGATATCGCGTGCCTGAGTTCGAGCTCTATGGAAAGAACCGGGGCGAGAGGTTTGCTGCCACTGCGGCGACGGTCGGAGAACTCAGGCGACTCTGGGGCGATGAGGGTGTGACGCCCAGACCTGTGCAGCGACCGATTCCAATTTGGCTGGGCCATGGGGGGCCCGTCGGCGCCCGGCGCGCCGGCCGTTTAGGGGCAGAGATGCTACTGATCAACCCGGCGCTCATGGAGCCGTACAGGCAGGGCCGCATTGAAGGGGGGCACGACCCGGAAACGGGGCGCATGAGCGGGCCGGTCTTTGCCTATCCTTCTGACGATCCTGAGCGTGAGTGGCCGGAGATCGCCCCATATATTTCGTATCAGCAGAATTCCTATCGACGCCACATGGCACTAGGCCTTAACGGTCCAACTCCACGCCCTTTCGACGCAGATGCTGCCCGAAAACGTGATCCGAGCAGCCCGGGCTCTTATTGGTTTGACACGCCGGAGGCCATTGTCGCCCGGCTGGCTGAATGGCTTGGTGATACGGAGATCGACACGATGTTTTTCTGGGCATCCGTTGGCGGTATGCCTGAGTCGCTCGTGGAAAGGAATGTTCGGATGATTTGTGGGCGGTTGGCTCCCTTGCTGAGAACGACCTTCGGCGCCGACACAAGAGTGGGGCAGGTTCGCTGATGCCTCTCATCGAAGTCGAGCCAGGCATCAGTATCTACGCGGACGATATTGGCGAGGGCCGGCCCGTGGTGCTGCTGCCGGGATTCGGGATGTGCCACCAGGTCTTCGCTGTCCTGTCCACGGCCTTGGCGGCGCAATACCGTGTGGTGACAATCGACATACGGGGCACGGGAGACTCCGACAAGCCGAGGATTGGATACGAGGTCTCACGCCTGTCGGCAGACGTGGAATCAGTAATCTCGGCGCTGGGGTTGACGGACATCACAATTGTGGGATGGTCGTTCGGCGGGCAGATCGCTCTCGATACGGTCTCGCGCTGGCCGGAGCAGTTCGCCCAGCTGGTGTTACTCGCATCAAACGGGGTAGGAGTTAGCCGCACCGAGAGCTTTCCGTTCGGGAAAGCGGCCGGAGAGATCGAACCCGGGCTGATCGCCGCCGAGCTCAACGACCCGGCGGGTTCGCGTCTGGCGACGATACTGGCGAGCTTCCGGGTTCGGCCGGAGCCGGAAGTGATCGATCTTCTGCTGGAGTCTTCACTGAAGATGCCCACGTGGTCGGCGGTCGAATCCTTTCGGAGCTTCTTACGCACGGACCTATCGCCCGTGGTGGAGAACATCACGCTGCCCACGCTCCAAATCCTCGGGACGGAGGACCCCACGCTCTCACGGAGAGGTGCTTCGTGGGTTCGCGGACGCCTCAAAAATGCGCGCCTGGTAAACCTCGAAGGCGCCGGCCACTACCCAATGCTCCAAGCACCAGGGGCGCTTGAGGAGACACTCAGGAGCTTTCTGGCGGAGGTGCCGTGGTCAAAGACGACTGCTGGTCGAGCCGGGGCCGGCAGTACGGATGCCTAGCCGGTAGACCGCCCTGCCGCCATCGAAAACCCCAGCGTGACATTCCCTCACACCACTAGAGATCACACTACAGAAAAGAGCACTCATGTCCGGATCACCGCAGGATTCGAGCCCCAGTCTGTCCCTCGTCCCTTCGGAGGAAGAGCGAGCCATGCGCGAGGCTGTCTTCCGCATTGCCGCGGGATTCGGTCCCGCCTACTACAAAAAGGTCAATGCTGAGAAGCGAGCGCCGACGGAGCTCTGGAAGACTCTAGGCGATGCCGGCTACCTTGGCGTGCATCTTCCCGAGGAATACGATGGCGGCGGACTTGGCCTCCAGGAGTTGACTGCGGTACTCGAAGAGACCGCGGCGGCGGGCTGCCCTCTGTTGTCCCTCCTTGTCTCGCCTGGAATCATTGGTACCATCCTCAGTCGCCACGGATCGGCTGATCAGAAAAAGCGGTGGCTCGGTGGGCTCGCGCGCGGGGACCTGCAGATTTCCTTCGCCCTGACAGAGCCGAACGCCGGCTCAAACTCCCATAAGATCACCACCACCGCTCGCCGCGAGGGGGAGAAATATATTGTCAATGGTCAGAAGTACTATATTTCGGGGGTGGATGAGTGTGACTACCTCATGCTGGTGGCAAAGACCGGTGTTAACGATCGAGGCCGCGGGAGACTGAGCCTGCTGATGCTAGATCCCACAACGCCCGGGCTCACCATGGTGCCCATTGAGACTGCACTCGAGGAACCCGTCAAGCAGTTCACTCTCTTCTTCGACAACGTCGAAGTCAGCACGGATCGACTGATCGGCGTTGAAGGGGAAGGTCTGCAGGCAGCATTCGATGGGCTCAACCCGGAAAGAATTCTCTCTGCAGCGGTTTCTGTAGGGCTTGCCCGATATGCCCTCGACAAGGCGGTAGCCTATGCGTGTCAGCGCACGGTGTGGTCCACCCCGATCGGGGCCCATCAGGCGATAGCGCATCCTCTTGCGGAGGCGAGGATCAAGCTGGAGCAGGCCCGCCTGATGATGCAGAAGGCGGCCGCGCTATATGACGCGGGCCTTCCGGCCGGAGAAGTGAGCAACATTGCCAAGCTTGCGGCGGCTGAAGCCGGAGTCTTCGCACTCGACCATGCGATCCAGACCCACGGCGGAAACGGTGTGGCGCTCGAGTACAACCTGACCAGCTTTTGGTTTCTGGCCCGCCTTCAACTAATCGCTCCTGTGTCTCGGGAGATGATCCTGAACTTCGTTGCGGAGCACTCGCTGGGATTGCCCCGCTCCTACTAAGGGGCGAGGCGTGAGTTGAGCGCGACCGCGAACGGTCATCAAGGCGATGTAAACGGTCACTTACTTTCGGCGTCTTCGGTACCTAGAGTGGGTGGCAGGCCCCAAAGGTTTTCGATTGTCACAATGGAAACGATCGTTTACATTCAACGTTTTTACCACTAGCGTTAACGCAGTGGGGGGCTGGCTGCCCAGGCCAGTCGACGATCTAAATTCAATGAGGAGTTCACATGGGATATCCGCTCCCAGTAGGAACCGCGTTCAAAGGCCCATTTCAACCGATGCGCTTTGAGGCAACCGTCCGCGACTGCATCGTCACTCATGGCGAGATCCCGCGGGAACTGGCCGGAGGCTTTTACCGCACCGGCCCGACGTGGCGCCGCCCAACGAATCAGGGGCCAAATCCCCTGATTTCAATGGACGGCATGGTGCAGGGCCTCGTGATTGAAAACGGAAAGGCTGATTTCCGCAACCGTTGGATCCGGACGCCGAAGTTTGTGCTTGAAGAAAAACATGATCGGGGAATGTTCGAGTGGACCGATGGCGGGTTCGGCGATTGGCGTGATCACGCCTATGGTGACGTCAAGCGTGACGAATACACGACCGGCGTACCCCAGGGGACAAATAACATCAATATCTTTCCGTTCGCCGGCGAGTTGCTGGCCTCCGGCGAACAGGGTGGCCCGCCCATCGCGATAGATCCGTTCACGCTGGAGACGAAGGGTATTGTCAACTGGTCCACCAAGCTGTCCCAGGGGCTGCATGAGAAGACCTGTTTCGGCGACGCATCGTTCACGGCACATCCGAAGTGGGACCATGAGACCGGCACCCTTTATGGGTGGAACTTCCGCGATGAGGCGCCATTTGTCACCATCCACGTGGTCGAGCCTGACGGCCGGGTGGATTCAAGGGACCTCCATGATGCCCCCTACAACACGGTTGCGCACGATATCTGGTTGACTCCAGAGTGGATCGTCATGCCTTTCCAGCCATTCACCGTGGACAAGAAGCAGATCACCGAGAAGAAACTCGGCATCTGGGGCTGGGATGAGTCGCTGCCGATCGTGATTGCGTTGATTCCGCGCGAGAACATTCACGGGGATATTCGGTGGATCAAGACAGATCTTCCCGCTGAGTACGTAATGCACACAATGGCTGCAAACGTCGAGGACGGGGTCCTGACTCTTGACGCGCCGATCTTTGATCGTCCGCCGTTCCCGTTCGCCCAAGACTTCGCCGAGGGTGACGACGTCGCGTTGTTCTTCTCCGTAGCCAGGAGCTTCTTGGGCCGGTGGAGCATTGACTTGGCGACAGGCAATGCGAAGAGGGAGCAACTCTCGGATCGGCCCTCTGAACTTCCGAAGATTGACGAGAGATTCTATGGAAAGCCATACTCGTTTGGTTTCCAGGTGGGAGGGGTTGTCAAGCGCAAGGGCATGTCAATGAACAGCCTGGTCATGACGAACATGAAGACCATGGCCGAACAGGTCTATCAGATCCGTACCACGGAGGCGGCTGCTGTTCTGGAAGCTACGTTCGCACCGCGTACCCCGACCTCCCCGGAGGGTGATGGTTTCATCATCGTGCCCGTGTCCTGGTGGGCGGAGCGTCGGGGTGAGTATATGATCTTCGATACTCATGACATCACCCGGGGTCCTGTTTGCCGGATCGAGATTCCCTTCATGATGGGGTGGACTCCGCATGGCCATTGGATGGACTTTCGCTACTGACCCTAAGTCCTAGCAGGTCAACTCGGCTGGAGCCGGAGGGGATCAGCACCGACAGCCACTCCGATCGATTGCGAGTGGTCTCGTGCTGTTCCCCTCCGATGGGTCCTTCGTTGACCTGTGAATCTGTCTTATGACGCGTTCCAGTCCGTCGTTCGGGCCAGTTATTCCACTTCCTGGGCCACGAGCCGGCCTCGCGCCTCTTGGCCTGCCATCCGCAGGTCGCCGCGGCGATCCGGCGCGGGCCGGCCCCGCCGGTAAGACGTGAGGGCTCGGATCGACCTCTGTCGCCGATCGACAGGCAAATACTCCCACCCGGCCTCGACCATCTGTGTCATGGAGTGGGAATCACCGCAGCGCAAAGTCCGAAAACGGCCGTCAGCGGTCGTGGGGTGGGACGGCGGGGCTCCCATGGTCCTGCCCATTTTCCCGCAGGCATTTTGCCCTGCGGGACACTTTCAGCTGGCCGCGAGGGCCTATGCCGCCGCCCCGCCAGTGGTGGGGAACGCCACATGACGCCGGGCGTGCCTGGCCCTCCGCGGGGGGTTGTCCTGGTGTGCGGAGCCGCCTGCCCGACGCAGAAATTCCCAAGCGTGTAATCCATAAATTGATTATGATATTCTCAATATCAAAACAACTCGCTAGACAAGAGCCCGTTGCCACGCGTGCATGTACTGCGTGGCGAATGGGGGCCGGGCGTGTAATTGTCCCTAACTTGAAGGAGCAGCGGTGAACGACTGGAAGAGACTCGTGTCTGGAGAGAATGCCGATGGAGCAAGCCGCGAGACTTACCTGCGGAGGCTCAGCGAGGCATTGGCCCATGCGAATCTCCCGACTTTGCTGGCGGTGCTCGTCCAGCTGACCGGGGACATGTCATTGCTCGAAGGGGAGTTTCGTCCGACTCCCGCACGTGGAACCGGCGACCACAATTCCGGCGGGCTCTCCGATGCCGCCCAAGAGCGTCTACGCACACTTGTCATGGGCGTATTGACCGCCCACCACGATGGCGAACTACCAGCCGCAGCCTCATTGACCCCCGCAGAGGTCAAGACGATTCTCGGCGCCGTCGTCGGAGAAACCGTCCCCGACGAGGAGGCGGAACTACTCGCCGACGAGCTCTTCGCCGCCAGCAGGGTCAACGCAGTCCCGGTGCCCCAGCTCTCTCCTACGGATGCAAAGCCACGCGTATTGATCATCGGCGGTGGATTCTCTGGGTTGTGTGCGGCGGTTAGACTCGCCCAGCAGGGGATCAGTTACACGATCGTTGAGAAGAACAGCGACATCGGTGGTACCTGGTTCGAGAACGTCTATCCCGGTGCCGGCGTGGACACGCCCATCCACCTCTATTCTTTCTCGTTTGACCAGCGCGCTGACTGGCCGCACCATTTTGCCGGCCGGGATGAGGTACAGGAGTATTTGATCTCGGTGGCGAAACGGTATCGCCTGCGCGAGAATACCCGGTTCGACACTACTGTCACTTCCGCCCGATGGGACGATGATGGTCAACAATGGGTCGGGGAATTGCTCACTGCCGACGGCCAGGTGGAGTCGTTTGCTGTGCCGATCGTGATCAGCGCTGTGGGCCTGCTAAACATTCCCGCCTTCCCAAAGATCGACGGACTTGCGACGTTCAACGGCCCAGCCTTCCACACGGCAGCTTGGGATCGGACCACCGACGTGGCCGGCAAGCGCGTCGCGCTGGTCGGCAGCGGCGCGAGCGCCATGCAGGTCCTTCCGGCGATCGTCGACAGGGCGGCCCAGGTAACTGTTTTCCAGCGCACCCCGGGGTGGATCATTCCCAACCCCAACGTGGGCCAAGAGGTGGATCCTGTCCAGAAGTTCCTGATGGCCAACGTTCCGTGGTACCTCTCCTGGTACCGTTTGCGGCTCATCTGGAACTTCGGGGACCGCCTGCACGCCGGGCTGCAGATCGACCCCGAGTGGCACCTTTCTTCCCAGTCCATCAACGCGGCAAACGAACGCCACCGCACCTTTCTTAGTGGATACATTCACTCGCAGCTCGCGGATCGCCCGGATCTGGCGGAAAAATGCCTCCCCTCCTACCCGCCGTATGGGAAACGTCCATTGCTCGACCACGGTTGGTACGCATCCATGAAGCGTCCGAACGTTGAACTCGTGGACGAAGGAGTGGCATCTATTAATGGCAACACCGTGATCACCACCTCGGGTCGTTCCATTGAAACCGACGTCCTCGTGCTTGCGACGGGGTTCCAGACGCTCAATGTTCTTGGGACGCTGGAAGTGAGGGGGCGTTCGGGTGCAACGCTTCGCGAAGCCTGGGGCGAGGATGATGCGCGCGCCTACCTTGGCATGACCGTTCCGGACTTTCCGAACTTCTTCATCCTCTTCGGCCCAAACACCAGCGCCGGTCATGGAGGCAGCCATGTCCTCAGCGCCGAAATGCAAGTGCGCTACATCCTCCAGGTCATTGAGCAGATGGATGCTGAGGGGCTGACGAGTGTTGAGTGCCGCGATGACGTCTACGACGACTACAACGAAAAGGTCGATGCCGCCCTCTCGCGCACTGTATGGACTCATCCGGCGATGTCGACCTACTATCGGAACGCCAAGGGGAGAATCGTGACGAATATGCCGTGGACCAATGGCCGTTACTGGCATCTGACCCGAACTCCCAACTTGAACGACTTCAGCGTCCGAGTCCCCCTGGCAACAACGTCCCTCGGTGCAGGGCCGTCTCCGGCTTCCAGGGCAGCGCAAATCTCCTAGTTGTCCTCCAGATAGCCTGCGTAAGAATGGGTGTCCATGCCTGCAAAGGCGACGGCGCCATGGAAATATTCGTTGGCGCTGCCCGGTCCTCGCTGTCGCCCGCCGTCACGGAAGGGACGGCCACCCGCGGGTGGGCGCGGCCACAGGGTCACGCACTACGTCGTTTGGACCATCCAACGGCACGCCGCACGGAGGCTATTTCTCCCAGGGCGCCTTAAGCGGAAAGTATCTTTCCAAGAAATCGGTCACCCGGTCGCGGCGCTCCGCGGCGTCAACCTCGGGGAAGCTGCCGTCGTTCAGGCACAGGAAATCCGCGTTGCGCCTGGCCAGGATCTTCTCCAGCGAGTCCAGCCCGGCCCGCGTCGTGGTGTCCACATAGACGCCCTTGCCGTCGGCGTGCATGACGGCGCGCCCCGTGAGCAGGGCGAAGTAGTGGTAGAGCGAATTCGTCACGGAAATGTTTTCCGCAGCGCGGAACCGGCTGGCCGCCGTGGCCGCAAACTCCTCCGGGAACTCCTCTTGGAGTGCCAGCATGACCGAGCGGCGGAACGGTGCGGCCGAATGCTCCAAGTGCCGGGTGGTGATGCGGCCAAAACGGTCCCACAGCAACTGCCGGTTCACGCGGGCCGAGTTCTCAAAGCCGCTGCGTTCGGCGGAACTCTCACCCAAGCCGATCCGGTTGGGCGAAAGCATGAACCGGGTGATGCCGCCGGGCGTGAAGAACATGTCGGGGGCCACGGGGCGACCAAAGAACATGTCGTCGTTGGAATACAAATAGTGCTCGGCCAAGCCCTCGATATGGTGCAGCTGGGATTCCACCGCCATGGAATTGTGGGTCGGCAGCACGGAGGGGTCCTGAAAATGCTCGGCACTGCGCACCATGCGCACCCGGGGATGCTCAGCCAGCCAGGTGGGTGCGGGGGAGTCGGAGGCAATGTAGATGTTCCTGATCCACGGCGCAAACATGTATATGGACCGCAGCGCATACTTGAGTTCGTCGATCTGCCGGTACCGGGCCTCGTGATCGTCGCCCTCGCCCAGCACCGCGCCAAGCTCCTGCTCCTTCCGGGCCGCCTGGTATTCCGGGGAGCTTCCGTCCACCCACGTGAAGACCATGTCCACGGTGAAGCGGACGTCGAAGGCGTGGTCGGCAAACATGTTCTCGATGGTCGGCCACCGGACACCATAGAGGTCCACCGTCCCCCGCAGGGCGAGTTTGGCGTCCACGGTGCGCCGGGTGAGCGAATTTTCAATGGGCAGGCGGATACGCCCGTCCCGAAATGTCCACAACTCAATCTGGACTCCGGAGGCCGCCCCAAAGTAGAGGCCGCCGTGTGGTTCCACCCGGGGACGGAACAGCCGGAAGATGCGCGTCTTGCCGGTCGCGGCCAGTTCGCCGTCCGCCACGAGGACGGTCGACTTTTTCTTGGCGTCGATGCCGCGCGCGTAGAAGGGCTCATCCGCGAACGACCGGGCCAGCGCGTTTTTCAGGGCATGGCGCATGGCCCGGTCGATGGCCAAGACGGGGCGTTCGTCATTGCCGCGCACCAGCATGTACGGGATCGCGTAGGCATCGAGCGCCGCGCGGACGGCAAGCAGGTCCGCCACCATGGCCTGCAGCTGCGTCAGCGTGCGGTTGACCAGTGCCAGTCTCCCCTTGTGGACGACGACGTCGGCCCGGCCCAGCATTCGGGCTGCGGCAGGTGAAGGCTGGGTCAAGGAGCGCTCCTGGGGGACGGTTTGGCCGGCGAGACGTCCCGGCGCACCCCTTGAGCTTACCGCGCAGGCCCGCGGGGGACCCGGCGGATCCTCAGCGGCGCTTGCGGTGGAAAATCAGCGCAACGGCGATTCCCACCAGCCAGATGTCCTTCGCCAGGACCGTGCCCTCGGGGGTGGGGCGGATGCCGTCCGCCCTGGTCATCCCGGGTGCCTTGAGGTAGGTGGCAACGAGCCCGCCGGAAAACGCGGCCAGTGCCAGTCCGGCCAGCCGGGTGGGGATGAACGGGGCCAGGAGCAGCGAGCCCAGGCCGATCTCCGTCATGCTCAGGCGTTTCCCAAACCGGACCGGTTCCATGGCCGCGGCCTGCGGGATCACGCGCGCCGCGGATGCTTGCAGTGCGGCGGCGTGTTCGGGGCCAAGGCTCAACTTGTTGATCCCGGAGTTGAGTATGAACGCCCCCGACACGAGCCGGAGTGCGGCGTTGCCAATGCTCAAACCCATGCTGTCCTCCTGCTCGCCGGCCTTCGTGCGTCACTCTTCAGCGTAGGGACCCGGGCCCGTGCTGGCTAGTGCGCGCCGGCGGCCGGTCGGGGCGTGCGCCAGGCGGCCAGCCCGGCCACCATGGCGTCCAGGCCCAGCTCAAACGCCGCGTCCGCGTCGTTGCGCCCGGCTGCCTGTGCCCCTGTGGGCCGGCCGCGATGTTCGACGGCGGCCGTGAAGTGGGGTGCCTCGGGCGCCAGCGTGCCGGCGGCAAAGATGTCGGCCGGGGCGTTGACGTCATATGCCGAGCCGTAAATGAACGACTCCAGGGCCACGATGGCATCAATGATGCGCTCGCCCGGCCAGCCGGCCCGCAGGAAACCGGCCGTGACGGCCTCGTACATGCGCACGGTTTGCGGCGCGTTCGTCACCGGCAGCAGTGCGATCACCGGGATCAGCGGCAGATGCGAGGAAAACGCGTCCCGGTAGGAGTGCGCCCAGATGCGCACGGCCTCCTCCCATGGCCGGTGGGCAAACGCCGACACGTCCACGCGGCCCATCAGGGCGTCCTCCACCAGCAGCAGCACATCCTGCTTGGAACGAACGTGGTTGTACAGCGCGGAGGGGGCCACGTTCAGCGACTTGGCCAGCCCGGACATGGTGAGGGCCTTGTACCCGTCCCGGGTCACCAGCCGCAGCGCCGCCTTGGTGATTTGAGCGGTGCCCAGCAAGGCGTGCGGGGGCCGGCCGGCCCGGCGTCGTGCGGGTTGCGCCGGCATCGCCCTTGCCGGCGCCGCTCTCAACGGCACCGCCTGCAACGGCACTGGACCTTCACTCACCGCACGCTCCCCGTGGCTGTCGGTGCGCCATCGGGCGCAAACATCTTTTCCGTGCACCCTTTACCAAAGCGGGTGAGGTAGATTACAGTCTAATCTAAATGAACGTCATTCATTTAGTGAACCGGGTCACCGTCCGGTTCCGCAGAGAGGGAATCATGGGCACCACACCGAACATCCAGCGAGACGTTGTCATCATCGGCGCCGGTCCGTCCGGCCTGACGGCCGCACACGAACTCACCAAGGCGGGCCTGACCGTGGCCGTGCTGGAGGCCCGCGACCGCGTCGGCGGCCGGACGTGGACGGAAACGATCGACGGCGCGTGGCTCGAGTTGGGCGGCCAGTGGGTCTCCCCGGACCAGACGGCGCTGATCGCCCTGTTGGACGAGCTCGGCCTGGCGACGTATTCGCGCTACCGCGACGGCGACAGCGTCTACATTGCCCCGGACGGCACGCGCACCCGCTACACCGGGGAGATGTTCCCCGTCAGCGCCGGGACCGCGGCCGAGATGGACAAGCTCATCGACACCCTGGATGCGCTCGCCGCCGCCATGGATCCGGCCCGGCCGTGGGAGCACCCGCAGGCCCGGGAGTTGGACATCATCTCCTTCCATCACTGGCTGCGGGGCCAATCCACCGACGAGGAGGCCTGCAACAACATTGGCCTGTTCATCGCCGGCGGCATGCTCACCAAGCCCGCCCACGCGTTTTCCGCGCTGCAGGCCGTGCTCATGGCCTCCTCCGCCGGCTCCTTCAGCCATCTGGTGGACGACAACTTCATCCTGGACAAGCGCGTGGTGGGCGGCATGCAGGGGGTGTCCCTGGCGCTGGCGGAGCGCCTGGGCAAGAACGTCATCCTCAATTCCCCGGCCCGCACGGTCCGCTGGGAAGAGACCGACGGCGACTACCGGGCCACCGTGATCAGCGACAACGCCACCGTCACCGCCAAGCGCGTGGTCATGGCCGTCCCGCCGAACCTGTACTCCCGGGTGTCCTTTGACCCGCCGCTGCCGCGCCGCCAGCACCAGATGCACCAGCACCAGTCGCTGGGCTTCGTCATCAAGGTCCACGCCGTCTACGACACCCCGTTCTGGCGCGCGGACGGACTCTCCGGCACCGGCTTCAGCGCCTCCTCGCTGGTCCAGGAGGTATACGACAACACCAACCACGGCGACGCCCGCGGCACCCTCGTGGGCTTCGTTTCCGACGAAAAAGCCGACTACGCCTTCTCGCTCTCCCCCGAACAACGGAAGAAGGAAATCACCACGGCGCTGGCCGAATTCCTCGGCGACGGCGCCGCGGAGCCGGCGGTGTACTACGAGTCCGACTGGGGCGCCGAGGAGTGGACCCGCGGCGCCTATGCGGCCAGCTACGACCTCGGCGGCCTGCACCGCTACGGCCCGGACCAGCTGACCCCCGTGGGCCCCATCCACTGGTCGTCCTCCGACCTGGCGGCCGAAGGCTACCAGCACGTTGACGGCGCCGTCCGCATGGGCCAGGACACGGCCGCGACGCTGATTGCGGCCCTCACGAAGTAATTGCCGGTGAGCGAGCCCGCCGAGGTCCCCGGGCTTCGACGGGCTCCGCCACCGATCCCACTCCAGCACGTCCCGGTTGTTAACTACGTTCGAGAGGTGACCACATGAGTTCCCCCATTACGGTAAAAAACGCTGTCGATGACCGCGGACTGAGCGAAAAGGGCCTGAAGGCCGGCTCGGTGGGCCTGATCGGCGCCGTCGTCATCGGCGTTTCCTGCATCGCCCCCGCCTACACGCTGACGGCAGCCCTGGGCCCCACGGTGTCCGAGGTGGGCGTGCACCTGCCGGCGATCTTCCTGGTCGGCTTCATCCCCATGCTGCTGGTGGCGCTGGGGTATCGCGAGCTCAACAATGCCATGCCCGACGCCGGCACGTCGTTTACGTGGGCGACCCGTGCCTTTGGCCCGTGGCTGGGCTGGATGGGTGGCTGGGGCCTGGTGGCGGCCACCATCATCGTGCTCTCCAACCTGGCGGCCGTGGCGGTGGACTTCTTCTACCTCATGCTGGCGCAGATCTTTGGCAACCCGTCCCTGGCGGACCTGACCACGGTGCTGCCACTGAACATCCTCACCACCCTGGTCTTCATCGCCGGCGCCTGCTGGATCTCCTACCGGGGCATGGAAACCACCAAGGCGTTCCAGTAC
The DNA here is from genome assembly GCF_052114065.1 of Specibacter sp. RAF43. Lineage (NCBI taxonomy): Bacteria > Bacillati > Actinomycetota > Actinomycetes > Micrococcales > Micrococcaceae > Specibacter > Specibacter sp. RAF43. Next base: position 172,161 of record NZ_JBFREA010000006.1, on the reverse strand, counting down.
ACCCTGGTCGCGTTCCAGTTGCTGGTGTTGGGCTGGTTCGCCATCGCCGCGTTCAGCCACGTGGCCGGCGGCACGGCGTTTAACGCCACCGCCATTTCCGCGGACTGGTTCAACCCGTTCGCCGTCGAATCCTTCTCCCAGTTCGCCGCCGGCGTGTCCTTGTCCATCTTCATCTTCTGGGGCTGGGACGTCACCCTGACCATGAACGAGGAAACGAAGAACCCGAAGAAGACCCCGGGCCGGGCCGCGACGGTGACGATCGTGGTGATCGTGTTGATCTACATGTCGGTCTCGCTGGCCACGCTGGCATACGCCGGCATCGGCACCACGGGCCTGGGCGCGGGCAACCCGGAGAATCAAGCCAGCATTTTCGCCGTCCTGGCCGGGCCGGTCATGGGGCCCTTTGCCATCCTGATGTCCCTGGCCATCCTCAGCTCCTCCGCCGCCTCGCTGCAATCAACCTTTGTCTCCCCGGCGCGGACGCTGCTGGCCATGGGCCACTACCAGGCACTCCCCAAGGGCTTCGGCAAAATCAGCCCCAGGTACCAGTCGCCGGGCTACGCCACGATCGTTGCCGCCGTCGCCGCCGCCGGCTTCTACATCGTCACCCGGACGCTGTCCGAAAACGCGCTTTGGGACACCATCACCGCCCTGGGCATGATGATCTGCTTCTACTACGGGATCACGGCGCTGGCGTGCGTGTGGTATTTCCGGGCCGAGGCGTTCCACGGCGCCCGCAACTTCCTGTGCAAGTTCCTGGCCCCCCTTGTGGGTGGGGTGATCCTGCTGGTCATGTTCGCCAAGACCGCCTACGATTCCATGGACCCGGGCTACGGATCGGGCTCCAACATCGGCGGCTTGGGCATGGTGTTCATCCTGGGCTGCGGGGTGATCCTGCTCGGTGCCGTGCTGATGCTGGTCATGAACTGGCGCCACCCGGAGTTCTTCAAGGGCCAGGTCCTGAGCCGCACCAGCCAGGTGTACAACCCTTAAGGCCCAACCGCGGGAACTCGAGGGGCTCCTTCCGGTGATGGAAGGAGCCCCTCGAGACGCGCGGCGTGCTAGCTCTTGGGGCGGCGGGCCGCCTCGCGCTCCTTGGCCAGTTTGGCCTCGGCGCGGGCCTTGGCATGGATGGCGCGTTCCTCGACCAGCCACGCCGGTGGAGCCTGCAGCAGCGCGGTGATCTCCGCCGTCGTCAGGGCCTCGGTGATGTTGGAGCGGTTTAGCCCGCCGATGGAGATGTTCAGCTTCTGGGCGATGACCTGGCGCGGGTGTGGCCCGTTGCGGCGGAGTTCGGCCAGCCACTCCGGCGGGTTTTCCTGCAAGGTCTTGAAATCCTCCCGACTCAGCGCATTCTCTTGGAACTCCGCGGGGGCGGCGGGCAGGTGGATGCCCAGTTTCTTGGCCGCGGTGGCGGACTTCATGGCTTGGGGGGACGGTTCAATACTCATAGGTCAAGGGTACCGGTGGCGGCACAGTATCTTGGGGGAAAACCGTGCGTTAGGGTAAACAGGTGCCAGAACCCCGTGAACTTACCGTGACCTATGTCCCTGGCGTGACCCCCGGAAAGTGGATCCACCGCTGGGAGGAGCGGATGCGCCAGGTTCCCCTGATCGCGCATCCCGTTTCTGAGGCCCGCCAGCTCGACGCCGTGCGCGCCGGGGAGGCCGACCTGGCGTTTGTGCGGCTGCCGGTGGAGCCGGCCGGGCTCAACGTCATCCCGCTGTACACCGAGCTGTCGGTGGTGGTGGCGCCCAAGGACCATCCCATTGCCGCGTTTGAGGAACTCCCCGTCGAGGAACTGGCCGACGAATACCTGCTGGCGGACCCGGACGACTATCCCGCGTGGCGGGACATTTCCAGCGAAATCATTGCGGGGACCCGCAAGCCGCTGCCGCCCATGGGCTCCGTGGAGGAAGCCCTTGACCTGGTGGAGGCCGGCCTGGGGATCTTGATCCTGCCCATGTCCGTGGCCCGCCATTTCAATCGCAAGGCGCTGCGGGCCCGGGTCGTCACCGGCATCCCGGACTCCGCCATCGGCCTGGCCTGGCTGCGCTCCGACACCCCCCTGCCCGACGATTTTGACACCGTCATTGAGGAATTCATCGGGGTGGTGCGCGGGCGCAGCGCGAACAGCTCCCGGCAGCCGTCCGTCCAGGCCAAGCAGGACGCTGCCCCGAAGAAGGGAGCGAAGGGCGGAGCCGGCGGCAAGGGGGCGAAAGGCGCCGCGTCCTCACGCGCCGGCGGTGCCAAGACCAAGGGCGGCACCAACCTTCGCGGCGGCGGCCGGCCCGGCGGAAAGGCCCGCAGCCAGCGCCGCGGCCGCTGAAGCCGGCCCCCACGCCGTTCGCGGGGACGCCCAGCCCGGTGTAGGCGCTCAGCCCGGTGTGGGGGCGCCCTTTTCGACGGCGTCGGGTTCGCCGATGTCGGTCGATGCGAGCCCGTCCCGTGCCTGGGTCGTCGCTTCCGTCATGTCGACCAGGAAGCGCCGAACAAGGTCGAGCTCGTCGGGCGTGTAGCGTTGGAGGGCCGCGGTCAGCTGCGCGGCCAGCGGGAAGAACAGGGTCCGGCCCACCGTGCGGGCATGCTCGGTCATGGCCAGCTGAACTTGGCGGCGGTCCGTCTCGCTCCTCTTGCGGATGACGTGGCCGGAGCGCTCCAGGCGGTCGACCAGGGCGGTGGTGGCCGGCGAACTGAGGTTGAGGGCCTCGCCGAGCTTTCCGGGCGTCATCGCTCCCGTGGCCGCGTCGGGACGAATCAGGAAGCCCAGGGCGTTCAGGTCCGTGCGGTGGAAACCGTGCAGGGACGCGGCCCGCTCCACGTAACGGTCCGACTCAAGTGAGTACTCCCGCATGACTTCCAGGAGCGGACCATAGGGATTCTGTGTTCTCATGACATCCATCTTCCGCCAAATAACCGCGTGATGGATCCAATTTTATCTCACTTGACGATTATCTCCATGATGGAAGTAATATGGGGGCATGGACATCAAGGACCGGGCGCCAAAACGCTGGCTGAGGTTGGCGCTGCCGGCCGTATTGATCGTTGTGTGGCTCATGGTGGCCGGGCTTGGCGGGCCCACCTTCGGAAAAATCTCCGGCGTCTCCAGCAATGACCAGGCGAGCTTTCTTCCGGCCAGCGCCGAGTCCACTGCGGTGCGCGACTGGCAGCTGAAGTTCGTGGACACCAACAGCATCCCGGCCGTGGTGCTGCTGACCTCGACCCAGCCGATCAGCGATCGGCAGCTGGGTGAACTGGCCGCCCTAGCCCCGACGTTGGGCGCGGTCCCGGGCGTCCAGCCGCCGTCACCCCCCGCCACAACGGCCATCGCCGGGCCCATTCCATCCCCGGACAAGCTGGCCGTGGAGTTCCTGGTGCCGATTTCCGACACGGGGAAATTGAACACCGTGGTGGCGGCGCTGCGCGAGGCGGTGGCAGCCAATATACCGGCGCGCATGACCTCCTATGTGACCGGGCCGGCCGGCCTGACGGCGGACCTGGTCGGTGCGTTCGCGGGCATCGACGGCGTGTTGCTCCTGGTCGCACTGACTGCCGTGTTCGTGATCCTGCTCGTGGTCTACAGATCCGTGGTGCTGCCCATCATGGTGCTGCTGACGGCCGTCGTGGCCCTGTGCGCCTCCATCCTGGTGATCTACAATATGGCCAGCTGGGGCTGGATCAAGCTCAGCGGCCAGAGCCAGGGCATCCTGTCCATTCTGGTGATTGGCGCGGCCACCGACTACTCCCTGTTGCTGGTGGCCCGCTTCCGGGAGGCCCTGCACCAGGTGGCCTCGAGCTGGGCGGCCATGGCCCTGGCCCTGCGGGGTGCCTGGGAGCCGATCGTGGCCTCGGGCACCACGGTCATCATCGCCTTGTTGTGCCTGCTGTTCTCCGACCTCAACTCAAACCGCAGCCTGGGCCCGATCGCCACGATCGGCATCTTCTTCTCCATCCTGGCCGCGCTGACGGCACTGCCCGCCTTCCTGGTCGCCTTTGGCCGGACGGCGTTTTGGCCCTTCCGCCCCCGGCTCGGGCCGTCCCCGGCGGGCCGGCACGCGGCTTCCGGCGGCGCCGGGATGGAAGGCGGTGCCCGGGTGGAAGCCGGGGTGGAAGCCGGCCCCGAGGCCGGGCTGGCCGGGATCGGCGGCCTCTGGCGACGGGTCGGCCTGGTGATCTCCCGTCGGCCCCGCCTCACCTGGGTCGCCACCCTGGTGCTGCTGCTGGCGGCCAGCGCCGGCGTGCTGCAATTGCAGGCCAACGGCGTCCCGCAGACCGACGTCATCCTGTCCCAAAGCGACGCCGTGGATGGGCAAAGGGCGCTGGGGCGCCACTTTGACGCCGGCAGCGGCAGCCCGGTGGTGATCATCGCCGGGGCGGCCCAACAGGCACAGGTGCTCGCCGCCGTCGAGCACGAAGAGCGGGTGGCCGCGGCGAGCATCTACGCCGGCCCCGGGCGTCCTGTCCCCGGCGCCGCACCGGTGGTGAGGGACGGCCGGGTCATGATCAACGCGACGCTGGCGGACCAGGCCGATTCCGCCGCGGCCGAGGACGTGGTGCTCAACTTGCGGGCATCGCTGCCGGCGGTTGATTCGACCGTCCTGGTGGGCGGGGTGAGCGCGACGGCGCTCGATACCAACGTCACGGCCCAAAGGGACCTGGTAAAGATTGTGCCCCTGGTCCTGGCCGTGATCCTGCTGGTGCTGATGCTGTTGCTTCGCTCCATTGTGGCGCCGCTGGTGCTCATCGGCTCGGTGGTGCTCTCCTATGCCGCGGCCATGGGCGTCTCGGCGCTGGTGTTCAACCACGTCTTTGGCTTCCCGGGCGCCGACGCGTCCGTGCCGCTCTTCGGGTTTGTCTTCCTGGTGGCGCTGGGCGTGGACTACAACATCTTCCTGATGACCCGCGTGCGCGAGGAGGCGCGGGAGATGGGCACGCGAGCCGGGGTGCTGCGCGGGCTGGGCATGACCGGCTCCGTGATCACCTCCGCGGGCATCGTCCTGGCGGCGACGTTTGCGGCACTGGGGGTCATTCCGCTGTTGTTCCTGGCGCAGTTGGCGTTCATCGTCGCGTTTGGCGTGCTGCTGGACACCGTGATTGTCCGGTCCCTGCTGGTGCCGGCGCTGGTGTATGACATCGGCCGGCACGTGTGGTGGCCGTCCGCCCTCGGCCATCGGAAGTAGCCCGCAATAGATGTCGGAAAAGGGCGAAAATTCGCCCTTTTCCGACATCTATTGCGGGTCAGATGCGGGCCGGGGAGGGCGGCGGGCACGTCAGGTATCGGAAGTGTCTCGATTGCGTGCCGGGCCCGGAAAACGGTTGACACACCCCTCGTGTCATGTCATATTTTACTGACATGGCGCCGTGTGACCCACCCGACAATGTGGCGGTCAGGGTTGCCGCGGCGCCTTCGAAACGGCGGTGTCACGTCAAAGGAGATGCAGACAGTGAAACTTCGAATTCCCAAGGTCCTGGCGGTTGGAGCGGTCGCGGCGGCAATGCTGGCCACCACCGGCTGCGGCGGCATTCTCGGCAGTAGCGGTGACAAGACCTCCGACAGCGGCCCCATCAAGATCGCCGCCGTCATCCCCATGTCCGGCTCCAGCGCCCCCACCGGCGTGTACATGAAGAACGGCATGCAAATGGCCGTCGATGAGATCAACGCCAAGGGCGGCGTGCTGGGCCGCCAGCTGTCCCTGGACCTCGAGGACGGTGCCTGTGATCCGACCCAGGCCGCAGCCGCCGCGAACAAGGCAGTCTCCAACGGCGCCGTGATTTCCGTGGGCGGCTACTGCTCCGGGGCCACCTTGCCCACGCTGCCGATCTTCGCCAAGGCCGACATCCCCATGATCATTCCGGCCGCCAACTCGCAGGAACTGGTCAACCAAAAACTGCCCAGCGTGTTCCTGATCAACGGCACCGGCACGCAGCAGGCCGCGGCGGCCGTGAAGTTCATGGTCAAGGACGGCGTGAAGAGCGTCGCCCTGGTGGATGACAACACCAGCTACTCCAAGGACATTGCCACCGAGACCAAGAAGGACCTGGAGGCCGACGGCGGCGTGAAGGTTGCGCTGGCCACCTCCATCACCGCGGGGGAGAGCGACTACTCCTCGGCCGTGCATGACATCATGGGCGCCAACCCGGACATGCTGTACTGGACCGGCTACTACCAGGAGGGCGGGTTGATCATCAACCAGCTCAAGGCGGCCGGCTACAAGGGCAAGATCATGGTGGCCGACGGCAGCGTTGACCCGTCGCTGGTGAAGATCGCCGGCGCGGCCGGCGCCGAGGGCGTCTTTGCCACGATGACCCAGACCCCGGACACCATCAAGGGTGCCGAGTCCTGGATTGCCGACTACACCAAGAAGTTCGGTGCCGCCCCCGGCCCGTACTCCACCCAGTCCTACGACGCGGTCCGTGTGGCCGCCGAGGCCATGACGGCGGCCAAGGGCACCGACGGGGCCGCCGTGATCAAGGCACTGGAGGGCATCAACGGCTTCCAGATCTTCTCCGGCCCGCTGAAGTTCACCGCGGAGCACACGCTAAGCAGCGGCGGGTTCCAGATCCTGGTGGTCAAGGACGGAAAGTTCGCCCTCCACGACGCACTGAGCTAAGTGGCACCAACCGGTGGGTGCCCGCCACGGGCACCCACCGGTTGCACCGTCCTTCAACGGCAACGACTCTTCCGGTCAAGGCAGGAAAAGCATGACACAGCTCATTTGGAACGGCCTGTTTGTCGGGTCCTTTTACGCACTCATCGCCCTGGGCTATTCCATGGTCTACGGCATCATCAAACTCCTGAACTTTGCCCACGGCGACATCTACATGCTCGGCGCCTTCATCGGGTTCGCGACGCTGAGCTCGGTGGGCGTCATCCCGGCATCCATGTCCATCACGGCTCTGCTGATCGTGCTGCTGCTGACCATGATCATCACCGGCGGGATGGGGGTGGGCATTGAACGGCTCGCCTACCGGCCACTGCGGAACTCGCCGCGGCTCGCCGTCCTGATCACCGCCGTCGGCGCCTCCTTCACCCTGGAATACGGGGTCAGCGCCGTCGCCGGCCCCAACCCCAAGGTGTTCCCGGTCCGGCTCCAGGGCGAGACCTTTGACGTCCTCGGCGCCCGCATCTCCGCCCCGCAAATTGTCCTGATGGTCATCGCCGTGCTGCTGATGCTCGGCCTGAACTCCTACATCCAGCGAACCTCGATGGGCCGGGCCATGCGCGCCATCGCCCTGGACCCCAAGGGCTCGCTGCTGATGGGCATCAACGTCAACAAGGTCATCACCTGGACCTTCTTCATCGGCTCCGCGCTCGCCGGCGCCGCCGGCGTCATGGCCGGGGCGTACTACGGCAAGATCGACTTCCTCATGGGCTTCATCATCGGCCTGAAGGCATTCACCGCCGCCGTCATCGGCGGCATCGGCAACATCAAGGGGGCCATGCTCGGGGGCCTCTTGCTGGGCCTGTTGGAGGCCTTCGGCTCGCAATGGCTCGGCGGCCAGTGGCGCGACGTCTTCACCTTCGCCGTCCTCATCGCCTTCCTGACCCTCAAACCCACCGGCCTGCTGGGCGAACGCGTGACGGAGCGTGTCTAGATGAGTGAGAATGTCGACACCACCCGCGCCCCGCGCCTGATCGGCAAGCCCGCCAGCCGCGTTTCCCGGCTCTTTGAAAGCAGGCAGCTGGGCTGGCTGGCATTCGCGGTCGCCGTCCTGTTCCCGTTCCTGCTGGCCACAAACTACGCCATGAGCATCGCCACCACGGCCGTCATCTTCATCCTGCTCGCCTCCGGGCTGAACATCGTGGTGGGCTACTGCGGCCTGCTGGATCTGGGCTACATCGCCTTCATGGCCGTGGGCGCCTATACCTCGGGAATCGTGGCCAGGGCGTGGGATCTGCCCATCCTGTTCACCATCCCGGCCGTGCTCCTGATGTGCATCCTGGCCGGGCTGATCATCGGCGCCCCCACCCTGCGCCTGCGCAGCGACTACCTGGCCATCGTCACGCTCGGCTTTGGCGAAATCATCCGCCTGACGGCCAACAACCTGGCCATCACCGGCGGCCCGTCCGGGATCTACGGCATCCCCGGGATCGAGCTGTTCGGCCTGGATCTCACCGGACCGGTCCCCTTCTACTACTTCTGCGTGCTGGTGGTGGCCCTGCTGGTGCTCGGCTCCGCCCGGCTGGGCAAGTCACGGCTGGGGCGTGCCTGGCGGTTCGTGCGCGAGGACGAGGACGCCGCCGAGGCCATGGGCATCCACACCTACAAGGTCAAGCTCGCCGCGTACATCTTCGGGGCCATGTGGGGCGGGCTCGGCGGCATGCTCTTTGCCGCGCACCTCTCCGCCATCTCCCCGCAAAGCTTCGTGTTCCTGCAGTCCGCGCTGGTCCTGATGGCGGTGGTGCTCGGCGGCATGGGCAATACCCGCGGCGTGGTGGTGGGCGCCGTCATCATTTCCTTGCTGCCGGAATTCCTGCGCGACATGGGCAATCTGCGCTACGTCATCTTCGGCGTCGTGCTGGTGGCCGTCATGGTGCTCCGGCCCCAGGGTTTCTGGCCGACGCGCGCCTACGAACCTGAGCAGCCTGACACCGGCCAGCCCGGCCAGTCCGGGCGGAAACCGGCGGAGCCGGCCATCGGGAAGGGGGACGGCGCATGAGCCCGTTGCTGGAAGTGAATGATCTGCAAATCGCCTTTGGCGGCGTCAAGGCCGTCAACGGGCTCTCCTTTACCGCCGACGCCGGGGAGATCGTCTCGGTGATCGGCCCGAACGGCGCCGGGAAGACCAGCGCGTTCAACTGCATCACCGGATTTTACAAACCGGTGAGCGGATCGGTGGTGGTGGACGGAGTGGACATCACGGGCAAGCGCCCGGCCGTCATTGCCGCGACCGGGGTGACGCGCACCTTCCAAAACCTGCGCCTGTTCCCGGACTTGACCGTACTGGACAACGTCCGCGGCGGCATGCACCTCTACGGCGGCCAGAATTTCGCCGATGCCCTGTTCCACACCCCCCGGTACCGGAAAAGCGAGGCGTACTACACCGCCGAGGCGCACCGCTGGCTGGACTTTGTCGGCTACAAGGGCGGGCGCGGCATCCCCGTGCGCAACCTCGCCTACGGCCAGCAGCGCCAGGTGGAAATGGCCCGGGCCATGGCGCGCAAGGCCAAGCTCGTGCTCCTGGACGAGCCCGGCGCGGGGCTGAACCACTCGGAAAAACGCGAGCTCCTGCAACTGTGCCGCAAGATCCGGGACCTGGGCGCCGCCGTCGTGCTCATTGAACACGACATGAGCGTGGTCATGGAGGTCAGCGAGCGGGTGGTGGTGATGAACTTCGGCAAGGAGATCGCGGACGGAACCCCGGACCAGGTGAAGTCCAACCCCGCCGTCATCGAGGCGTACCTGGGCAAGGCGGACGACGCCCCGCCGCCACGGCGCACCGCCACCTGGGTGCACGACGCCGAAGCCGCGGCCAACGCCGCCGCCGATTCGCCCTCACACGGCCCCGCCCACGAGGAAGGTGACTCCTGATGGCCATGCTCGAATTTGAGAATGTGGAAGTCTTCTACGGCAAGATCCAGGCGTTGCGCGGCATCAACGTCCGGGTCGAGGAGGGTGAGATCGTCTCCCTGCTGGGCAACAACGGCGCCGGCAAGACCACCACGCTGTCCGCAGCGTCGGCCATCGTCAAGTCGCACGCGGGCAGGATCAGCTTTGCCGGGACGGACATCACCCGAGCCAAACCGTGGGAGGTGGTGGGCTCCGGGCTCATTCACGTCCCGGAGGGGCGGCGGATTTTCTCCACCCTGTCCGTGTTGGAAAACCTGCAGCTGGGTGGGTACCTGGTCAAGGACCGGGCCGCCGTGGCGAAGCGGCTCAAGGACGTCTTTGACCTGCTGCCGCTGCTCGCCGAACGGCGCGGCCAGCAGGGCGGCACGCTCTCCGGCGGCGAGCAGCAGATGCTCGCGATCGGCCGGGCGCTCATTGCCGGTCCCCGGATGCTCATGCTCGATGAGCCCTCCATGGGGCTGGCGCCGCTGATCGTCGCCCAGGTCATGGAGGTCATCAGGGAGGTCAACGCCCAAGGCACCACCGTGCTGCTGGTGGAGCAAAACGCCCGCGCGGCCCTGAAGATCACCAGCCGCGGCTACGTCCTGGAAAATGGCGTGACCACTATGACCGGCACGGGCGAGGAACTGATGGCGGATTCGCGCATCGTGGAGGCGTACCTGGGCGCATAGGTGGCGTTTCCCGGGGCCGCGGGTATGGTTTCGACAAGTGGTTCGGCAGGCGGTTCGGCAGGCGGTTCGGCACTCGGAAAGGATGCGGCCATGAAAGCGGCAGCTTGGGAAATTCAAACCACGGACTACCACACGGCGGGGGAGCCCTTCCGGATCGTGCCCTCGCCGCCCTTTACCATCCCGGGCGAGACCGTCTTGGAACGGCGCGAGAACGCGATGCTCGGGGACGCCAACAAACTGCGCCGGCTGCTGGTCAACGAGCCCCGCGGCCACGCGGACATGTACGGCGGATTCATCGTCCCGCCCAACGACTCCGGCGCCCACTTTGGCGTGTTGTTTTGGCACAAGGACGGGTTTTCCACCGCCTGCGGCCACGGCACCATCGCGCTGGGCACGTGGGCCGTGCGCAGCGGCCTGGTCCGGGCCCCGGACGACGGCGACACCGAGGTGGTCATCGACGTCCCGTCCGGGCGCGTCACGGCCCGGGTGTCCATGTCGGCCGGCCACGTGGAAAAGGTCACCTTCCAAAACGTGCCCTCCTACGTGGTGGAACGGGACATCGAAGTGAAAACCGCGGACTTCGGCCGGCTCCGCGTGGACGTGCTGTGGGGCGGGGCCCTGTACGCGTCGCTGCCAGCGCAGGCGGCCGGACTGGACGTCACGCCGTCGAACCTCCACAAGCTCATCACCGCCGGCCGGCAGGTCAAGGCCGCGCTGGCCAACCACCCCGCCGCCCACCACCCCACCGACACCCGCCTGGACGGGATGTACGGCACCATTTTCCATGAGCCCGTGGGGCCGGACAGCGGGCTGGTCCTGACCGGGGCCCTGGCCCAGCGCAACGTCACCATCTTCGCCGACGGCCAGGTGGACCGATCGCCCTGCGGCTCCGGGACGGCGGCGCGCGTGGCGGCGCTGGCCGATTCCGGCGAGCTGGCCGACGGCGACGTGCTGGACCACTTTTCCATCATCGACTCGCACTTCACCGCGCAGGTGGTGGACCATTCCGGGGAGGTCTCCGACGGCGGCGTGACCGGGGGCGTGGTGGTGGAGGTGACCGGGCGGGCGTTTCCGGTCGGGGAGGGAAAGTTCACCCTGGAGGCCGACGACGAACTGGGGCTCGGGTTCGTGCTGCGATAAAAAAACCCTAGTGGAATGTGACATTGTACTGCTATGGTGAGGTCAGTCACGTTATCTATGCATTGGCAAAGGAGCACCTCATGACCACCCGTACCCAGCCCTGGCAGGGCATCCACGTCGCCACCGCGCTGCCATTCAACAACGACGGCAGCGTGGACTACGCCTCCTACGCCGACCACGTGGCCTGGCTGGCGGCCAACGGGTGCGACGGCGTGTGCCCCAACGGCTCCCTCGGCGAATACCAGACCTTGACCCCGGAAGAACGCGCCAGGGTGGTGGAGACCGCCGTGGCGGCCGCGCCCGAGGGCTTCACCGTCATGCCCGGCGTGGCGGCCTATGGCGCGGACGAGTCCCGGCGCTGGGCCGAGCAGGCCCGCGATGCCGGGGCCGCCTCCGTGCTGGCGCTGCCGCCGAACACCTTCAAGGCCGACGACGACACCGTGGTCGCGCACTACAAGGAGGTGGCCAAGGCCGGGCTGCCCGTGGTGGCCTACAACAACCCGTACGACACCAAGGTGGACCTGACGCCGGCGCTGCTGGCCCGCCTCCACGGCGAGGGCCTGATCGCGGCCGTGAAGGAATTCACCGGGGACGTGCGCCGCGCCTATGAGATCGCCGAGCTGGCGCCGGAGCTGGACCTGCTGGTCGGCTCCGACGACGTGCTGCTGGAACTGGGCCTGGCCGGAGCGGTGGGCTGGATTGCCGGCTACCCCAACGCCATCCCGCAAAGCACCGTCGAACTGTACAAGCTGGCCACGAGCGGGGTGGCCGAGGACATCGTGCGGGCCCTGCCGATGTACCGTGACCTGCACTCGCTGCTGCGCTGGGACTCCAAGACCGAGTTTGTGCAGTCCATCAAGCTGTCCATGGACATCGCCGGGCGCAAGGGCGGCGCCTGCCGCCAGCCGCGCGGACCGCTGCCCGCCGGGCTGGTTGCCCGCATCACCGCCGACACCGAGGCCGTGCTGGCCAAGGGCTACAAGTAAAGGACAGCCCATGCGCTCCAAGCGGGTCTTCCACGCCGTGGACTCCCACACCGAGGGGATGCCCACCCGGGTCATCACCGGCGGCGTGGGCGTCATCCCCGGCGCCACGATGGCCGAACGCCGCCAATGGTTCATGGAAAACAGCGACGACGTCCGCACCCTGTTGATGTACGAACCGCGCGGGCACGCGTCCATGAGCGGAGCCATCCTCCAGCCGCCCACCCGGCCCGACGCCGACTACGGGGTGCTGTTCATCGAGGTCTCGGGCCTGTTGCCCATGTGCGGGCACGGCACCATCGGGGTGGCCACCGTGCTGGTGGAAACCGGCATGGTGCCCGTGGTGGAACCGGTCACCACCATCCGGCTGGACACCCCGGCCGGGCTGGTCGTCGCCGAGGTCGCGGTGCACGACGGTGCCGCCAAGTCCGTGACCATCCGCAATGTGCCCTCCTTTGCCCTGGCCCTGGACGCGGCCGTCACGGTCGAGGGCTTTGGCGAGGTCCGCTACGACATGGCGTTTGGCGGCAACTTCTACGCCGTCGTGGACCTCGACTCGCTGGGCCTGCCGTTTGAGCGGGCGGCAAAAAACGAGCTGCTGGACGCCGGGCTGAAAATCATGGATGCCATCAACGCCCACAACCCGCCCGTCCACCCGGAGCGGGCGGACATCACCGGCTGCCACCACGTGTACCTGGCGGCGCCCGGCTCCACCGCGGCGTATTCCCGCCACGCCATGGCCATCTACCCGGGCTGGTTTGACCGGTCCCCGTGCGGCACCGGCACCAGCGCCCGCATGGCGGCGCTGCACGCCCGCGGCGAACTGGCCCTAAACACGGACTTCGTGAACGAATCGTTCATCGGCACCACGTTCACCGGCCGGCTGGTGGCGGAGACCACCGTGGGCGGGCTGCCCGCCGTCGTGCCCACCATCACCGGGCGGGCCTGGATCACCGGCACGGCCCAGTACCACCTGGATCCGGAGGACCCCTTCCCGGCCGGGTTCCTGCTGTGAAAAACCCGGCGCTCGTGCTCACCGGGGAGGAGACCGCCATGCTCGAGGGCGGGCGCGGCGCCGGAACGGCCATGGCCATGCGCATGGTGACCGCTCTGGCGCGCGTGCTGGGCGCCGAGCGGCTCATCCCAATCACCGGCGCCCACATCGACGGGTGCCTCTATCACGGGCAGGCCGGCCTCGACTTCGCCCAAAAGCTGGTCGAGCAGGGCGCCGCCGTGGCCGTGCCCACCACGCTCAACACCAGCTCGCTGGACCTCATGCACCCCGGCCTGGTGCGCCTGCCGCCGGAGGACGCCGGACCGGCCCATGCCCTGATGGACGCCTACCGGGCCCTCGGCGCCCGCCCCACCTGGACGTGCGCGCCGTACCAAACCACCGAACGGCCCGCGCTCGGGGAGGACATCGCCTGGGCGGAGTCCAACGCCATCGTCTTTGCCAACTCGGTGCTGGGCGCGCGCACCGAACGCTACGGCGACTTCATCGACATTTGCGCGGCCATCACCGGCCGCGTCCCGCGCGCCGGCCTGCACGTGCCCGAGCACCGCGTGCCCACGCTCGAGCTCGACTGCTCGTCCCTGTCCGCCGGCATGCTGGCGGCGGAGGCCGTCTGGGCCGCCCTGGGAGACGTGGTCGGGCGGCGCTCCGGCTCCGGCATCCCGCTGCTGACCGGCATCGACCCCCTGCTGGTCGATGAGGACAAGCTCAAGGCGCTCGGGGCCACCGCGGCGTCCTCCGGCGCGGTGGCCCTGTTCCACGTGGCCGGCGTGACCCCCGAGGCGCTCGCCGCCGGTTCCTGGCCGGGACGCCCTTGCCTTGCCGTCACCGCCGAGATGGTGCGCGCAGCCCGTGATGAACTCTCGACGGCGGCTCCCGACGCGCCGCTGGACGCCGTCGCCCTGGGCACCCCGCACTTTTCCGTGCGCGAGTTTGAAAAGCTGGCCCTGGCGTTGGCCTCCCGCCCGGCCTTCCATCCCGGCTGCACGGTGTGGATCAGCACCTCCCGCGAGGTGCTGGCACAGGCCCGCGCGGCCGGGCTGGTGCAGCCGGCCGAGGACCGGGGCGCCAGGATCGTGGTGGACACGTGCACGTACATCACCCCGATCCTGGGGCCCGCCGAGCGGACCGTCATGACGCCGTCGGGCAAGTGGGCCTGGTATGCGCCCATGAACATCGGCGTGGACGTGGTGTTCGGCACGCTGGCCGAATGCCTGGATTCGGCCTGCGCCGGTAGGCTGGTGCGCGATGACAATCAGTGGAGTTGAGTGGACGTGCGCCGGGACCACACTGTGCGCCGGGCAGGGGAGCGGGGACTTGCTGGTCCTGGCGGAACCGCTGTCGTTTTGGGGCGGCACGGACCGCCGCACGGGCGTGATCATTGACGCCCGCCACCCGCAGCACGGCACGTCGCTGGCCGGGCGGGTCCTGATGATGGATGCCTCGCGCGGTTCCAGCTCCTCCTCCTCGGTGCTGGCCGAGCAGCTGCGCGCCGGCGTGGGGCCGGCCGCCATCCTGCTCACCGCCCGCGACGCCATCCTCGCACTGGGCGCGCTGGCCGCCGCCGAGCTTTACGGAATACAGGTGCCGGTCGTGCTGCTCGACGCCGGTGAAGCCGCCGGGCTGGCGGCCGCGGCCCGGGCCTGCGCGGCCGGCGGTGCACGGGTGTCGGTGACCGCCGCCGCGGACGGGCGTGCCGGCGTCGAACTTTTCCCACCCGGAACCCAACAACCCACCAAAGGACCAGCATGACTTTGCCGTACATCGACGCCACTGACCTGGCCGCGCTGATGTCCCCGGCCGCCGCCGTCGCCGCCCTCGAAGACGCCCTGCGCGGCGGGCAGGATCCGGAACTGGACCCGCCCCGGCTGTTCAGCCCGCTGCGCGCCGGGGAGTTCTTGCTCATGGCCGCCGAATCCGCCAGGTATGCCGGGGTCAAGGTGGCCACGGTGGCCCCGGGCAATCCCGCCCAGGGGCATCCGAAGATCCAGGGCACATACCTGCTGCTCGACGGGGAATTCCTCACCCCGCTGGCCGCACTGGACGGCGCCGAGCTGACCTTGATCCGCACCCCCGCCGTCACCACCATGGCCATCAAGCACCTGCTGGCGCTGCGCGGATCGGCCCGGGCCGGGACGGTGGTGGTGTTCGGGACCTCGCTGCAGGYGGACCGGCACATTGAAGCGCTGCACGCGGTCTGCGGGATCGACGGGCTCGTCGTCGTCGGACGGCGAGCGGAGGCCGCCGCGGCGCTGGCCGACAAATGGGCCGCGCGGGGCCTGCCGGCCACGTCCGGTTCCGCCGCGGACGTCTCGGACGCCGACGTCGTGGTGTGCGCAACGTCCTCCGCCGTGCCCGTCTTTGACGGCGGGCTGGTTCGGGACGGCGCCGTGGTGGCCGCGATCGGCTCCCACGGGCTGGATGCGCGCGAGATCGACCAGACCCTGGCGCTGCGGGCCGAGGTGGTGGTCGAGGGGCGCGGCTCGGCGCTGCGCGAGGCCGGCGACCTGATCCCGGCCCGCTCCGCCCAGGACTGGGCCGAACGGGGACTCGCCACGCTGGCGGAGCTGGTTTCCGGCCGCTTCGCCCCGGCGCCCGGCAGGCCGCTGTTGTACACGGGGGTGGGGATGTCGTGGGAGGACATCGTGGTGGCCGGGCGGGCTTTTGAACTTTTCATCGCGGCCCGGGCGTCGGTCGACTAAAATGTCATATTGTA
Organism: Specibacter sp. RAF43; assembly: GCF_052114065.1. Taxonomy (NCBI): domain Bacteria; kingdom Bacillati; phylum Actinomycetota; class Actinomycetes; order Micrococcales; family Micrococcaceae; genus Specibacter; species Specibacter sp. RAF43. The sequence goes on along the minus strand of NZ_JBFREA010000006.1, from coordinate 156,067 downwards.
GTGGAACGAGTGTTCCGCTTCCGGGAATGGAGGGGCCATGAGCTCGCTGGGAACATCTCATCTGACCATGGTCAAAAAGAACGTCAGCCTGCGGGAAACGGTGACCCAGGCCCTGCGCGCGGCCGTCATCTCCGGAGAGATGAAGCCCGGCGAGGTGTACTCCGCCCCCACCCTGGGCAAGCGCTTTGGCGTCTCACCCACCCCCGTCCGCGAGGCCATGCTGGATTTGGCCAAGGAAGGCCTGGTGGTTTCGCTGCCCAACAAGGGCTTCCGCGTCACGGAGGTCTCCGACGAGGACCTGGACGAGATCACGGCCCTGCGCCTGCTCATCGAGCCGCCCACGGTGCGGGCCGTGACGCCGCTCATTGACGCTGCCGGCCTGGCGCGGCTGCGCGAGATGGCCGGGGCCATCGTGGACTTTGCCGGCGAGGGGGACCTCATCGCGTACACGGAGGCCGACCGCCAGTTCCACATCGCCGTCCTGGAATACAGCGGCAACAAGCGGCTCGTGGCGCTGATCTCCGAATTGCGGGCCCACACCCGGCTGCTGGGGCTGGCCCCGCTGGCCGCCACGGGCAAGCTCCGGGAGATGTCGCACGAACACGTGGAACTGGTGGACCTGATGGCCGCCGGGAAGGCCGCCGAGGCGCAGGAGCTGATGACCCGGCACATTGGCCACGTCCGCGACGAATGGGCCCGGCACTAGCGCTGCCGGCCCGCATGAGCGCTGCCCGCCCCCGCAAACGCTGTTGCCCAACAGCGGCAGAGCGGGTTGGCGGCGTTCGTGAAAAATGCGGACCGTTTCCCCTATTGCCGCGTAGTAGCATGTGACATACTACTGCCATGAGTCTTCCGCGATCCGTTGACGTTGTGGTCATTGGTGCCGGTGCCGTGGGCGCCGCCTGCGCCTATTTTGCCGCCCGGGCCGGACTCACCGTGGCCGTGGTGGAGCGGGGCGCCATTGCCGGGGGGACATCGAGTGCCTGCGAGGGCAACATCCTGGTCTCCGACAAGGAGGCCGGCCCGGAACTGGCCCTGGCCCAGTACTCCCAGCGGTTGTGGCGCGAGGACCTGGCCGAGTTCGGGCGGCTGTGGGAGTTTGAGTCCAAGGGCGGCCTGGTGGTCTCCGCCACGCCCGGAACGCAGGACAACCTGGCCCTGTTGGCGGGCCGGCAGCGGGACGCGGGGATCGACGTCGAACTCGTGGACGCCCCCGCTCTCTTGGAACGCGAACCTTGGCTGAACCCGGGGATGGTCGGCGGCGCCTACTACCCGCAAGACGCCCAGGTGCAGCCCATGCTGGCCGCCGCGCATCTGCTGCGCCTGGCCAGGGGCCTGGGTGCCGGTGTCCACACCAACACCCAGGTCACCGGGTTCATCCGTCGCGKGGACGCCGTCACGGGCGTGGCCACCAGCCGGGGCACCATCGCCGCCCCCGCCGTGGTCAACGCCGCCGGCACCTGGGGCGGCGCCGTCGCGGACCTGGCCGGAGTCCGGGTCCCGGTCCTGCCGCGCAAGGGCTACGTGATGGTGACCGAACCGCTGCCGGTCCTGGTCCGGCACAAGGTCTACGCCGCCGAATATGTGGATAATGTGGCCAGTTCCGACGCCGGCCTCCAGACCTCGCCCGTGGTTGAGGGAACCGGCGGCGGCACCATCCTGATCGGTTCCAGCCGGGAGCGCGTCGGCTTCGACAAGTCCGTCAACCCGCGCGTCCTGGCCGAGATGGCGGGCAAGGCGATTGCGCTCTTCCCGTTCCTGGCGAACGTGTCGGCGCTGCGCAGCTATTTTGGCTTCCGCCCCTACTGCCCCGACCACCTGCCGGTGATCGGCCCCGACCCCCGCGCGCCCGGGCTCTGGCACGCCTGCGGCCACGAGGGCGCCGGCATCGGGCTGTCGGTGGGCACGGGCGCGTTGGTCGCCGCGACCCTGGCCGGCACGCCGCCCGCCCTGGACCTGGTGCCCTTTGCCCCGCAACGCTTTGACCATCAACCGGAGGCCGCCCATGCCTGAGCTGCACCTGTCCCTGGACGGCAAACCGCTGACGGCCCGCCCCGGCCAGACCCTCGGGGCGGCCCTGACCGGCGCCGGCATCGTTTCCTGGCGCACCACGCGCAGGCAGGGACGCCCGCGCGGCCTGTTTTGCGGCATCGGCGTGTGCTTTGACTGCCTGTTGACGGTCGACGGCGTGCCCAACCAGCGCGCCTGCCTCACCCCCGCGCGGGACGGCATGGTGCTGGAATCCGGCTCCGGGACCGGCTCTGGCACCGACACCGGCGCCGGCGCCGCGGAGGTGGCCCCGTGATCGTTGACGTTGCCGTGGTGGGTGCCGGCCCGGCCGGACTGGCCGCCGCCGTCCACGCCGCGGATGCCGGACTGTCGGTGGCGCTGGTGGACGCCGGCACCCAACCGGGCGGCCAGTTTTGGCGGCACCCGGCGGAACAGCCACCGGCCCGGCCGTTTCCCGGCGGCTCCCCGGCCACCGGCGGCTCTCCGAACTCCACCGGCTCTCCGGCCGCCACCGGCTCGTTGCGGGAGGGCGCCGGACACCATGACTGGAGCCGCTTCGCGAACCTCCGCGCCCGCCTGTACGCCCACGAGGCCGCCGGCACGGTGGCATACTGGCGCAACACGCAGGTGTGGCTGGTCGAACCCGCGGCGGGGACAACGTCGCTGCACGTGGCGCCGGCGCTGGGCCTACCGGGCGCGGGGCCGGCGAACCTGCCCGCGGCGGTCCGGGCCCGCCACGTGATCCTGTGTCCGGGCGGGTACGACCGCCAACTTCCCATCCCGGGCTGGGACCTGCCCGGCGTCATGGCCGCCGGCGGGGTCCAGGCGCTCCTGAAGGGCCACCGGACAGCGGCCGGAACCGTCGCCGTCGTCGGTGGGACCGGGCCGTTCCTGCTCCCGGTGGCCACGGGCCTGGCCGCGGCGGGCGTGAGGGTCGCGGCGATTTGCGAGGCGAACAGCCCCGCCGGCTGGCTGCGCAACGTGCGCGGGGCGGTGCGCGCGCCCGGGAAGGCGGGCGAAGGCGTGGAGTATGCGGCCGCCCTGGCCCGCCATCGCATCCCGTACCGCATGCGCACGGCCGTCACCGGGATTCACGGCACGGGCCGGGTGGAGGCCGTCACCCTCTCGAAGCTGACCGCGGACGGCCGGGTGGTGCCCGGGACCGGCCGGCGGGTGGCGTGCGACGTCGTCGCGCTGGGCTGGGGCTTCACCCCGCAGCTGGAGCTGGTCGTGGCCGCGGGTGCCCAAACGGCCGTGGACGTCGACGGCTCCCTCATCGCCGTGGTGGACGAGCGGCTTCGCAGCACGGTGTCCGGCGTCAGCGTGGCCGGGGAGGCGACCGGGGTTGGCGGCGCGGCCATGGCGGTCACGGAGGGCGAACTGGCTGCGTTGTGCGTGGCGGCGCAGGCCGGCGGGCGGGCGTCTGCCGGTTCCCCGGACCTTGGCATCCGGATTCGCCGGCTGCAGCGCAAACGCGCCCGGCTCCGGGCCTTTGCCGAGGCCATGCACCGCGCCAATCCCGTCCCGGCGCGCTGGCATGATTGGCTGATGCCCTCCACCATCGTGTGCCGCTGCGAGGAAGTGAGCTACGGTTCGCTGTGCAGCGCCCACACGGAGTTGGGGGCCCAGGATGCACGCAGCCTGAAATCGTTTGCCCGGGCCGGGATGGGCTGGTGCCAGGGCCGGGTGTGCGGCTTCGCCACCGCCTCGATAGCGGCGGACTTTGCGGGGCGCCACCTCGCGGGCCCGACGGCGGCCGAGGACTTGGGCGCGCTGGCCAAGCGGACCCTGGCCGCGCCCGTGACGCTGGGCCGCCTCGCCGCCCTTGCCGTTGACCCCCCCGGCACCCGCCCCCTTGCCTTGAGCGCCCCGGCACCCGAGTCCGGGTCCGAGTCCGGGCCCGAGAGCACCGATTTGATCCGTACCGACGAAGGGCACCGACCATGAAAATCCCAGACATTGGCGACACCACGGCCGAGAACCTCGAAGGCCTGCTCGCCGCGGCGGCCGCCGCCGCGACGGTCTGGGCCCAACGCCCGGCGGCGGAGCGCGCATCCGCCCTGATGGCCCTGGCGGACGGGCTCGATGCCGCAGCCGACGAACTCATCCCGGTGGCGCGGGCGGAAACATTCCTGCCGGCCGGCCGGCTGGCCGGGGAGCTGACACGGACCACGTTCCAGCTGCGCCTCTTCGCCGAGCTGCTCACCGACGGCGGCTACCTGGACGCCCGGATTGACCATGCCGACGACGCCTGGCCCATGGGCGCCCGGCCGGACATCCGCCGCGTCCTGGAGCCACTGGGCCCGGTGCTGGTGTTTGCCGCCGGCAACTTCCCGTTCGCGTTCAGCGTGGCCGGCGGGGACACGTGCGCGGCGCTCGCCGCCGGCTGCCCGGTGGTGCTCAAGGTCCATCCGGGGCACCCGCGGCTGTCGGCCGCCGTCGGAGGCGTTGCCGCGGCATCCCTGGGCTCCGCCGGCGCCCCGGAGGGCCTGCTGCAGCTGATCTACGGCACGCAGGCCGGACGCGACGCCCTGGTGGATTCGCGCATCCGGGCCGGCGCGTTCACCGGGTCAATCCCCGGCGGCCGGGCCCTGTTTGACCTGGCCGCTTCCCGCCCCGACCCCATCCCGTTTTACGGTGAGCTGGGCAGCGTGAACCCGGTATTCGTCACCCGGGCCGCCGCGGCCGCCCGGGGCGCGGACATCGCCGCCGGATTTGTGGCCTCCTACACCCTGGGGGCCGGCCAGTTCTGCACCAAGCCGGGCATCCTGCTGGTGCCGGCCGACTCCAAGATGCTCGCGGCCCTGGCAGCTGCGGCCCGCCCCGAGCCGGCCCGGCTGCTCAACGAAAAGATCCAGTCCGGGTACACGGCCGCCCTGGCGCAATTGCTCGGGCACGACGACGTCGATCCGCTCGGTTCCCTCGATGGCGCGTTGGTGGCGCCGCCCGCCCCGGCGCTGGCCGCCACCACGGCCGGCGCGCTGCTGGGCGACCCCGAGGCACTGATCACCGAGTGCTTCGGGCCCGCCGCCCTGGTGGCCACCTACCGGGACGAGACGGAGCTGCTGGCCGTCGCCCGCGTGCTCGAGGGCCAGCTGACCGCCACTGTCCAGGGCGAGGAGTCCGACGCCGTCGCGCCCGAACTCATCCGCCTCCTGGCCAAGAAGGCCGGCCGGGTGCTGTGGAACCAGTGGCCCACCGGCGTGTCCGTCACCTACGCCCAACAGCACGGCGGGCCGTACCCGGCAACCACCGCGCCGACGTCGACGTCCGTGGGCACGGCCGGGATTACCCGGTTCCTGCGCCCGGTGGCCTACCAGGGCCTGCCCGCGCACCTGCTGCCGGCGGCGCTGCGCGACGCCAACCCGCTCGGCATCCCGCAACGGGTCAACGGCAAACTCGCCTGACCCCTCGGGGCTGGGCAGCCGGCACGGCGCCGGAGGGCGGGATCGCCATGGTCTGGATCATGGCCACGATCCACGTGATGTCTGTATGCCGCCGACGGGGGAGGGCCCCAAGTGTTGCCTGTTTCGAGCCGCGGAAGTCTCCAGCCCGCGGCCGGGACCGCACTCTGAGCCGGAACACCTTCCGGCCGCAGCGGGCCCCGGGGCCGGGAGGGGTGCCCAGATCGTGCCGGAGACCGAACTCCGGGTGCCGCCCTCGAGTGTGCCCTGGAGGCGTCGTGAAGGTGCTCGTCGTCGATGACGACCGCGGATCCCTGCTTGTGGCCCAGGCCGCCGTCGAGCAGTCCGGCCACGAGTGCATCGTGGCCGCCGATGCGACGCCGGGTGGCGCCTCTACCCGGACCATCACCCGCACGTGGTGGTCAGTGACCTGAAGATGCCCGGCCTCGATGGGCTGGACCTGTGCCGGGCCATCCGCGCCACCGAATCGGACACTTGTACGGTGGCCGTCGCCGTCAGCCGGCCCTAGCGGGAGAACCCTCCGGCCGCACAAGCTAGAATCCGGCGGCCTTCCGGTAGCGGTGCATCTGCTGGTGCCGGCGCTGGAGGCTGTCGCGGCGCGGGGTCGCCTCCAGCGCGGGGTCCTCGGCGGTCAGGTCGATGTGGGACTGCCCAAACTGCCACAGCAGCAGGTCATCCAGCAGCCGGTCCGGGCCGGGGGAGTACTTGTGGTCCAGCGCCTTGCGGACATTGGAGATGATCTCCGGCTGCAGCAGGGCGGCCAGGTCTATGGTCTTGGTGAGCCCGTGCGCGGCCACCAGCTCGGCGGCCCAGCCCCAGTCGTCGTCGGCCTTGCGGTCAACGTGCGGCAGCAGGGTCTGCCACACCGCCTTGATCCGGTTCGGCGTCAGGGACACCTTCCCCTCGCCGTCGGCGTCCCAAAAGCTGGTGACCGTCTCGTAGCGCTCGTGCAGCTCGGAAAACGCGGACTCCACCGTTTCGAGCATGGCCGCGGTGGCCGTGAACTGGCGGTCAAAGTAGGGGCTCCAGGCGCGCGGGTCCTGGGCCTTGAACCGGATGTCGTGCTCAATTTCGCTCCACGCATGGGCAAAAACGGTGCGGATCTGGCATTCAAAGAAGTAGCTGCCGTTGGCCTTGCCGTCCGGGTCCAGGACCTCCTGATACGCTCGCACCACGCCGTTTTGAATGCTGCGCAGGATCAAGTGCCGGCTGGAGTAGCCGTACGTGCCGGACTCGATCGAGCCGATGTCCTTCTCCCGGTCGCCGCGGCAGTCAAAGATGTTCCGGCGGCGCTTGATCAAGTTGGCCACGTTCGCGTTTTCGCCCGGCAGCGTGGTGATGACGCGCACGCCCACCATGTCCGTCAAGTTCCGCAGCGGCTCCGGGAACTGCAGCGAGGGGGCGCTGCCCAATTCCGGGGCGACCATGCGGGAGGCCTTCTCCCGGAACGAATCCACCGTCTTGGTCCGGCTCGCGACAAACAACGGCTTGTCGTCGGCATCCGCCAGGACGTCCCGGACCAGGCGCTCCATCTCCGCCGTAACCTGGGCCAATTCCGGCAGCGCACGCTCGTAGTCGGCCACGGAGGCCTTGACCGAAGCGCGCAGTGATTCGTCGAGTCTGTCCCAATGGCTGCTCATGTCTTTGAGCTTAGGCTCCACGGCCGCACCGCGTCGAACGGTGCCCCGGATCATCCGGGTCCCTGCGTCACCCGCGCGGGGGCCGTAGGCTGATGCCATGCTGACGGTAATTGGTGAAGCGCTGATCGATGAGGTGGTGCGGCCCGGCCTGGACCCCGCCCCGCATGTCGGCGGCARTCCACTCAATGTCGCGGTCGGCCTGGCCCGGCTGGGCCACGCCGTGCAGTTCCTGGGCCGGTTCGGCGCGGACGCCTACGGCGCCATGGTCGCCGGGCACCTGCAGCGCAACTGCGTCATGGTTCCGATCGCGCCCGACGCGTTGCCGACGTCGATCGCCCGGGCCGTCCTGGGGGCCGACGGTGCCGCCGCGTATGAGTTCGCTCTGGACTGGGAGCTGCCCGCCGCGGCGCACGGGCCCAACGGCGTCCCCGACTTCATGCTGGCCGCCACCACCTTGCTGCACACCGGCTCCATCGCCGCCATGCTGGCCCCCGGCGCCGGCCAGGTGTTCGGCGCCGTCGTGGCCGCCCACACCTCGGCCACGATCTCCTATGACCCGAACTGCCGCCCCACCATCATCACGGACGTGGACTACGCCCGAACCCAGGCCGAGAAATTCGTGCGGCTCGCCGACGTCGTCAAGGCCTCCGATGAGGACCTGGCCTGGCTGTACCCGGGCGTCGAACCGAAGGATTCGGCCCGCCACTGGCTGGGCATCAACGGCGCCGAGAGTCCGGCGCTGGTCGTCGTCACCCGCGGCGGGGACGGTCCGTGGGCCGTGTGCGCCGCCGGCGAGGCCGCCTGCCCCGCCCCGCCGGTGAAGGTGGTGGATACGGTGGGGGCCGGGGACTCGTTCATGGCGGCGCTGCTCGGCGCCGTGGTGGACCGTGAGCTCGACGGCGCCCAGCGTCGCGGCGCCCTCCGCGCCATCACCCCCGAGACCCTTGATGAGCTGATCCGCTACGCCGCCCGCGCGGCGGCCATCACCGTTTCCCGTGCGGGTGCCAACCCGCCGACCAAGACCGAACTTCAGGAAGGCTAGCCCATGTACGATTACGACCCCTATGAATTCCTCACCCAGGTCCCCGAATTCACGCTGAGCAGTGAATCATTCACCGCCGGGCAAACCCTGCCGACGGCCCAGGTCAACGCCGGCGGCCACCCCGACGGCCGCGACCTCTCCCCGCAGCTGTCGTGGTCCGGGTTTCCGGCCGGCACGCGCAGCTTTGCGGTCACCCTGTTCGACCCCGACGCGCCCACGGCCAGCGGCTTCTGGCACTGGGCGGTGGCGAACATCCCGGCCTCGGTGACGTCCCTGGCCGAGGGCGCCGGGGACGCGCACGGTTCCCCCGGCCTGCCGGCCTCGGCGTTGACCTTCCGAAACGACGCCGGGTACCCCGGCTACATGGGCTCGGCGCCCCCCGCCGGCCACGGCGCCCACCGGTACATGTTCGTGGTGCACGCAGTGGGCGTCGAATCGCTCGACCTGGCGCCCGACGCCACCCCGGCCGTCCTGGGCTTCAACCTGCACTTTCACACGCTCGCCCGCGCCCGGTTGACGGGCGTCTTCGAGGTCTAGGCGCTCCCGGTCTCCCGGTCGGGCGCCGTGCGCGGTTCCGCCGGTGACTGCTCCGCCGGTGGCCGGCCCTCATCCCGGCCGGCAGGGGCGGTCCCCGCGGCCGTGTCCAGGCTTTCCGCACCGGAGAGGTCCGCGGATTCCCGCGGGCCCGGATCCACGGCCTCGGCCTGCCGCAGCCGGTCCGCGGCCTCCGCCGCCCGGTCGGCCGCGGCCGCACGCTCGCGTTCGGACTCAATCTTCAGGCGCTCGGCGTCAACGGCGGCCTGTTCGGCGGCCGCTCGCTTCCGATCGGCCGCCGCCTGGTTCTCGCGGGCGTCCAGCCCCGCATCCCGGGCTTCATCACGCAGCCGGGCGGCGTGCTCACGATCCTCCTGGTTGCGCTGTTCCATCCGGGCCCGGCTTTGCCGTCTCCCCAGGGTCACCAGGAAGCCGACGACAATCAGCAGCACGACGATTCCGATGATGATCCAGATCCATTGCATGGTAGTCATGGTGGTTCATTTCCCTTCCTCTGCACCGTCGGCTGATCGGCCGGCGCGGCAAACGGGCCCCACATTCCGGGGTGCCCTCGCCACAACCCATCATGCACCCTCGGGCATGCCACGGCCAGAGGCCCGGGGAGGAACCTCATTCCCGCCGTTCACGGGGACGACCCGGGCCCGCGAGAGAGGTGCCGGGCTGCAGCGTTGTGGCGGGCGAGGGTCTGTGTCGCGGGGCGGACGCGACGCCCACCACCTTATCGGCCGAACTTGGATAGCCTGTGGGTATGCGTTTAATTGCCAGCGACATCGACGGGACCATCCTCGGCCACGACGGGAAGATCAGCGACCGCACCGTGGCCGCCTTCCAGGATGCCGCCGACGCCGGGGTGGACATCGTCTTCGTCACCGGCCGGCCGCCGCGCTGGCTGGACCCCATCCGGGAGAGGATCGGCCACCTGGGCACCGTGATCTGCTCCAACGGCGCCGTCACCTACGACCTCGCCACCGAATCCGTCACGGCCTCCCACCTCGTGCCGTGGGAGGTGGTGGCCGACGTCCGCGCCATCGTCCGTGGGCTCGTGCCCGAACCCTACTTCGCGTTGGAGAGCCTGACTGGCCTCCACGTGGAGCCCGGATTCCTCAAGCCCGACGCGCCCCTGGCCGCCGCGGTGGTCCCGACCCAGCTGCTGCCGCAGATGGCGGACGGCGGGATCATCAAATTGCTGGCGGTGGTCCACCACGGCTCCCCCGACGACTTCCTGGAACTGGTCCGCCCGCGGATCGGCGGCCTGCTGGCGGTCACGCACTCGGCGCCCCGGTCCGCGATGCTGGAAATGGGCCCGCCGGGCATCAACAAGGCCGTCACGCTGGCCGAATACGCCGCCGCCCGGGGCATTGCACCCGCGGACGTCGTCGCGTTCGGGGACATGCCCAACGACATCGAGATGCTCGGCTGGGCCGGCGCCGGCTACGCCATGGGCGGCGGCCACCCGGAGGCCCTGGCCGCGGCCCGGTTGACCGCCCCGCTCTTTGAGGATGACGGCGTGGCCCAGGTCATCGAGGCCCGCCTGGCGGCGCTGCGGTAACGCCGCCATGAGGCCGCCGCCCGCCAGGGCGTACCTGGACTCGCCGGTGCCGCTGGCCATCGCCCACCGCGGCTTCTCCCTGGACGGGCTGGAAAACTCGCTGACGGCGTTCCGCGCGGCCGTCGGCCTCGGCTACTCATACCTGGAAACCGACATCAACACCACCGCCGACGGGGTGACCGTCGTTTTCCACGACCCGTCCCTCGACCGGATCACCGACCGGGGCGGGCTGATCGCCGAACTGCCGTACGCCGTCGTGCGCCGGGCCTTGATCGGCGGCCGGGAGCCCATTGCGACGCTGCCGGAATTGCTGCGGGCGCTGCCCGAGGCGCATTTCAACATCGATGTGAAGGACGCCGCCTCGGTGGCGCCGCTGGCCGCCGCCATCGAGGAGTTCGGGCTGCATGAGCGGGTCTGCGTGGCCTCCTTTTCGGACCGGCGCCGGCTGCGGGTGCTGGCGCTCCTGTCCCGGCCCGTGGCCAGCGCCGCGGGGAAGCCGGGACTGGCGGCGTTTGCGCTGCTGGGCCCCTGGCTGCCGCGGCCGCTGGTGCGCCTGTTCCTGCCGCGCGTGGACGTGCTGGCGGTGCCCCCGACGTACAGGGGCCGCACGCTGGTCACGCGCCGTTTCGTGGCCCGCGCGCATCGGATGGGGCTGCGGGTGCAGGTCTGGACCGTTGACGATCCGGCGCACATGCACCGCCTCCTTGACCTCGGCGTGGACGGGATCATGACGGACCGGGCCGACCTCCTGGCCGCAGTCATGCGCGAGCGCGGCTACTGGCCCTGACCGGCCTGCGGTCCCGGCGGCGGTTCTGGAGGTGGCGGGCGCGCCTGCTGGCAGGATGGGAGCATGCGAATTTTGATTGCACCGGACAAATTCAAGGGCACGCTGACCGGCGTCGAGGCGGCCGCGGCCATGAGCGAGGGTGCGCTGCGCGTCTACCCGGACGCCGTGGTGACGGCGCTTCCGGTGGCCGACGGCGGCGAGGGGACCTTGGCGGCCGCCGTCGCCGCGGGTTTCCAGGAACGCATCAACGCCGTGGTGGGGCCCATCATCAAGCCGGTCGGTGCGGCCTGGGCGCTGGACCCCGACGCGCACGTGGCCGTCATCGAGACGGCCCAGGCCAGCGGGTACCTGCTGGCCGAACCCACCGTGGACAATGCGCTGCGCGCGCATTCGTACGGCTCGGGACAACTCATTGCCGCGGCGCTGGACGCCGGCGCCACCGAGATCGTCATCGGCCTGGGCGGCTCGGCCATGACCGACGCCGGCACGGGGGCCCTGCGCGCGCTGGGCCTGAAGCTGGTGGATGCCCACGGGAACCTGGTGCCCCTTGGCGGCGGGTCCTTGCTGGAGGTGGCCGCCGTCGACGCCTCCGGGCTGGACCCGCGGCTGGCGGCGGCCAGGATCCGCCTGGCCGTCGACGTGGACAACCCCTTGTTTGGCTTCACCGGCGCCGCGCATGTTTTTGCCCCACAAAAGGGTGCCGACGCCGACGCCGTGGAGCGGCTCGACGCCGGCCTGAGGCATCTGGCGTCGCTGGTGCGGGCCGGCACCGGCGTCGACATCGATGGTCCGGGGGCGGGCGCGGCCGGCGGGTTCCCGTCCATGTTCACGGCCTACGCCAACGCGAGCATCGAACGCGGCTTTGACCTCGTGGCCGAGCTGATCGGCCTGGACGCCGCCCTGGCCGACGCGGACCTGGTCATCACCGGGGAAGGGTTCCTCGATGCCCAGTCACTGGCCGGGAAGGCGCCCATCGGCGTGGCCGACGCCGCGCATGCCCGGGGGGTGCCCGTCGTCGTGGTGGCCGGGCAAATCAGCGTGACGGCCGCGCAACTGGCCGCCCACGGCGTGGTGTCCGCCGTCAGCGCCGCCGACGTGGCCCGCTCCGCCGAGGCCGCGCTGGCCAACGCCGCCCGCTACACCGCCCTGGCGACGGCGGAGGCGCTCAACGGCATTTAGCGGGCGGCGGGTTCGCTTTCCGGTGTCAGCGGATCGGCCACCGTGCTGCGCCACTTCGCCAGGGCGCTCATGCCGTGGTAGACCACCAGCGCCGCGGCCGTGCCCAGCGCGATCCCGGCGAACTGCAGGCTGCCCGCCACCCACGTGTAGTCGGCCACGCCCACGATCAACGCGACGGCGGCCGTGGTCAGGTTGATCGTGTTGGAGAAGTCCACCTTGTTCTGCACCCAGATGCGCACCCCCAAGACGCCGATCATCCCGTACAGCAGCGTGGCCGCGCCGCCCAGCACGCCGACCGGGACCGTGGCGATCATCTCGCCGAACTTGGGGGAGAAGCTCAGCAGCAGGGCGGCACAGGCGGCCACATAGTAGGCGGCGGTGGAGTACACCCTGGTGGCGGCCATGACGCCAATGTTTTCCGCGTAGGTGGTGGTGCCGGAGCCGCCGCCGAAGCCGGCCAGCGTGGTGGCGACGCCGTCGGCGAAGATGGCCCGGCCGGCGTACGGGTCCAGGTCATCGCCGGTCATCAGGGCCACCGACTTCACGTGGCCGATGTTTTCCGCCACCAGCACAAGGACCACGGGCACGAACAGGCCGATGATGGCCACATGGAAGGTGGGCGTCTGGAAGTGCGGCAGCCCGATCCAGCCGGCGTCGTGGATCTTGGAGAAGTCCACCTCGCTGCGCATGACGGCGACCAGGTAGCCCACCACCACGCCGACCAGGATGGACAGCCGGCCCAGGATGCCGCGGAAGATGACACTGACCAGGATGATCACGGCCAGGGTGACCAGCGCCGTGACGGGGGCCTTGAGGAAGTTGTCCTTCGCCGACGGCGCCAGGTTCAGGCCGATCAACGCCACGATGGCGCCGGTGACGGGGGCGGGCATGAGCCGGTTGATCCATGCGGCGCCGAACTTTTGCACCAGCAGCCCGATCAGGGCCAGCACGACGCCGGCCATCACCACCCCGCCCAGCGCACCTCCCACGCCAAACTCCTGTTGCGAAGCCATGATGGGGGCGATGAACGCGAAGCTGGACCCCAGGTAGCTGGGCACCTTCCCGCGCGTGAGGACCAGGAAGAAGACGGTGCCGATGCCGGAGAAGAACAAGGTGGTGGCCGGCGGCATGCCCGTGAGGATGGGGACCAGGAACGTGGCACCGAACATGGCCACCACGTGCTGGAGGCCGATGCCGATGGTCCGCGGCCAGCTCAACCGCTCCTGCGGCGAGACCACCTGCCCCGGCCTGATCGCCTTACCATCCCCGTGGACGGTCCATTTTGTGCCCAGCAAGCTCATTGTGTGCCTTTCCGCCGCGTTTTCTGCGCGAGTGATGTGTATGACCCGCGAATAAGAATATCGGCATCCCGCCGGGGCGCCGTGCAGTGTTAGTCGGGTTAGCCGGGGTTAGCCGGGCTCGTGCTCGGGGTCGACCAGCAGGGCCACGCCGAGCAGGTCGTTCAGGGCGTGGGCCAGCGCGGGGTGGGTGAGTTCATAGCGCGACCGCCGCCCCTCGGGCACGGCCGTCACGAGCCCACAATCGCGCAGGCAGGACAAATGGTTGGACATGCTCTGGCGCGAAACCTCCAGTTTCGCCGCCAGCGCGGCCGGGTAGTTGGGCCCGGAAGCGAGGTCCATGAGGATTTGGGCCCGGGTGGGATCGGAGATGGCGTAACCGAATCGTGCCAGCACCGCCGCATTGCTAATGGGCTTCATTCTCAACATGGTACACGCAGTGATGGATTCACCAATGGCTGTACCATTGAGCCATGACCGGTCACGATCACTCCCACAGCCATTCCCCTGCGGGTGCGCCGGGCGCCACCCATCAGGGCCGGATCGCCGTGGCCCTGGGCGTGACGCTGGTCGTCTTCGCCCTGCAGGTCATCGGTTCGCTGATCACCGGCTCGCTGGCGCTGCTCTTTGATTCCGCGCACGTGCTCACCGACGCCGGGGGACTGGCCATGGCGCTCGTCGCGGCCCGGCTCATGGCGCGTCCGTCGACCGACCGCCGGACCTGGGGATTTGCCCGGGCCGAGGTCCTGGCAGCCACGGCACAGGCGGCGGTGCTGCTGGCCGTGGGGCTGATCGTGCTTGTCGAGGGCGTGCAGCGGCTGTTCCGGCCGACCGAGATCGCCTCCGGCGAGATGATCCTGTTCGGCGTGATCGGGCTGGTCGGCAACGTCGTCTCGCTGTTTGTCCTGATGGGCGGGCGCGGGCGGAACTTCAACATGCGTGCCGCGTTCCTGGAGGTCCTCAACGACGCCCTGGGATCCGTGGCCGTCATCATTGCCGCCGTCGTCATCGCCACCACCGGCTGGCTGCAGGCGGACGCCGTCGTGGCGATGCTCATTGGCGCGCTCATCCTGCCGCGCACCGTGAAATTGCTGTGGGAGACTGTCAACGTGCTGCTGGAATCCACGCCGGCCGGGCTGGATCTGGCCAAGGTGCGCGAGCACATCCTGGCCCAGGAGCACGTCCGGGAGGTCCACGACCTGCACGCCAGCCAAATCGCCACCGGGCTGCCGGTCCTCTCCGCGCACGTGGTGGTGGATGAGGAATGCTTCCACGACGGCCACGCCGCCCAGATGCTCGCCGTGCTCCAGCAGTGCGTGGCCGGGCACTTCCAGGTCAGCGTGGAGCACTCCACGTTCCAGCTTGAACCCGTGGGCCACTCACGCCACGAATCCGGCGTCCACGACTAGCCCCCGCACAAGTGACCCCCCGCCGCAACTGACCCGCAATAGATGTCGAAAAATGGCGAAATCGCGCCATTTTTCGACATCTTTTGCGGGTCACTTGGCATGAGGGGTCAGGAGATGATGCCGTCCACCAGGGCCTTCGCCTCGGCCTGGACCTGGGCCAGGTGGGCGTCGCCCTTGAAGGATTCCGCGTAGATCTTGTACACGTCCTCGGTGCCGGAGGGGCGGGCGGCGAACCAGGCGTTCTCGGTGGTCACCTTCAACCCGCCAATGGGCGCGCCGTTGCCGGGGGCCTCGGTCAACCTGGCCGTGATGGGCTCCCCGGCCAGGGTCGTGGCGGTGACGTCGGCGGCGGACAACCTGGCCAGCGCGGCCTTTTGCTCCCGGGTGGCCGCCGCGTCAATGCGCGCGTACGACGGCGCCCCAAAGCGGGCGGTCAGCTCGCCATAGTGCCGCGAGGGTGACTTGCCGGTGACCGCCGTGATCTCGGACGCCAGCAGGGCCAGCAGGATCCCGTCCTTGTCCGTGGTCCACACGGAGCCGTCCATCTTTACAAACGACGCCCCGGCGGACTCCTCCCCGCCAAACACGCCCTCCCCGGACAGCAGCCCGGGCACGAACCACTTGAAGCCCACCGGGACCTCCACCAGCCGCCGGCCCAGGTCGGCGGCCACCCGGTCGATGATCGAGGACGAGACCAGGGTCTTGCCGACGCCGGCGGTCGCCGGCCAGAGCGGGCGGTGCGTGTAGAGGTAGGAGATGGCGACGGCCAGGTAATGATTGGGGTTCATCAGCCCCGCATCGGGGGTGACGATCCCGTGCCGGTCGGCGTCGGCGTCGTTCCCGGTGGCAATGTCATAGGGGGCCGGGCCGCCGGCTGAAGCGGTCACCTTGTTGATCAGCGATGCCATCGCCGAAGGAGAGGAGCAGTCCATGCGGATCTTCTCATCCCAGTCGAGCGTCATGAACGCCCACTGCGGATCGACCGTGGGGTTGACCACGGTCAAATCCAGGTGGTGGCGTTCGCCGATCTCACCCCAGTAATCCACCGACGCCCCGCCCATCGGGTCGGCGCCGATGCGCACGCCGGCGTCGCGGATGGCGTCCAGGTCCAGCACGGAGGGCAGGTCATCGACATAGCCGGAGAGGAAGTCAAAGCTGCCGGTGGACTCCGCCGCCATGGCCGCGGCCAGCGGCACGCGCCGCACGCCGCGCAGGCCGGCCTCGAGCAGTTCGTTGGCCCGGTTGGCGATCCAGCCGGTCGCATCGGAGTCCGCCGGACCGCCGTGGGGCGGGTTGTACTTGAATCCGCCGTCGCCGGGAGGGTTGTGCGACGGCGTGATAACAATGCCGTCGGCCAGGTCACCGGTGCGCCCCCGGTTGTGGCTGAGGATGGCGTGCGAGACGGCCGGGGTGGGCGTGTAGGCGTGGCGGGCGTCGATGAGCACCCGCACCCCGTGGGCGGCCAGCACCTCCAGCGCCGAGTTTTGCGCCGGCCCGCTCAGGGCATGCGTGTCCATGCCCATGAACAGCGGGCCGGTGGTGCCCTGGCCCGCACGGTATTCCACAATCGCCTGGGTGATGGCCACGATGTGGTCCTCATTGAAGGAGGACTTCAGGGAACTGCCGCGGTGCCCGGAGGTGCCGAAGACGACCCGCTGCGCCGGGTTGCCCAGATCCGGTTTTAGATCGTAGTACGCATCCAACAATGCGGTGAGATCTACAAGGTCCTGGGGTAGGGCAAGAGTGCCCGCGCGGCTAGCCATGTCCCCAGCATGCCAGAATCCGCGTCAATTTCGCACCCGTTTGCCATGGGGTTGCCGCGATTGGGTACCCGCCCCGGCGATCGCCCCGCAGGCTGGACTACGATGGGAGGCAAGTTTCCTTTCCCGCCCTCGCCTCGGACCGAGGGCACCATCTCAGCAGGAGCCAGCCGTGTCGGATCAGCCTGACCAGCCGCAACCGTATTCAGGAACCCGCCCGGGGTACACGCCCCCCGGAGGGCCGCCCCAGCAGCCGGTCCCGCCGGCCGGGTACCCCGCCCCGCCGTCCGGCTACCCGGTCCCGTCGGCGCACGGTGGATATGGCTCCTACGGCCAGCCCGGGCAGCCGCACTACGGCCAACCGGCCTACCTGGCGCCCACGAGCCATCAGGGCGGCCCCGGCTACCTCGACACCACCGGACCACGCGGGCTGAGCCTGGCCAGCATGATCATCGGCCTGGGCTCGCTCTTCCTGGCCGGCTGGTTGATCGTCCCGCAGATTGTGGGGATCGTACTGGGACACATCGGCCTGCGCAGGGAAAGCCCCCAGGGCAAGCCCTTCTCCATCACGGGGCTGATCACCAGCTACCTTGCCCTGGTGCTTTACCTCGCCATCTATGCCCTCGGCATCTACCTGTACGCGGCCCTGACCGATGGCGCTGCCACCACCGGCTACTCGTCCGCCGTGACAGCCCTCTAAACGGGCCGGCAGCCGGACCCCGGCGGGCGGATGCCGGGAAGCGCGGCAATGATGGGTCCGGGGCCCGGCGGCGCTAGGCTTAAGCGGCAGGCACTTTTCGATTGCGTAGGAGAACCCGATGTCAGAGATCATGAACGTCACCGTTGGCGACTTGGGCCAGGACGCGGTGATCCTGGACGTGCGCGACGACTACGAATGGGAGGCCGGGCACATCGAGGGCGCCCTGCACATCCCGCTGGAGCAGCTGCCCGAACGGCTGGATGACCTCGACCCGGATACGGACGTGAACGTCATTTGCCGCACCGGCGGGCGCTCCTTCCGCGCCACCACCTGGCTGACCGAAAACGGCTACACCGCCTTTAACGTGGCGGGCGGCATGGGCGCGTGGTTTGAGGCGGACAAGCCGATGATCGCCGAAAACGGCCAAACCCCGCGCGTCCTGTAATCCCGCACGCTTTTGCACCTTCTTCCGACAGGACATCCATGACCACCGCGCCCTCCTCCTTGCCGTTCACCTTCCTCGGGCCCGAAGGCACCTTCACCGAGTCGGCGCTGCTCCAGGTTCCGGAGGCCGCCGCCGGGAACCGGGTGCCGGCCGGCACCGCCGCCGAGGCGTTGGCCATGGTGCGGGCGGGCACGGCCTGCGCGGCGATGCTGCCGATCGAGAATTCCATCGAGGGCGGCGTCCCGGCCACCCTCGATGCGATCTCCACCGGCATGGAGCTGCGAATCCTCAACGAGGTGGTGGTACCCGTCAGCTTTGTCCTGGTGGCCCCGGCCGGCGTGGCGCTGGCCGACATCACCCGGGTGGGCACGCACCCGCACGCGTGGGCGCAGACCCGCGACTGGTTCCGGGACCACCTGCCCAACGCCGTGCACGTCTCGGTGAACTCCACGGCCGCGGCGGCCTACGAGCTCCTCGGGGAGCGCCCGGGCTTTCAGGCGGCAGTGTGCGCGTCGCTGGTGGCCGAGCGCACGGGCCTGAACGTGCTGGCCACGGGCATCGAGGACAACATCGGGGCGGTCACCCGCTTTATCCTGGTCGGGCCACCCGGGGTGCTGCCCGCGCCCACCGGGGCGGACAAGACCACGGTGGCCATTCCGCTGCCGGAGGACCACCCGGGTGCCTTGATGGCCATCCTGGAGCAGTTCGCCAGCCGCGGGGTCAACCTCAGCCGCATCGAGTCCCGGCCCACCGGGCAGTTCCTGGGCCACTATATTTTCAGCGTGGACGTGGACGGCCATGTCCGTGACGCCCGGGTCGCCGACGCCCTGCGCGGACTGCACCGGGTCAGCCCGGAAATGCGCTTCCTGGGGTCCTACCCGCGGGCGGACAAGCAGCCGCCGCTGATTCGCCCCTACAACTCCGATGCGTCATTCCGGGACGCCACCCTGTGGGTTGAATCACTGCTGGGCTGAGTCGCTGCCGGATTGGGCCGGCTCGCAAATCATCCCGAGGTTTTCCTTTCCGCCGGCCCGGAGCGCGCCTATGCTTTCCATATCTACGCGAGAGCATCGTGGGCAAAGTGCGCACGACGCGTGCGAGCAAGGCAGGGAAGAGGCGACTGAAGGATGGAACCGCAGGAAGCCGCAAAGAGCAATCCCGACGGCATCATCGTCAACCCCACCAGGGACGAGGGCCGTGACACGTCCGTGGGGGACGAAGGTGACGAGGCCAACGACCTGCGCTTTGACGAAGAGGAGCGCCTGATCAAGGAGCAGTCGCTGCGCCCCGAAACCGACTAAACCGGCCGTGATTTTCGACGGCGGGGCTCAGGCCGGGTGGTTGGGGGCGGCCACCCGCACCAGCACGGCCTTGTGTTCCACGCTGACCTTGACCACGGTGGCGGTGCCGCAGGGGTCCCCGTCGGCCTGTGTTTGCACCGGCAACACGGTGCGGATGACCAGTTTTTGCGAGCGGTAGAAGTCGATCACCGGCAGCCGGCTCTTGTGCTGGAACACCACCTTGCCCGCCATCGCCACCCAGCCGATGGCGCTGCGCGGGCTGACCACCACCACGTCCAGGACGCCGTCGTCGATGAGCGCATCCGGCACAAAGTCGATGCCGCCGGGCAGCAGCCCGCAGTTGGCGAACAGGACCGAGCGGACCTTGCGCTGCTGGGCGGGCTGGTCGTCCAGGGCGATGCTGACCTTCTTGCGGCGCCCGGCCATGTGGCGCAGCCCGGCCTCGCTGTAGGCCAGCCAGCCCACGGATTCCTTGAGCCTGCTGTTGGTGTCGTTCATGACCTCGGCGTCCATGCCCAGCCCGGCGATGACCATGAACGACTGCCGCGATGCGGCGCCCGTGACCTCGTCCTCGAGCTCCATCAGGCCCGCGTCGATGTGCCGCTGGTGGCCAAAGAGCGCGATTTCCACGTTGCCGGCAACATCGGTGACATCCAGGTCCAGGTTCCGGGCCAGCAGGTTGCCGGTGCCCAGCGGGATGATCGCCAGCGGCACCTCGGTGTGCCGCAGGGTCTGGGCCACGGCGCGGACGGTGCCGTCGCCGCCGCCGGCAATAACGACGTCGGCCCCGTGGTCCAGCGCCCGGCGGGCCATGGCAAATCCGGGGTCGGCCGCCGTCGTTTCCAAAAACTCCGGCTCCGGCCAGCCGGCCAGGGTGGTGGAGCGCAGGAGCAGGGTCTTGGCGGCCGCGGCGCCGGTCTTGGTCGGGTTGTAGATGAAGGCGACCTTTTGCTGCGCGGCATGGATCTTGTGGGGGGAATCCGCCGCGGCGCTGCGGGTATGTTTTTGCGCGAGCTTGCGCACGCCCCACCAGCTGAACCCGGCAGCAAGAAGGACGGCGGCCGCAATGATGATAACGAGTGCTTCAGTCGGCATGATTCTCTAACAATAGCGGGTCGACTTGCTTTGATTGGTTACGCTTAGACGGTGATCGATGTAAGAGACCTCTGCGAAAATCCCGATAAATACCGTGCCAGCCAAAAGGCTCGCGGGGCCGAACCGTCCATGGTGGATGACATCATCACCGCCGACGCCGCCCGGAAGTCCGCGATCAGCAGCTACGAGGCCTTGCGCGCCGAGCAAAACCTGTACGGCAAGAAGGTCGCCGCCGCCAAGGGCGAGGCGAAGCAGGCCCTGCTGGCCGAGGTCAAGGACCTGGCCGCGCGCGTCAAGGCCGCCTCCGCCGCGGCCGACGCCGCCGCGGCGCGGGCGGACGAACTGGTCCGGGCCCTGCCGAACCTGATTTCCGACGGCGTGCCCGAAGGCGGCGAGGACGACTTCATCGTGGTCAAGACGGTTGGCACACCGCGCGAATTCCCTGACTTTGCCCCGCGCGACCACCTGGAGATCGGCGAGCTGATCGGCGCCATCGACATGGAACGCGGCGCGAAGGTTTCCGGTTCGCGCTTCTACTTCCTGCGCGGTGTGGGCGCCCGGCTCGAGCTGGCGCTGCTGCAGATGGCCATGGACCAGGCCATCGCGGCCGGGTTTGTGCCCATGATCACCCCCACCCTCGTGCTGCCCGAGACCATGGCCGGCACCGGTTTTGACGTCAAGCACGACGCCGAGATCTACCGTCTCGCCGACGACGACCTGTACCTGGTGGGCACCTCCGAGGTGGCCCTGGCCGGGTACCACGGCAATGAGATCATCGGCGTGGACGAGCCCCTCCGCTACGCCGGCTGGTCCTCCTGCTACCGCCGCGAGGCCGGCTCCCACGGCAAGGACACGCGCGGCATCATCCGCGTCCACCAGTTCAACAAGGTGGAGATGTTCGTCTACACCACGGTCGAAAAGGCCGCCGAGGAACACCAGCGCCTGCTGGCCTGGGAAGAGGAGATGCTGGCCAAGGTGGAGTTGCCGTACCGGGTCATCGACACGGCCGCCGGCGACCTCGGCACCTCCGCCGCCCGCAAGTTTGACTGCGAGGCCTGGGTGCCGACGCAGGACGCCTACCGCGAGCTGACGTCGACGTCGAACTGCACCACCTACCAGGCGCGCCGGCTGAACGTGCGCGAACGGGTTCTCGCCGAGGACGGCGGCAAGGCCGGCACCCGGGCGGTGGCAACACTGAACGGGACCCTTGCCACCACGCGCTGGATCGTGGCCATCCTGGAGCACCACCAAAACGCGGACGGTTCGGTCAACGTCCCGGCCGCGCTGCGCCCGTACCTGGGCGGGATGGACGTTTTCCCCGTCCTGTAGCCGCCCGCGTGAACGCCGGGTGAATACTCACACTGTGGAAGAGGCTGTGAGTATTCACCCGGAGTTCACTTCTTTAAGGGGTGGCGGCTTCGTGCCGGATGCGCCCAACTGGTTCACTGGGTATATGACTATGACCGCAAATACGGCCGTCCCTGGCATCGATGACCAGGCAATCGCAGCCCCGGCAGCTGCACAATTCATGGTGGCACTGGACGTGGACGGCACGCTGGTGGATCACGATGGCCACATGAGCGACTCCGTCCGGGCGGCCGCCATGGCCGTGGTGGACGCCGAGCACGAGGTCATCATTGCCACCGGCCGCTCCGTGGGCGCACTGCTTCCGGTGGTGGCGCAGATCGGCGTGGTCCGCGGTTACGGCGTGTGTTCCAACGGCGGCGTGACACTGCGCCTGGACCCCGATCTGGAGCGCGGCTACGAGGTCCTGGACAAGGTCACCTTCAGCCCCAGGGCGGCCCTGACCACCCTGCGCGACAAAATCCCCGGCGCCAGGTTCGCCCTGGAGGACGCGCACGGGAATTTCCTCTCCACCTCCCGATTCCAGGATGCGAGCTTCGGCATCGAGGCCCGCGGTGTGGACTTCGGCCACCTCCTGGACACGGAGGCCGTCCGGGTGGTGGTGAACAGCGCGGAGGCCAGCACTGACGAGTTCGCCGCCGCCATTTCCGCCGCCGGGCTGCACGGGGTTACCTACGCCGTCGGCTGGAGCGCCTGGCTGGACATTGCCGCGGCCGGCGTCACCAAGGCCTCGGCCCTGGAGAAGCTGCGCGCCCGGCTGGGCATCCACCGCTCCCGGACCGTGGCCGTGGGCGACGGCAGCAACGACATCGAAATGCTGCGGTGGGCCGGCCGGGGTGTGGCGATGGGCCAGGCGCAGGCGGCCGTGCGGGCCGCCGCCAACGAGGTCACCGCCTCCGTGTCCGACGACGGCGCCGCCGCGGTCCTGCGCAGCCTCCTCTAGCGCGTCCCCGGCTCCCCGTCCCCAGCCCCGCGCAATAGAAAAACTGACCCGCAAAACATGTCGAGAAACGGGCGATTTTCGCGATTTTTCGACATCTTTTGCGGGCCAGTTCACGAAGGGGGTTAGTGCCCGGTGGCCTCGAAGCGCTTGATGGAGGCCGCCAGCTCGGCCTCGGCGGCGGCGCGGTCGGCCCAGCCCTCGGCCTTGACCCATTTGCCGGGCTCCAGGTCCTTGTAGCGGGTGAAGAAGTGCTCGATCTCCTTGATCAGGAACTCGTCCACGTCGGAGATTTCCTGGATGTGGTCAAAGCGCTTGTCATCCACGACGCACAGGACCTTGGCGTCGCCGCCGGACTCGTCCGTCATGTTGAACACGGCGATGGGGCGGGCATCGACGACGACGCCGGGGTGCAGATCGTAGTCCTGGAGCAGGACCAGCGCGTCCAGGGGATCGCCGTCCTCGCCCAGCGTGTTGTCGAAGAAGCCGTAGTGCGTGGGGTACTGCATTGAGGTGAACAACACACGGTCCAGGCGGACGCGGCCACTCTCGTGGTCGACCTCATATTTGACGCGGGATCCGCGCGGGATTTCAATGGTGACGTCATGCTTCATCTGGTGCTCCTTACATGGGTGCTGGGCGCCCTGAGGCGGCCGTTGCGCTGAAATTACGTCTAGTATGAGGATATAGGCGCTTTTTGCTGCGCCGAAACTCACCCGTGTATTCCCGTACGGGATGTCCCGTGCCCGATCACGCGCCCCGCGCCGGGCCCCGCACCAGCCGTGAAGGAATGACCAGAACGATGGGCCGTACGTCAACAGCGGTGACGACCGGGCTGCTCCTCGTGGCGCTGGCCGCCGTGACCGTGCCGACCGGGATGAACCTGGTCCCGGCCCTGCTCCCCGCGAATCCCGCCACCGCGCCGGTGCTCCCGGCAGCCCAGCTGGCACCCACGTCCCTGGGTGCCGTGTCCGGGATCGGCCCGTTGGCCACCTCCGCCGGGCTGCCGGATGCCGCCGCGCTGTCCGCCAAGCTGGGGGCGGCGTTGGCGTTCGACGGCGCAGGAGACTTCAGCGCCTATGTTGCCGATGCGTCCACCGGCAAGACCCTGTACTCACGCAACGGCGAGACGGCCCGGACCCCCGCGTCCAACCTGAAGCTGCTCACCGCCATCGCCGCGTTGAAGACGCTTGGCGCCCAAACCCGGTTCAGCACGAGGGTGGTTGCCGGCAATGCGCCCGCCACCATCGTCCTGAAGGCCGGCGGCGACGCCATGCTGGCCGCGGGGGAGAGCGACCCCGCCGCCGTCATGGGCCACGCCGGGCTGGCCTCCCTGGCCAAGGACACGGCCGCCGCGCTGGCCGCCGCCGGCATCAAGGGCCCCGTCACGGTGGGCTTCGACGACTCCCTGTTCACCGGACCCACCCTGAACCCGAAGTGGCTCTCCGGCGACGTGGACGCGGGGGAAATCGCGCCCATCTACCCCATGGCCCTGTATGCCGGCCGGCAGGCGCCGGGAACCACGGGCGGCCCCCGCCCGCAGGATGCCGCCGACGCCGTGGCCACCGCCTTCGCCGCGGCCCTGGAGGACACCGGCGTGGTGGTCGCCCCGACCGTTTCCCGGGCCGGCGCGGCGCCGGCCGCGACCGTGCTGGCCACGGCCCAGTCCGCCACGGTGGCCGAACAGGTGGATTATCTGCTGCTGGAATCGGACAACTACCTGGCCGAGGTCCTGGGCCGGATGGTGGCCGTGAAACAGGGTGCCGAGCCGTCCTACTCCGGTGCTGCCGCCGGCATCCGGTCCGTCCTTGCCGGCCTTGGCCTGGACCTGAACGGCGTGGTCATCGCGGATAGCTGCGGGCTGGCCCCCGGCAACCTTGTCAGCGCCAAGCAGCTCGCGGCGGCCGTCGCCCTGATGCTGGCGCACCCCGAATCGGACCCGGCCCGGGCGTTGGACGGGCTGCCCATCGCCGCGTTGTCCGGGACGCTCGAGCGGCGCTTCACCGGCCCGGAGACGGTCGACGGCGCCGGCGTCGTCCGGGCCAAGACCGGCACGCTCAACCAGGCGGCCACCCTGACCGGTTACGTGGTGAACACCAAGGGCCGGCTGCTGGTCTTTTCCATCATGGGCAACAAGCTCCGGGGCGGCCCGGCCACGGCCCTGCCCGCCATCGACGCCGCCGCCGCCGTCCTCGCCAGGAGCTGACCGCACGGGACCGGGCGGGCCGCGGCCCGGGGCGGTGGGGGACTTGTCAGGCAACTATGATCTGATGGTGAGCATGAGCCAGCAGAGCAGCACATACGCCACACCATCGAGCCCGGAGACCCCCGGCGGCAGCCTCGTCAACTGGGAGCTGGCGGCAAGAACGGCGGCCGGCCTGGCCGCCGCCGGTCCCATGCTCAGCGGCCCGGAGATCGGTTCGGCGGTGGAGAATCTGCGCACGATGGCGGAGAAATCCGTGCCGTACGTGCACGACATCAGCAAATTGGAGGCGGCGCGGGACCTGCGCGACTCCGAGGTGCTGGTGGTGGACCGGGCATCCTGGGCCAAGGCCAACACCCAAAGCTTCGCCGTCATGATGGACCCCATCATGTCCGCCCTGGCCGCAAAACAGGCCGCCGCCGGCAAGTCCGTGGCCGCCGTGAGCGGGACCGTGACGGGGGCCCAGCTCGGCGCCGCGCTCGCGTTCCTCTCCAGCAAGGTCCTGGGCCAGTACGACCCCTTTTCCGCCCTGGCCCCCGCCGGCCCGGCGGCTCCGGCAGCCTCCGGCGGCCGGCTGCTGCTGGTGGCGCCGAACATCATCACGGTCGAACGCGAACTCAAAGTGGACCCGGCCGACTTCCGGCTCTGGGTGTGCCTGCACGAACAAACGCACCGGGTGCAATTCGCCGCCGCACCCTGGTTGCGCCACCACATGCTGGCCGAGATTGAAAAACTCGGCGAGCTGCTGGTCGGCGACTCCGACAAGCTGGGCGAACGCCTCGCGCAGACCGTCAAGCAGCTGGCCGGCAAGCGCAGTGCCGGGGATCGGGACGCGTCCGTCCCCAGCCGCGGCGGGGTGCTGGACCTGCTGGCGGACCCGGCCCAAAAGGCCGCCCTGTCCCACGTCACGGCCGTCATGAGCCTGCTGGAGGGACACGCCAACGTCGTCATGGACGGCGTGGACACGCGCATCGTGCCCACGGTGCGCACCATCCGCCAGCGCTTCAACAACCGCGGCAAGGACCGCGGCCTCCTGGAGAAGTTCATTCGCAACCTCCTGGGGCTGGATGCAAAAATGCGGCAATACAGCGACGGCGCCAAATTTGTGCGCGACGTGGTCGAAATTGCCGGCCTGGACGGCTTCAACACCGTCTGGACCCGGGCGGAAAACCTGCCCACCGAACCCGAAATCCACAACGCCCGCCTCTGGGTCGACCGGATGGGCCTGTAGGTGGCCGAACAGGCCGCCCCCGCCACCCGGCCCCGCCGGCGCCTGGACCCGACCGTGGGCAAGGCCCGGGCCATGGTGGCGGCCCTGCTGGACGTGAGCACCACCGGCAAATACCACCCGGCCGCGAACCCGCCGCTGATCCTGGTCGGCTGCAGCGGGGGCCCCGACTCCCTCGCCCTGGCCGCCGTCGCCGGGTTCCTTGCCACCCGCGGGGAGGTTCGCGTCGGCGCCGTCGTGGTCGACCACCGGATGCAGCCGGGCAGCGCCGAGGTTGCCGCGACGACGGCGCAAACGCTGCGCGCCCTAGGCCTTGACCCGGTGGAGGTCCGTGCGGTTGACGTCCGACACGACGGCGCCGGTCCGGAGGCGGCGGCCCGCGCCGCCCGCTTTGACGCCCTTGACGCGGCGGCCCGCGACCTCGGGGCCGAGGCCGTCCTGCTCGGACACACCATGGACGACCAGGCCGAGTCCGTGCTGCTGGGCCTGGCCCGCGGCTCCGGCACCCGGTCCCTGGCCGGCATGCGCGAACGCCGCGGCATCTACCTGCGCCCGTTCCTGGGCCTTCGCCGGGCGGAGACGCTGGCGATTTGCGACGCGCTGGGCCTTGAACCCTGGCACGATCCCGCCAACGCTGACCCCGCCTATCTGCGCGTGCGGGTCAGGGGCGACGTGCTCCCGTTCCTGGCCCGGGAACTGGGCCCCGGCGTGGCCGAGTCGTTGGCCCGCTCGGCCACCATCTTGGGTTACGACGCCGACCTGCTCGATGAGCTGGCCGAGCGGGAATTCACCCGGATCGCCGAACCGTCGAGGGGGCCGGCCACCACGGCAGCGGGGGCGCCCCTGGCGGAGGTGCGCCTCGCCGAAGACGCGCTGCGCCAGTTGGCCCCGGCCCTGCGGATGCGCGTGTTGGCGCGGGCCGTCGTCGCACTGGGCGGGGCGGCCCCCAGCTTCGAAAGGCTGCAGGCGGCGGAGGCGCTGCTGGACCGGAAGGGCTCGGCCGGGCCCGTGCAAATGGCCGGAAAAGTTGGCGCCTACCGAATTTCACGCAGCCAGGGCGTTCCGCAAGAGGGTGCGGGCTATGGGAAGCTTGTCCTGAGGCGCAACGACTAGCACTGCTTGCCGCCGTGCTCCTCAAGTACATCAGTCACATCGTCCAAAACAATCAGGAGCCATTGGTGGATTCACAAGACGTCCAAGCCGATCTGAAGCACGTTCTCTACACCAAAGAACAAATCCAGGAGCGTGTTGCCGAATTGGCCGCACAGATCGATGCGGACTACGCCGGCCGCGACGTCTTGCTCGTTGGCGTGCTCAAGGGTGCCGTCATGATCATGGCTGATTTGTCCCGGGCCCTGCACAGCCACGTGACCATGGATTGGATGGCGGTCTCCTCGTACGGTTCCGGCACCCAGTCCTCCGGGGTGGTGCGCATCCTGAAGGACCTTGAGACCGACCTCATGGGCAAGCACGTGCTCATCGTCGAGGACATCATTGACTCCGGCCTGACCCTGTCCTGGCTCAAGGCCAACCTGATTTCCCGCGGCCCGGCCTCGGTGGAAATCTGTACGCTGCTGCGCAAGCCGGCCGCCGCGAAGGTGGAAATCGACGTCAAGTACGTCGGCTACGAGATCCCCAGCGAATTTGTGGTGGGGTATGGCCTGGACTTCGCCGAAAAGTACCGCAACCTGGACTTTATCGGCACGCTGGCGCCGCACATTTACGAATAATCGCCGCCCACGGGGAACTATTGCCCTTTCCCATACGTGAGTGATGTGAAACGGTGTACGGCCGGTACCACGGGCGCGCAAGCGTGCCGAAGTTGCAAACAAGTTGGTTGAGCGGGAGGGACGGGGCCTGGCCTCGAACACATGAAAGTCAAGAAACTCTTCAAGGGTCCCTTTATTTGGATCATTGTGGTCGTTTTGCTCGTGGGGGCGGCCCTGGCCACCTTCACCGGGACCAGCCAGACCAGCATCAAGACCTCCGAGGCCCTGACCCTGCTGAACACCGACAAGGTGGCCAGCGCCAAGATCTTCGGCTCCGAAGGCCGCGTGGACATGGTCCTCAAGAGCGACTACACCACCGCCGACGGCACGAAGGCCGGCAAGGACGTCCAGTTCTTCTACGGCGGCTACCGCGCCCCCAGCATGGTGGACGCCATCGACAAGGCCAACCTGGCCAGCTTTGACGACCAGCCCGCCAGCAACAACTTCTGGACGAGCATGCTCTCGCTGCTGATCCCGTTCGTGCTCATCGGGCTGATCTTCTGGTTCCTGTTCTCCCGCATGCAAGGCGGCGGCAGCAAGGTCATGCAATTTGGCAAGTCCAAGGCCAAGCTGATCACCAAGGACCACCCGCAGGTGACGTTCACGGACGTTGCCGGCGCGGACGAGGCCGTCGAGGAACTCCATGAAATCAAGGAGTTCCTGCAGGATCCGGGCAAGTTTGCCGCCGTCGGGGCCAAGATCCCCAAGGGCGTGCTGCTGTACGGCCCGCCCGGGACCGGCAAGACGCTGCTCGCCCGTGCCGTGGCCGGCGAGGCCGGGGTGCCGTTCTACTCCATCTCCGGTTCCGACTTTGTCGAGATGTTCGTCGGCGTGGGCGCCTCCCGTGTCCGCGACCTGTTTGAGCAGGCCAAGACCAACGCCCCCGCCATCATCTTCGTTGACGAGATCGACGCCGTCGGCCGGCACCGCGGCGCCGGCATCGGCGGCGGCAACGACGAGCGCGAGCAGACACTGAACCAGTTGCTGGTGGAGATGGACGGCTTTGACGTGAAGACCAACGTCATCCTGATCGCCGCCACCAACCGCCCCGACGTGCTGGACCCGGCCCTGCTGCGCCCGGGCCGCTTTGACCGCCAGATCCCCGTGGAGGCCCCGGACCGGCTGGGCCGCGAACAAATCCTCAAGGTCCACGCGAAGGGCAAGCCCATGGCCCCCGGCGTTGACCTGAACGCCGTGGCGAAAAAGACGCCCGGCTACACGGGTGCGGACCTGGCCAATGTGCTCAACGAGGCCGCGCTGCTGACGGCCCGCTCCAACGCCCAGCTGATCGACGACCGCGCCCTGGACGAGTCCATCGACCGCGTCATGGCCGGGCCGCAAAAGCGCACCCGCGTCATGAAGGAACTTGAGCGCAAGATCACCGCCTACCATGAGGGTGGCCACGCCCTGGTCGCCGCGGCCATGCACAATACCGCCCCCGTCACCAAGATCACCATCCTGCCCCGCGGCCGCGCCCTGGGCTACACCATGGTGGTCCCGGAGGACGACAAGTACTCGGTGACCCGCAACGAGCTGCTGGACCAGATGGCCTACGCCATGGGCGGGCGCGTGGCGGAGGAAATCGTCTTCCACGACCCCTCCACCGGCGCCTCCAACGACATTGAAAAGGCCAGYGGCATCGCCCGCAAGATGGTCACCCAGTACGGGATGAGCGAACGCATCGGCGCGGTGAAACTGGGTTCCGGCGGCGGCGAGCCGTTCCTGGGCCGCGACGCCGGCCACGACCGCGACTACTCCGAATCGGTGGCCACGATCATCGACGAGGAAGTGCGCCGCCTCATTGACCAGGCCCATGACGAGGCCTACGCGGCGCTCATCGACAACCGGGACGTGCTGGACCGGCTGGCCCTGGAACTGCTGGATCGCGAGACGCTCAACCAGGCCGAAATTGCCCAGATCTTCGTGGACCTGCGCCGCCCGGAGCAGCGCGAGGTGTGGCTGTCCAAGGAGTCCCGCCCGGTCTCCAACCTCCCGCCCGTTGTTACGGCGAAGGAGCGCCGGGACGCCCTGGCCGCCGGCGATCCCGCCCCGGAAACGGTGGCCCCGCAGGACCAGCTGGCCAAGGCACACCTGCAGGGCGAGGTGGACGCGCCGCGGCGTGCCCCGGGCATGGATTTGGGCCCGGGCAACGGGGAGCAACCTCCGGGCCAGCCCCGATAACGTATAGGATCACATCCGTGACTGATTACGACGACGACCCCGGCTTCACCGAGCAGGGCACCCTGGGCGCGGGCGCGCCCGGCGGGCATATGGACCTGCCGCGCATTGAGGCGGCCGTGCGGGAAATCCTGCTCGCCGTCGGTGAGGACCCGGACCGCAGCGGGCTGGCCGAAACACCCAAGCGCGTGGCCAAGGCATACGCCGAGGTGTTCTCCGGCCTGCACCAAAACCCGGGCGACGTGCTGGGGATCACCTTCGACATCGCCCACGAGGAAATGGTGCTGGTGAAGGACATCCCCTTCTACTCCACCTGCGAACACCACCTGGTGCCCTTCCACGGCAGCGCCCACGTCGGCTACATCCCGTCCGCGGACGGCCGGGTGACCGGGCTGAGCAAGCTGGCCCGGCTGGTGGACATCTACGCCAAGCGGCCCCAGGTCCAGGAACGGCTGACCAGCCAGATCGCCGATTCGCTGGTGAAGCACCTCAAGCCCCGCGGCGCGATTGTCGTCATCGAATGTGAACACATGTGCATGTCCATGCGGGGCGTGCGCAAACCCGGGGCCAAGACCGTCACCAGCGCGGTCCGCGGCCTCCTACATGAGCCCGCAACCCGGGCCGAGGCCATGAGCCTGATTCTTGGAAGGTAAGAACACATAATGGATTCCCTCGCAGCCGCCCCGGGTACCGGTCCGGCCACCTCACCGCTGCCCGTGCTCCGGTCCCGGAAGTCGGTGGCCACGTTTGCCGCCCTGCCAACCGAGCGGACGGTGGTGATGGGCATCCTGAACTGCACGCCCGACTCCTTCAGCGACGGCGGCGAGTACAACTCGCTGGACACGGCGATCGCCCATGGCCTGCGCCTGTTCTACGGCGGCGCGGACATCATCGACGTCGGCGGCGAGTCCACCCGCCCCGGTGCCGAGGACGTGGACGAGGCCGAGGAGCAGCGCCGCATCATGCCCGTCATCGAGGCCCTGGCGAAGGCGGGGGCGCTGGTGAGCGTGGACACCCGCCACGCCTCCACGGCCGCCCTGGCCCTGGACGCCGGCGCCGGACTCATCAACGACGTCTCGGGCACCAACGTCCACCCGGAGATGATCGCCCTGATCGCCGAGCGCCAGGCGCCGTACGTGCTCATGCACAGCCGCGGCAATTCCCGCTCCATGGATGCGCTGACCCAGTACACGGACGTGGTCGAGGACGTCGTGCGGGAACTGGCCGAGGTCCGCGAACGGTTCTACGCCGCCGGCGTCAAGCCGGAAATGCTGATCGTGGACCCGGGCATCGGCTTCTCCAAGAACGCGGACCAGAACTGGGAGCTGCTGGCCAACCTGGCCCGCGTTGCCGAACTGGGCAACCGGGTCCTGGTGGGCACCTCCCGCAAGCGGTTCCTGGGCTCGCTGCTCACGACCGCCGGCAAGGCCGCCGCTCCCAAAGAGCGCGACGACGCCACCTCCGCCACCTCCGCGCTGGCCGCGGCCCAGGGCGTGTGGGGGGTGCGCGTGCACGACGTCGGCGCCAGCCTTGACGCCGTGAAGGTCGCCGCCCGGCAAAACCAGGCCCGCCAGGCACGGCTGGCCGCCCTCAACGCGGCCGCGGCCCTGTGAGCGCCGTTGCGGGCCGGTCCGCCGCCGGCGATCCCCTGGCGGACACCACCGGGACGGTCTTTGGCTCCGGCGGAGTCGCGGACGTCATCACCCTGACCGGCATCACCGCCATCGGGTACCACGGCGTCTTTGACCACGAGAAGCGTGACGGCCAGCCGTTCATTGTCGACGCCGCCCTGCACACCGACATTTCGGCGGCCGCCGCAAGCGATGACCTCACGCGGACCGCCAACTACGGCGAAGTCGCCGAAACCATTGCCGGCCTGATTCGCGGCGAGTCACTGGACTTGATTGAGACGTTGACCGTCCGCATCGCCGAACGCATCCTGACCGACTTTCCCGGCGTCGTTGCCGTGGACGTGACGGTGCACAAGCCCAAGGCGCCCATCCAGGTGCCGTTTGCCGATGTCAGCATCACCGTGCACCGGAGCAGGGCGTGAGCGCACCTCGCCCCCTGACCCGCGTGATTTTGGCCCTGGGCAGCAACCTCGGCGAGCGGCACGGCACGCTCAATGCCGCCGTCGCCGACCTGGTAGACCGCCCGGAGGTGCGCCTGCGCGACGTCTCCCCGGTGGTGGTGACCAAGCCCGTGGGCGGCCCCGCCGGGCAGCCGGACTTCCTGAACATGGTCATCGCCGTGGACACCACCTTGGACCCGTACGAGCTGCTGGCCCACTGCCATGCGGTGGAGGCGGCCCACCATCGGGTGCGCGAGGTCCGCTGGGGCGCACGCACCCTGGACGTTGACATCATCAGCTACGGGGATCTCCACAGTGCGGACCCGTTCCTGACGCTGCCGCACCCGCGCGCGGCGCAGCGAGCGTTTGTGCTGTATCCGTGGTCGCTGATGGACCCCAACGCCCTGCTGGACGGGCGCCCCGTCGCCGAACTGGCCGCCGCGGCCGCGGACATGCCCGGGATCGCGCACGCGGAGCTCGACGCCGCCGGCGAGGGGCGGGAACGGTCCACGTAAAGCAGGCAGGCGGAACGCCGCAACGGGTGAAAAAACTATATCGTTGATATAGAAGTCGCAATGCGAACCGGTGAGGCAACAATGAGGAGCACAATGCGGACCATCCGGCCTGCATGGTTGGTGACCGTGACCATCGTCCTGGCGGTTGCCGGCTGGGTGGCAACCGAGCTGACCGGCCGCGCCAGCCTGGCGCTGCCGGTGCTGCCGCTGAGCTCGCTCTCCACCATGGGCCTGATCGTGGTGGTGGCCTGGATTCTGGGCCTGAAGGTTCGCCGGTGGCGCAACGGAAACCGGGACAAGCACCTGGACCCGCTGCTGGCCGCCCGAACCCTGGTCCTGGCCCAGGCCTGCGCCTATGCCGGGGCCGTCCTGCTGGGCTGGCACGCGGGCATCCTGTTGAACCAGCTGCCCACCCTGTCCCTGCGCACCGACCTGGGCATCGTCGGCCAGATCGCGGCCGTGATGGGCGGCGGCGTCGCCATGATCGTCACCGGCCTGATCGTGGAGCGCTTCTGCAAGCTCCCGCCGGAGGATACGGACGCAACTCCCCCAAACCGGGCGCGGCGCGAAGGCCACGGGAAGGAAGAATTTGCCTAGCTCACCCCCCACCACCTCGCACCGCAGCGCCATCGACCCCTCCGGCGTCGTGTTCCTGCGCGTCTCAAGCAAGCTCGTCACCGCCCGCCTGATTGAACGCGGCGGCTCCGGGCTGGTGTTCCTGGCCCTCGCATCCGTCCCCCTGGTCCTGGCCCAAACCGGCGTGTGGTCCCGGTTCCCGGGCTGGCTGGCCTGGGCCCTCCCCGCGGCCGTCCTGGCCGTTGTGCTGTGGGCCCTGGCCCTGGTGCCGCGCCAGGTGCGGGCCATCGGGTACGCCGAACGCAACGAGGACCTGTTGATCCGCCAGGGCATCATGTTTCACCGGGTCATGGTGGTCCCCTACGGGCGGATGCAGTACGTGGACGTCACCATGGGCCCGCTGGAGCGGATGCTGGGGCTGAGCAGCATCCACCTGCACACCGCATCACCTGGCACCAACGCGGTGCTTTCCGGGCTGCCCGCCGCCGAGGCCGCCCGGCTGCGCGAGCAGCTCTCCGCCCGCGGTGAGGCGAAACTGGCCGGGCTGTGACGGAGCTGCCGGCCGCCTCGTTTCGCACCGACGGCCCCGAAGACTGGCACCGTGTCCACCCCATTTCACCGCTGGTGCGCGGCTGGGTGGCCGTTGCCGCCGTGTTGGTGCTCTTTGGCCGGAACTCCCTGGATTCAGTGTTTTACTCCAACTCCAACTCCTCCGGCGCACCGGCCGGCGTCATCTTGGCGGTGGTGGGGGTCGCCGTCGTCGTCTTTTCCCTGGCCTTCTACCTGTCCTGGCGCTTCACCCGCTACCAGGTCACGGACTCCCAGGTGCACATCAACTCCGGCATCGTCTTCCGCCAGCAACGCCGGGCCCGCATTGACAGGGTGCAGGCCATCGACGTCGTGCAGCCGCTGCTCGCCCGCTTTTTCGGGCTGGCCGAGCTGAAGTTTGAGGTCGCCGACGGCGGGAAATCGGCCATCAAGCTGTCCTTCCTTAAGCTGGAGGAGGCCAAGCGGCTGCGCGCCGCCATCCTGGCCCGCGCGGCCGGGGTGCACGTCGACCCGGCGGCGCCCCAGGACGTGACGGAGGCGCCCGAACGGCACGTGCTGGCCCTGGCCCCCGGCCGGATCATCGGATCCGTGTTGTTGAGCGGACTGTCGGCGGTGTCCGTCGCCGTGGTGGCCGTCGCCGTCGCCCTCGGCGTCTGGAGCGGGGAATTCGCCGTCTTCCTGGGGTTCGTCCCGATCCTGATCGGCCTGGCGGCATCCTATTGGAAGGGCGTCACCCGGGACTTCAACTTTCGCGTGGCCGTCTCACCCGACGGGGTCCGGCTGCACTACGGCATGCTCGAGACCCGCTCCCAGACCATCCCGCCCGGCCGGGTGCAGGCCGTCGGGATCAGCCAGGGCCCCTTCTGGCGGCCGTTTGGCTGGTACCGGGTGCACGTCAACGTCGCCGGCTACGGCGCCGACCGCGCCGATAACGGCAACCGGACCGTCCTGCTGCCCGCCGGAACGCTCCAGGAGGTCATGGCCGTGCTGGCGCTGGTCTTTCCGGAGCCCGGCGTCCCGAACCCGGTGGACGTCTTCACCGCAGGGCTCCGCGGCCCCGGCAACACCGAGGGCTTTGTTCATTCACCGCGCTCGGCCCGGTGGATCGACCCGCTCGCCTGGCGGTACAACGCGTTCCGCGCCACGGACACGGCCCTGCTGTGCCGGCACGGGATCCTCTTTCGCCGCCTCCAGGTGGTCCCGCACGAGCGCACCCAATCCCTGAGCCTGCGCCAGGGTCCCCTCATGGCCGCACTTGGCCTGGTCGACTTTGAGCTGCACTCCACCGCCGGCCCCATCCAGCCGCTGGTCCACCACATGGCGCTCGACGCCGGCCGCCGCCTCTTCGACGAACAAGCCGTCCGCGCCGCCACCGCCCGCCGCATCCACGCCGTCGAGCACTGGCTGGCCCAACCCCAAGCCCAACCCCAGGAGGGGCCGCATGCCCGCTAAGCCAGGACGCCTCGGCGTTGGAGTCATCGGAGCCGGCAAGGTGGGGGCCGTGCTGGGGGCGGCCCTGCGCGCGGCCGGGCACGCCGTCGTCGGGGTCTCCGCGGTGTCGGAGGCCTCGCGGGACCGGGCCGAGCTGCTGCTGCCCGGGGTTCCGGTCCAACAGATCCCGGACATTGTCGAACGCGCCGAGCTGGTGTTGCTGGCCGTCCCGGACGACGCCCTCCCGGCGCTGGTGACCGGGCTGGCTGCGACCGGCGCCTGGCAGGCGGGCCAGCTGGTGGCCCACACCTCCGGGCGGTACGGCATCGGGGTGCTGGCCCCGGCGAAGGCGGCCGGCGCCATCACCCTGGCCCTGCACCCGGCCATGACGTTCACCGGGATGAGCCTTGACCTGGCCCGGCTGACGGACTGCTCGTTCGGGATCACGGCCGAACCGGCCATGCTGCCCATCGCCCAGGCGCTCGTGGTGGAGATGGGGGCCGAACCGGTCGTCATCGCCGAGGCGGACCGCGTCCTCTACCACGCGGCCCTGGCCCATTCGGCCAACCACCTGGTCACCCTGGTCGCGCAGGCGGCGCAGATCCTCGGCGACATCGGCGTCGAGGCGCCCAACCAGGTGCTCGGACCGCTGCTGCGCGCCGCGCTGGAGAATGCGCTGGCATCCGGGGAGTCGGCGCTCACCGGGCCGGTGGCGCGCGGGGACACCGGAACCGTCGCCGCCCACACCGAAGCCCTGCGCGAGCACGCCCTGGACACCGGATCTGCGGATATCATTGACGCCTATCTGGCCCTATCGGCGGCCACCGCCACCCGGGCCGCCCGGCGCCGGCTGCTGTCCGCCGACGCCTACCTGGGTGTGCAGGCGGCGCTGACCGCGGACGACGCCGGCCCGGCCACGGGCGCACCCGAGCAAACCCCTCCCCTTGACGAAAGCGACTGATATGACCACTGTCCTGGTTTCCACCATTGCCGAGCTCCGGGCGGCCACCGGGGCCCTGCTGGCCGAGAAGTTGCCCGGGAGCGGCCACCCGGGCACGCTGGGACTCGTACCGACCATGGGCGGACTCCACGCCGGCCACGCGGAACTGGCCCGGGCGGCGGTGGCCGAGAACGCCGTCGTCGTCGCCAGCGTCTTTGTCAATCCGCTCCAGTTCGGCGACCCCGAGGATCTGGCCCGGTACCCGCGCACCATGGAGGCGGATCTGGCCCTGCTCTCGGCCGCCGGGGTGGACCTGCTGTTTGCCCCGTCGGCGGCGGAGATGTACCCGGATGGCGAACCGGCGGTGTGGATCCGGGCCGGCGTCCTGGGCGGGCTGTATGAGGGCGCCTCCCGGCCGGGGCATTTTGACGGTGTCCTGACCGTGGTCGCCAAGCTGCTGCACGCGGCCCTGCCCGGCAGCGGCCTGGTGGCGGACGGCACCGGCAGGGCGCCGTACCGGGCATATTTTGGCCAAAAGGACGCCCAGCAGCTGGCGCTGGTGCGGCGCATGGTGGCCGATCTGAACTTTCCGGTGGACATTGTGGAGGTCCCCACCGTCCGCGATCCCGACGGTCTGGCGCTCTCGAGCCGCAACCGCTTCCTGTCGGCGCCGGAACGGGATGCGGCGCTGGTGCTCTGGCGTGCGTTGCGGCTGCTGGGCCGGCGCGCGGACGCCCACGAACCGCTTGACATCCCGTCGGCCGAGGCGCTGGTGCGCAGCGCCCCCGGGGTGGAGCTGGACTACCTGGAGGTGGTGGACCCGGAAACCCTGCAGATACGGGCGGAAAACTGCCAGGACACCCCGTTCACCGGGGCGGCCGTCGCGTTGATCGCCGCGAAGGTGGGACCGGTCCGGCTCATCGACAACGTCAACCTGGGGTAGCTGAACCGTCGCCCCGCGGTGGAAACGGACATTCGCGCCCTGTCGTATTAGGGGCGGATGTCCGTTTCCACCGCCCTGAGTTTCGCGGCGACCTGCCCGGCGGAGGGGTACGCGGCCTGGGTGCCCTTTTTCGTGGCCGCCAGGGCGGCCGCCACGGACGCGTAGCGGGCCGCCGCCGCGAGGGAATCACCGGCGGCCAGGCGTGCGGCCACCGCGCCGGTGAAGGCGTCGCCGGCCCCGGTGGTGTCCACCGCATCCACCCGGGTCGGTGCGATCCGCACCACGGGCTCGGCCGCATTCGCCGCGTCCAGGACCACGGAGCCGGACGACCCGAGCGTCACCAGGACCTTGTGCAGCCCGCGGCGGGCAAATTCCTCCCCGGCCCCGCGCCAGGCGTCCGCCGCGGCGGCCGGGGCGGGCAGGGAAAAACCGCCCAAGAACGCGGAGGCCTCGTGCGCGTTGACCAGCAGCACGTCGGTCAGGCGGGCCAGCCCGTCGGGCACCGGCGCGTACGGCGAGAGGTTCAGCAGCACCGTTGCCCCGGCGTCGTGCCCGGCCGCGGCGGCGGCGTGCACCGTGGCCAGCGGGACCTCCAGGCACAGGCACACCACGCCGGCCCCGGCGAAGAGGGCCGGGTCCATGGCGGCGGGGGACAGGGTTCCGTTGGCGCCGGCGGAGATGATGATGCTGTTTTCGCCGCTGTCCTCCACGGAAATGACGGCCACGCCCGTGGGTTCGGCAATCCTGTGCACGTGGCTGACGTCCACGCCCGCGCCGGCGGTGGAGGCCACCAGCAGATCGCCGTTGGCGTCCTCGCCCACGGCGCCGATCAACGTGACGAGTGCGCCGAGCCGGGCGGCGGCGACCGCCTGGTTGGCGCTCTTGCCGCCCGGGTTCACGGCAAAGCCGCGCCCGTGCAGGGTTTCCCCCGGCGCGGGCAGCCGTTCGCAGTAGATGGTGAGGTCCGCGTTGAGGGATCCGGCCACCACAATTCGTTTCGACACGGCCGCCCTTTCAGTTGGGGCGGCCGTCGTGCC
This sequence comes from Specibacter sp. RAF43, assembly GCF_052114065.1. Taxonomy (NCBI): domain Bacteria; kingdom Bacillati; phylum Actinomycetota; class Actinomycetes; order Micrococcales; family Micrococcaceae; genus Specibacter; species Specibacter sp. RAF43. The sequence continues at coordinate 118,127 of NZ_JBFREA010000006.1, read as the reverse complement.
GCCCGCAGATGATTCTGCCATGCCGGGGTTTTCCGGGGTGGCCACGTCAGGCACCGACCTCGGCGTCAACGGGCTTGGGCACCAGCAGCGAGGCCGCAAACGCGCCCGCCGTGATGACCAGGGACACCACCACCACGGTCAGGTAGGAACCCTGCCCGCCCAACGGGGCCGTGGCCACCAGGATGGCCGGGAGCACCAGGAAGCTCAGCCCGGCGCCCAGGTTGAACGCGCCGGCATTCATGCCGGGCAGGAACCCCGGGTTGCCCGCGGGGGAGAGCACCACGCCCAGGCCGTTGAGCATGATGTTCACCGTGCCGGCGTACATGATGCCCAGCAGCACGGTCCCGGTGATCATCAGCGGCAGGCTGTGCAGGCCCAGGAAGCCAATGATCGCCAGGGCGGCGACGCTGCCCAGCAGGCCGATCCGCAGCACCCTGGTGTAGCCCAGCACGGGTGCCAGGCGCCCGGTGATGGGACCAAAGACCCAGCCCAGCAGCGCGTAGGGGGTCAGGATGAGCAGGCTCATCTCGGTCGGGCCGATCCCGAATCCCGGGTCGGCGGCCTGCACGTAGGCGGGCACAATGCCGTTGATGACGGCGAAGATGCCGGTCATGGTCAGGGTGGTGGTCAGCAGCGGGGCCCAGGTGGCGCGCTGGCGCAGGTGCGCGGTCTCGACCATGGGGTGCCTGGAACGTTTTTCCACGGCCCAAAAAGCCATGAAGGCCGCGGCGGCGACGACGGCCAGCGCCGCGGTGGCCAGCAGCGGGCCGGTGGAGAATCCGCCCACCAGCTTGGTGGCCTCGTTGAGCGCCGTGAGCAGGGCTCCGACGGCGACCACGATGCAGAACACGCCCAGCCAGTCCATGGTGGTGCCGGCGCCGGGCCTGCTTTCACCGGCCAGCACCACCAGCAGCACGGCGGCGACGATCGCCATGGCCACCATCAGCCAAAAGATGCTGCGGAAGCCGAAATGCTCGGCAAAGTAGCCGCCCACAAACGAGTCAATCCCGGCGATGCCGCCGTTGACGGCCGTGATCAGGCCCATCAGCGCCCCGTACCGCTTGGGGTCCCGCACGGCGGAGCGGAGCATGATCAGGCACAGGGGAACGGTGGGGCCGCTGACACCTTGAATGATGCGGCCCACGAACAGCCAGGTGACATCCGGGGCCAGGGCGGAGACCACGGAGCCCACGCCCATCATGACCATCATGGCCACGAGCACCTTCTTGCGGCCAATGATGTCGCTAAGGCGCGGCAGAAACAGCGAGAAGACGGCCGCGGCGGTAAAGAACCAGGTCTGCGAGAGCCCAATCGCCGCCTGGTCGGTGTGTAGTTCCTCGCCCATGGTGACCAGGGCCGGGCTGAGCATGGAGGCGTTGAGCTGGAAGGCCACGCAGGCCGTCAGCAGGGCCACCATCAGGACGGTCACGTTGCCGGGCTTGCTGAGCAACCCGGCCTCCGTGCCGGCCGCGGCCGGGCTCATGCATCCACCTCGCCGATGCGCACCAGGGCGTCGGTGACCAGGTGCCAGAACTTCTCGTGGTCCAGGTCGACCGCCACGGAGGTGTTGCAGTCGGCGGGGGCGGGGGCGCGGAAATCGGCCACGGTCATGCCAAGGGTCAGCGTGCCGGTGAGCTCAATGTCGACCGGGACCCTTTGCGTGGTCATGACGGTGGGGTCGATCACGTACGCGACGGCGCACGGGTCGTGGACGGGCGGGTAGTCAAAGCCCTGGGCGTCCTTGTACGTCTTGGTGAAGAATTCCATCAGTTCCAACACGAACCGGGCCGGCTTGGTGCCCACGGCCCCGATGGCCGCGACCACCTCCGGGGTGGCCAGTGCCTGATGGGTGAGGTCCAGGCCCACCATGACCACCGGCCACTTCTCGTTAAAGACGATGTGTGCGGCCTCGGGATCGATCTTGATGTTGAACTCGGCCACCGGGCTCCAGTTGCCCACGTGGTAGCCGCCGCCCATGAGCACAACCTCCTGCACCCGTTCCACGATGCGCGGCTCCTTGCGCGCGGCCAGGGCGATGTTGGTCAGCCCGCCGGTGGGCACCAGCGTCACCGTGCCGGGCTCGTGCGCCATGACGGTTTCAATAATGAGGTCGACGGCGTGGCGGGGGTCCAGCGCGATGCTTGAGTCGGGCAGGGCGGGCCCGTCCATGCCGCTGTCGCCGTGGATGTCGGGGGCGTTTTCGATGGTGCGCACCAGCGGGCGCGGGCAGCCGGCCGCGAAGGGGACGCCGGTGATGCCGGCGATCGTGCCCACGGCCAGGGCGTTCCGGGTGACCTTCTCCAAGGTCTGGTTGCCCACCACGGTGGTCACGGCGAGCAGCTCAATGGCCGGGTTGCCGTGGGCCAGCAGGATCGCCACCGCGTCGTCGTGGCCGGGATCGCAGTCCAGGATGATCTTGCGGGGCCCGGCTGCCTGCCCGGCTGCCCCGGCGGGGGATTGCTGCTGTTGGGGGTTCACGTTTTCTCCACGTCATCGGGGACCAGTCCAGCAAAGGTCCGGGGTTCTCACCCGTCAAGTGTGGCACCGCAAAACGCCGAACGTCAAGCGCTTAACGTCCCTCACGTCAAGCGCTTGATCCGTTGCGGTCGGGGAAATGGCCCCCGGCCACGTACCATCGAGGCATGCACAGAACCGCGTCGTCCCATCCGGCCGGCCCGGCGCGCGCCACCGCGGCGGCCGTCGCGGCCCGGGCCGGGGTCTCCACCGCCACGGTCTCGCTCGTGACGAACGGCAAGACCGCCGGACGGGTGTCCGCGGCAAACATCGCCAAGGTGGAGCGGGCCATCGCCGAGCTCGGCTACGTGGTGGACGGGCTGGGCAGCTCCCTGGCCCGGGGCCGGAGCAACATTGTGCTCCTGGTGGCCCCCGATGTCTCCAACCCGTTTTTTGCCAAGGTCATCGCCGGCGTCCGCGAGGCGATCGGCCGTGACTACCAGCTGCTCCTCTCGGTGACCGACCCCGGGCAGAGTCCCGCCGCCCAGGACGTGCGCAACCTGCTGTCCCTGCGCCCGGCCGGTTTGCTCGTGGACGCCCCGAGCGCCCTCTTCCTGGCTGAGCTGCCGGCCGCCGGACCCATGGTGCTCCTGGATGCCGCCGGGATTGAAAGTGCAGCCCCGGCGGTCAACTTCGACGTCGCGCACGGTGCCCGGCTGCTCGCGGACCACCTCGCCGAGCTGGGCCACCGCACCGTTGCCTACCTGGACAGCGTGACCGGCACGCAGACGTTCCATGAGCGCCGGGAGGCCTTTTGCCGCCGGGCCGCCGCCCGCGGCATCCACGTGCCGGCACCGGTGCGCACCACCATCGACGTCGGGGCCGCCGCGCTCGCCTTCGCCCGCGCCTGGCCGGGGTGGGAGCAAGAGCGGGTGACCGCCGTCGTCTGCTGCACCGACACGCACGCCTACGGGGTCCTGCAGGAGGCCCGGGTGGCGGGCGTGGACGTGCCCGGCCGGCTGGCCGTGGCCGGCTTTGACGATCTCCCGTACTCGGAAACCTCCAACCCGGGGCTGACCACCGTCCACCTGCCCGCCACCGAGCTGGGCCGGGCCGCCGGTGGCCAATTGCGCCGGCTCATGGCCGGGGAGGACGTGGCCCGGTCCCCGCTGGTGCTGGACAGCACGCTCGTGGTCCGCGGCTCGACCAAGAGCGGTGCCGCGGGCCCGGCGTAGGCGCCGCATCAATGGCGCGGAGGGTTCATTCAGATTCACCAACTAAACTGGTCTGGTGAGCGCAGAAAATACCGTGACCTTGGAAGCCAGCGACGTTTCAGAGCAAATGCACGTTCGTATGGAAAAGCGTGCCAAATTGCTGGAACGGGGTGGCCAGGCCTATCCGGTAGGCGTTGCGCGGACCCATACCCTGGAGGAAATCCGGGAGAAATACCCCACCCTGGAAGCCGACGCGGCCACCGGCGAGATGGCCGGGGTCACGGGGCGGGTCGTGTTCGTCCGCAATACCGGCAAGCTGTGCTTTGCCACGCTGCAGTCGGGGGCCGGCGCGCGTTTGCAAATCATGCTGTCGCTGGCCAACATCGGCGCCGACCTGCTGGCGGACTGGAAGGCCCTGGTGGACCTCGGCGACCACGTGTTTGTCCATGGCGAGATCATCAGCTCCAAGCGCGGGGAGCTTTCCATCATGGCCGACACCTGGGCCATGGCCTCCAAGGCGCTGCGCCCCCTGCCGGTCCTGCACGCCGAACTTTCCGAGGAAATGCGTGTTCGCCGCCGCTACGTCGACTTGATCGTCCGGGACACCGCGCGCGAGCAGGTCAAAGCCCGTTCCGCCATTGTCAAGGCAATTCGGGATACCCTGCACGCCGACGATTACATTGAGCTCGAAACTCCCATTTTGCAGCTTATTCACGGCGGCGCCGCGGCCCGGCCATTCCGGACGCACTTGAATGCCTTTGACCAGCCCATGACGCTGCGGATTGCGATTGAGCTTTATTTGAAGCGGGCCGTTGTGGGCGGCATGGACAAGGTCTTTGAAGTGGGGCGCATCTTCCGCAATGAAGGCGTCGATTCCACGCACAGCCCGGAATTCACCATGCTGGAGGCCTACGAGGCTTATGGCGACCAATTCACCATGGCCAAGACCATGCAGCAAATTATTCTCGCCGCCGCGGATGCGGTGGGGTCCCGGACCATAGAGACCGACCGCGGCCAGATAAACCTCGACGGCGAATGGCCCTGGCTGCCCGTATATCAGGGATTGTCCGACGCCGTTGGCCGGGAAATCACGCCCGCCACCTCCGCCGATGAATTGCGGGAGCTGGCGGTGCGCCATGAGGTAAAGATTGACGCCACCTGGGACGCCGAAAAACTGGTGGTGGAATTGTTTGGCGAGATTGTCGAGCCGACGCTCATCCAGCCGACCTTTGTCTGTGACTATCCGCCGTCCGCGCAGCCCCTGGCCCGCCCGCACCGCGAGAAGCCGGACCTCATCGAGGCGTGGGATTTGGTCATTGACGGCAAGGAGACCGGCACGGCATTCTCCGAGCTGGTGGACCCCGTCATCCAGCGAGAACGCCTGACCCAGCAGTCCCTGGCGGCTGCTGCGGGCGACCCCGAGGCCATGCAACTGGACGAGGACTTCCTGCGCGCCCTGGAATACGGCGCCCCGCCAATGGGGGGCCTCGGACTGGGCGTGGACCGCCTGGTGATGCTCTTTACCGGCGTCGGAATCCGCGAGGCCATCCTCTTTCCCTTGATGAAACCTGAGTAGAAGCTGAAGGTTATGGAATATGTTGCAGTAATCGTCCCGTCTTTAGGGGTGGGAGTTCTTTTTTACTTCGCCATGAAGGCCATTTTCAATGCGGACCGCTCCGAACGCGACGCATTGGCGCAGGCCGAACACGACTCCGCGAACAACGGCGACACACCCGCACAATAGCCTTAAGAATGATCCTTTGACTCGAGCACAAACACCAGTCATAATTTGTGGTGCAGCATATGTAGCTCAATTCAAACGTAAGGCGACAAATACCATGGCACAGAAGATTCATGTCACCCTGGTGGACGATATCGACCAGAGTCCGGCCGATGAGAACGTGATTTTTGGCCTGGACGGGATCAACTATGAAATTGACCTGTCCGCTGGCAATGCCCAGGCCTTGCGCGACGCATTGGCGAAATACATTTCCGCGGGCCGCCGCGCCGGCGGCCGGGCCGTGCGCGGCCGCGGAACACCAGCGCCGAAAGCCAAGAGTGATGTTGGCGACATTCGCGCCTGGGCACGTGCCAATGGATATGACGTCCACGAGCGCGGCCGCATCCAGGCCGATGTCCGCAACGCGTATTACGCCGCCCAGGGCTGACCGGCCCCGCACGGGCACGAACGACGGCGAGATCACCACACGTGGTGATCTCGCCGTCGCGCGTTAATCCCTGGGCGGGTGCCCGACGGGGCGGAGCCGGTTATTTCCCCTGTGGCGAACACGCCCCCACGGTGGCCGGGTACTGCGTAGCATCAAAGTACGCAGTAAGAGGAGTGTGGCGAAAATGTTTGAGCGATTTACCGATCGAGCCCGACGCGTTGTCGTGCTGGCCCAAGAAGAGGCCCGCATGCTCAACCACAACTACATCGGCACGGAGCACATACTGCTCGGCCTCATCCACGAGGGTGAGGGTGTTGCCGCCAAGGCCCTGGAGTCCTTGAACATTTCCCTTGACGGTGTCCGGGAACAGGTCCAGGAGATCATTGGGCAGGGGCAGCAGGCCCCCAGCGGGCACATCCCGTTCACCCCGCGCGCCAAGAAGGTCCTGGAACTTTCCCTCCGCGAAGCGCTGCAGCTGGGCCACAACTACATTGGCACCGAGCACATCCTGCTCGGGCTGATCCGTGAGGGTGAGGGCGTTGCCGCCCAGGTCCTGGTGAAGCTCGGCGCCGACCTGGGCCGGGTCCGCCAGCAGGTCATCCAGCTGCTCTCCGGCTACCAGGGCAAGGAACCGGTCGCCAGCGGCGGCCAGCAGCAAGAGGGCACCCCCGCCGGCTCCGTGGTGCTCGACCAATTTGGCCGGAACCTGACCCAGGCCGCGCGCGAAAACAAGCTTGACCCCGTCATTGGGCGCGAACATGAGATGGAACGCGTCATGCAGGTCCTCTCCCGCCGCACCAAGAACAACCCTGTCCTGATCGGTGAGCCCGGCGTCGGCAAGACGGCCGTCGTCGAGGGCCTGGCGCAGGCCATCGTCCGCGGCGACGTGCCCGAAACCATCAAGGACAAGCAGCTGTACACGCTTGACCTGGGGTCTCTGGTGGCCGGTTCCCGGTACCGCGGCGACTTTGAGGAACGCCTGAAGAAGGTCCTGAAGGAAATCCGCACCCGCGGCGACATCATCTTGTTCATCGATGAGATCCACACCCTCGTCGGGGCCGGTGCGGCCGAGGGCGCCATCGACGCGGCCTCCATCCTCAAGCCCATGCTGGCCCGCGGCGAGCTGCAGACCATCGGTGCCACCACGCTGGATGAATACCGCAAGCACATTGAGAAGGACGCGGCGCTGGAGCGCCGCTTCCAGCCCATCCAGGTGCAGGAACCGTCCGTGCCGCTGGCCATCGAGATCCTCAAGGGCCTGCGCGACCGCTACGAGGCGCACCACCGGGTTTCCATCACGGACGGCGCCCTGACGGCCGCCGCCACCCTGGCGGACCGCTACATCAGCGACCGCTTCCTGCCGGACAAGGCGATCGACTTGATCGACGAGGCCGGTGCGCGGCTGCGCATCCGCCGCATGACGGCCCCGCCGGAGCTCAAGGCCATGGACGGGGAGATCGCCGCGGTCAAGAAGCGCAAGGAAGACTCCATTGACGCCCAGGACTTCGAGCGCGCCGCGGCCCTCCGCGACGACGAGCAAAAGCTCATCACCGCCCGCGCCGAGAAGGAGCGCCTGTGGAAGTCCGGGGGCCTGGATGATATCTCCGAGGTGGATGAGGAACTCATCGCCGAGGTGTTGGCCAACTCCACCGGCATCCCCGTGTTCAAGCTGACCGAGGCGGAGTCCTCGCGCCTGCTGAAGATGGAAGACGAGATCCACAAGCGCGTGGTGGGCCAGGATGAGGCCATCAAGTCGATCTCCCAGGCCATCCGCCGGACCCGGTCCGGGCTGAAGGACCCCAAGCGTCCCGGCGGCTCGTTCATCTTTGCCGGGCCCACCGGGGTCGGCAAGACTGAACTGGCCAAGGCCCTCGCGGAGTTCCTCTTCGGTGACGAAGACGCCCTGATCACCTTGGACATGTCCGAATATTCGGAGAAGCACACGGTCTCGCGCCTCTTTGGTGCCCCTCCGGGCTATGTTGGCTACGAAGAGGGCGGCCAGCTGACCGAGAAGGTGCGCCGGCGCCCGTTCTCCGTGGTTCTCTTCGACGAGGTGGAGAAGGCGCACGCCGACCTCTTCAACTCGCTCCTGCAGATCCTGGAGGACGGCCGCCTGACGGACAGCCAGGGCCGGGTGGTGGACTTCAAGAACACCATCATCATCATGACCACCAACCTGGGCACCCGGGACATCTCCAAGGCCGTCACGACGGGTTTCCAGTCCGGCACGGACATCCAAACCGGCTACAACCGGATGCGCGCCCGGGTCACGGAGGAGCTCAAGCAGCACTTCCGCCCCGAGTTCCTCAACCGTGTTGACGACGTGGTGGTGTTCCCGCAGCTTACCCAGGATGAGATCATCGAGATCGTGGACCTCATGGTGGGCCGGCTGGAAGGCCGCCTGGCGGACAAGGGCATGGGCATCGAGCTGACGACCGCCGCGAAGGTGCTCCTGGCCACGCGCGGCTACGATCCCGCCATGGGTGCCCGGCCGCTGCGCCGGACCATCCAGCGCGAGATCGAGGACCACCTCTCCGAGAAGATCCTCTTCGGTGAGCTGAAGGCTGGGGACATCATCGCCGTGGACGTCGAAGGCGAGGGTGACGAGGCCAAGTTCACGTTCGTCGGCACCGCCAAGCCGAACATCCCGGACGCCATCACGGCCTCCGCCTCCTAGACCGGAGTCGTTCGACGCCGGTGACCCGCCTTCCCCAGGCGGGCCACCGGCGTCGAGGCGTTTAACGCCGGTACACTGAATCCGTGACAGTTGACTCCATGACCACCGCCATCACGCTCCGCCCGGCCCGCACCTCCGACGTCCAGGCGATCAAGGAACTGGTGGCGCCGCTGGCGGAGCGGCGAATCCTGATCGCCAAGGAATCCGTCACCTATTTCGAATCCATCCAGGAGTTTTTGGTGGCCGAGGTGGACGGCGACATAGTCGGCTGCGGCGCCCTGCACGTCATGTGGGAGGACCTGGCCGAGATCCGCACCCTCGCCAGCGCCGACCCGTGGCGGGGCAAGGGCGTGGGGCATGCGCTCGTGGAGCGGCTGCTGGCCAAGGCCCGGGACGTGGGGGTCGGCCGCGTCTTCTGCCTGACGTTCGAGGTGGATTTCTTTGTGCGCCACGGCTTCACGGTCATGGCCGACCAAAGCGCCGTCGACCCGGCCGTGTACTCGGAACTGCTGCGATCCGCCGACGAGGGCATCGCCGAATTCCTGGACCTGGCACGCGTGAAGCCCAACACCCTCGGCAACACCCGCATGATCCGCACGCTCTAGGGAGCAGACACCCCTACCACCGCAGAACACCGGCGGGTAGTGTGCAAGAAGGGGGCGATTCCGGCGCGGCCGCCATCACCCGCTTCGCTTGGCTCACTGTTCAACTTGGAGGGTTCCGTCGTGAAAAAACTCATTAATGATCCCAGGACTGTGGTTGACGAATCGATGGAGGGGTTCGGGCTGGCCCATGCGGACCTTGTCACCGTCCACCCCGATCCGCTCTTTGTCACCCGCAAGGACGCACCCAAGACGGGCAAGGTGGGCCTGGTCTCCGGCGGCGGCAGCGGGCACGAGCCCCTGCACGCCGGCTACGTCGGGCTGGGCATGCTGGACGCGGCCGTCCCCGGCGCCATGTTCACCTCACCCACCCCCGACGCGATCATTCCGGCGACGGCGGCCGCGGACTCGGGCGCCGGCGTCGTGCACATTGTGAAGAACTACACCGGCGACGTGCTCAACTTCGAGACGGCCGCCGAGATGGCCCAGGCCGACGGCATCGAGGTGCGCACCGTGCTGGTGAACGACGACGTCGCCGTCGAGGACTCGCTGTACACGGCCGGGCGGCGCGGGGTTGGCGGCACCGTGCTGGTGGAGAAGATCGCGGGCGCCGCCGCCGAGCGCGGTGACGACGTCGACGCCGTTGCCGCCATCGGCCGGCGCGTGAACGAGAACGTGCGCACCATGGGCGTGGCGCTGTCCGCCTGCACGGTGCCCCACGCCGGGGTGCCCAGCTTTGAATTGGGCGACGACGAGATCGAGATCGGCATCGGCATCCACGGCGAACCCGGCCGGCACCGCATCCCCATGGAGAACGCCGACGGCATCACGGACCGCTTGCTCGAGCCCATCCTCACCGACCTCTCCCCGGCCCCCGGGGACAAGGTGCTCCTGTTCGTCAACGGCATGGGCGGCACCCCGGCCAGCGAGCTGTACGTGGTCTACCGGCACGCCGCGAAGGTGCTGGCCGACGCCGGCCTGACCGTGGAGCGCTCGCTCGTGGGCAACTACATCACCTCGCTGGAAATGCAGGGCTGCTCCATCTCGGTGCTGCGCCTGGATGAGGAAATGACGCAGCTGTGGGACGCCCCCGTGAACACTCCGGCCCTGCGCTGGGGAGTGTGAGCATGGCGGGAACCCTGGACGGCGCCTGGGCGGTCGACTGGCTGCGCCGCAGCGCCGCCGTCGTGGCCCTGAACCGGGTGGCGTTGAGCGAGCTGGACCGGGCCATCGGCGACGGCGACCACGGCGAGAACCTGGACCGCGGCTTTCAGGCGATCCTGGTGAAGCTGGACGAGGACACCCCGGCCAGCCCGGGGGCCGCGTTCAAGCTGGCCGCCATGACGCTCATGTCCAAGGTGGGCGGCGCCGCCGGGCCGCTGTACGGCACCGCCTTCCTGCGCGCGGCCACGGCCGTGGGCGAGGCGGGCGTGCTGGACACCGCCCTGCTCGTCGCCGCCCTGACCGYCGCCCGGGACGGGGTGGTGGCGCGCGGCAAGGCCGAGGTGGGCGAGAAGACCATGATCGACGCCTGGACGCCCGCCGTTGACGCGGCCGCGGCCGCGGGGACGGAGCCGGCCGACGTGCTGGCCGCCGCCGCGCTGGCCGCCGAGGCGGGGGCGGTCGCCACGGATCCGCTCATCGCGCGCAAGGGCCGGGCCAGCTACCTGGGCGAGCGCGCCATCGGGCACCGCGATCCGGGGGCGGTGTCCTCCGCGATGATCCTGCGCGCCGCCGCCGATGCCGCGCAAGCGTCCGGGAGGCCGTGAATGAGCGTCGGGCTGGTGATTGTCTCGCACAGCGCCCAACTGGCGGCCGGGGTGGTGGAGCTGGCCGCCCAGATGGCGCGCGACGTCACCCTGGTTGCCGCCGGCGGCACCGACGACGCCGGCCTCGGGACATCGCTGGAGAAGGTCATGGACGCGCTGGGCTCCGCCGATACGGGCGACGGCGTGCTGGTGCTCACCGATCTCGGCTCCGCCGTCATGACGGCCGAATCGGCGCTCGAGTTCCTGGGCAACCCGGCGAACGTGCTGCTCGCCGATGCCCCGCTGGTCGAGGGGGCCGTGGCGGCCGCCGTCGCGGCGCAGTCCGGGGCCTCGCTGGCGGTGGTGCAAAAGGCGGCCGAAACCGCGCTCGATCCGGGCGGGGCCCGGCCCGCGACCCCAGCGCAAGCCGCCGGCATGGCGGAAACCGGGGCGTCCGGCGTCGTGCCTGGGACGGTGGGCGGTGCCGTGACGGCGGTGCTCACGCTGGTCAACCCGCTGGGCCTGCACGCCCGTCCGGCGGCCGTCCTCGCCGGCGCACTGGGCGCCATGGATGTGGACATCGAGATCAACGGGGTGGACGGGCAGTCGGTCATGCTGCTCATGACGCTCGCCGCGGGGCAGGGCAGCGAGCTGCGCGTGCGCGCCACCGGCCCCGACGCCCAGCGTGCCGTCGACTTCGTGCGCGCGGCGGTCCAGGACGGATTCGGCGAGCCCCCGTTGAACTGACAGCACCCGTGGGTGGCCGGGGCGGCCGGACCCGCGGGTGCTGTCAGTTCAACGGGGGGCGGGTCAGTGCGGCAGGTGATAGCCGGCGGGGGAGAGCTGGGCCAGGCCGTCGGCCAGCAGCCCGGCCAGGGCACGCTCCAGCTGCGGCGCGTGCGTGTTGAGGTCGTGCAGCCGGCGCAGGGAGGACGCCACGGCGCCGGGGTGGGGGATGGGCGTTGACTCCAGCACGGCGGCCGGGGCCCACAACAACTCCGCCTGCACGGGGGAATCCGCCGCCCGCAGGACGGCCATGACGGCGCCGCGGACCTGGCGGTCCGTCCCGGCCCACGGCTGGCCCTTGGGAATGTACGTGGGTTCGGGCTGCCCGGCGGCGATCCAGGCACACTCGTCGCGGACAGGGCAGAGATCGCATTTGGGGCTGCGGGCCGTACAGATCAAGGCGCCAAGCTCCATGACGGCGGCATTCCACTGCACGGAGCGGCCCGGATCCTCGGGAAGCAGCGACGCCGCCAGCCGCGCTTCCGCCGCGGTCAGCGACTGCGCCGGCAGCGCCAGCCCCGACACCAGCCGGGCCTGGACACGCCGGATGTTGGTATCAACCACCGTCTCCCGCCGCCCAAAGGCGAAGGCGGCCACGGCCGCCGCCGTGTACGTGCCGATCCCCGGCAGCGCGAGCAGCTGCGCGTACGTGGACGGCACCTTGCCCCCATGCGCGGAAACCAACTCTTTGGCCGCTTCATGCAGCCGCAGCGCCCGGCGCGGATAACCCAGGCGGCCCCACGCCCGGAGGACCTCTCCGGCCGGCTCGGCGGCCAGATCGGCCGGGGCCGGCCAGCGGGCCATCCATTCCGCCCAGACGGGCCGCACCCGCACCACGGGCGTTTGCTGGAGCATGATCTCGCTGACCAGCACGCCCCAGGCCGAACAGTCGCCGCGCCAGGGCAGGTCCCGGGCATTGGCCGCAAACCACTCCACAACAGCCCGGTGCAAAGCATCTCCCTTACGGTCAGGCCCCGCCGCGGATGGCGTGTGAGCAGTTCCACTGTAGTTCACCGGCGCCGCCCGGCGGCGTGGTGGGCCCGGCAGCGGCGCGGGCTTGGCTACGCTGGATGCGTGGGCACAAACGGAACCGGCGGCAAGCGCGCGCCCCAGCCTGCCCGCACGCCGACAGTCTCCGCCAGGGTGTACCGGCGACGCCGCCTGGTGGCCGGCCTCCTGGCCCTGATGCTGGTGGCCGGCCTGATCGGCGGCGGATTCGCGCTGGCCGGTTTTCTCGGCAGTGTCTTTGGCCCGTCCGACGCCGGTCCCGGCAATCCGGGAGCGGGAACCGGGGCGGGGGCCGGCCGCACGACGCCGACGGCAGGGGCGCCGGAGGCGAAAGCCGCCTCGCCGGCGTCGTCCGTGTGCGATGAAAAGGGGATCAGGGTCACCGGTGTGGCGGACAGGGCCTCATACGCGCCCGCCGAGGAGCCCAAGCTCACCCTTCGCGTGACCAACACCGGCAAGTCCCCGTGCGACATCAACGTGGGCACCAGCCAGATGCAATACAAGATCACCAGCGGCACCGACCTCATCTTCAACTCCCGGGACTGCCAGGTGGGCGCCACCGACCTGGTCAAGACCCTGCAGCCGGGGGCGTCGGAGTCGGCGAACTTCACGTGGCGGCGCAACCGCAGCGCGCCCGGCTGCGCCGCCGAAGCCGCCCGGCCCGGCGGCGGCGGGGCAACCTACGTGTTTGTGGCGACGCTGGGCAAGTGGTCCAGCGCGAAGGTTGTCTTCCAGCTCCAATAAGCCGGGGGCGGAACGGCTTACAGGAACCGGTCCAGCAGGCTGGCCTCGGCGATGCGGGAGAGGCCTTCACGGACGGTGCGGGCCCGCAGCTCGCCGATGCCGTCCACCACCATGAGCTCATCGATCGTGGCGGCCATCAGGTCCTGCAGGCCGCCAAAGTGATCCACGAGGCGGCCGGCCACGGCGCGGGGGACGGCCTTGAGGCCCGAGACCAGGCGGTAGCCGCGGGGCTGGATGATCGTGTCCAGGGATTCGTTGCCGGAGGAGAGCCCCACAATACCGGCAATCAGGTTCAGGTCGATGAGATTGGCCTGGTCGATGCCCTGCAGGGCGGCCACGGCGGTGTCGACGTCGGTGGTGTCGGGATCGGTGTAGTCCCGGATCACCATGTCCGCCCCGGCGCCGCGGGTGGCGGAGAGCTCGTCCAGCTGCAGCGACAGCAGGCGCCCGTCAACGCCCAGTTCCAGCACGTAGTGGGCGATTTCCTCGGAGATGCGGCGCACCATTTCATGGCGCTGCAACGTCACGGCGACGTCGCGCACGGTGACCATGGCCTCGATCTCCAGGGCGGAGAGGGAGCTGGTCACCTGGTCCAGGCGGGCCCGGTAGCGTTCCAGGGTGGCCAGGGCCTGATTGGCGCGGGCCAGCACCTTCTCCGAACCCTCCAGCACGTACCGCAGCCCGTCGATGTACAGGGCGATGATCTGCATGGACTGGCTGACGGAAATCACCGGCACGCCGGTCTGGATGGCCACCCGCTCGGCCGTGCGGTGCCGGGTGCCCGACTCCTGGGTCTCAATGCTCGGATCCGGCACCAGCTGCACGGCCGCCCGCAAGATCTTGGTCGCATCCTTGTCGCAGACGATTGCGCCATCCATCTTGGCCAGTTCGCGCAGCCGCGTGGGGGCAAAGTCGATGCCGATCTCAAAGCCGCCGGAGCACAGGCTGTCGATGGTCCGGTCGGAACCGAGCACAATCAGGGCCCCGGTGCGCCCGCGCAGGATTCTTTCAAGCCCGTCCCGCAGCGGCGTGCCCGGGGCAACACGGGCAAGAGTGGCCCTGAGGGCCTCTTCGGGGCTGCGAAGCATTGACTAATCCTTCTTTTCGAGCGCGGGAATCCACACAAGTCACATTGCCATGATAGTGGGCAAAGCGCCCATCCTACGTTTGTGCGGGTCCGTGCAGGAGAAGTTCGGTGGCCTCGGCAATATGCTCGATCTCCTTGACGGTGAAGTTTGGCGGAATGGTGCCCGGCCCGTTGGGGCTGGAGGGCACCAGCGCGTGCGTGAAACCAAGCCGGTAGGCCTCATGGATGCGCTGGTTGATACCCGGCACGGGGCGCACCTCCCCGGCCAGGCCCACCTCGCCGAAGGCGACCATTTTGGGATGCACCGGCCGGTTGGTCTTGGCGGAGGCGATGGCCAGCGCCACGGCCAGGTCCATGGCCGGCTCGCTCAGCCGGGCCCCRCCCACCGTGGCCACGTAGCTGTCGTCGGCATCGAGCCGCACGCCGGCACGCTGTTGCAACACGGCCAGCAGCATGCCCACCCTGGAGGAGTCCAGTCCGCTGACGGTCCGGCGGGGCTGCGAGCCCATGGCCGGGGCCAACAGCGACTGCACCTCCGCCAGCAACGGCCGGCGGCCCTCCATCGTGACGGAGATGCACGTGCCGGAGACCGGGTGGCTGGTGCGGGAGGTGAACAGGCCGCTGGGATCGGCCAGCCCCTCAATGCCGTCATCGGTCAGGTCAAAGCAGCCCACCTCATCCGTTTGCCCGTACCGGTTCTTCACGGCCCGCAGCAGGCGCAGGCGGGAGTGGCGTTCGCCGTCGAACTGGCACACCACATCCACCAGGTGCTCCAGCAGCCGCGGGCCGGCGATGGAGCCGTCCTTGGTCACATGCCCCACCAGCAGCGTGGTCATGTCCAGCCGCTTGGCCGCGGAAATGAGCGACGCCGCCACCTCGCGAACCTGCGACACGCCGCCGGCGCTGCCGTCCACCTCGGCGCTGCTGAACGTCTGGACGGAGTCCACAATCAACAGCACCGGCTGCACCGCCTCAACCTGGCCCAGCGCCGTGCCGAGGTCCGTCTCCGCGGACAAGTACAGGGTGTCGGCGACGGCGCCAATCCGGTCCGCGCGCAGCTTCACCTGGGCGGCGGATTCCTCGGCGGTCAGGTACAGGACCTTTTGGGGTGCCCGGCCGTGGTCGTTGCGGGCAAACTTTGCGGCCACATCCAGCAGCAGCGTGGATTTCCCCACCCCGGGCTCGCCGGCCAGGAGGATCACGGCGCCGGGAACCATGCCGCCGCCCAGCACGCGGTCCAGCTCCGGGACCCCGGTCAGGGCATGGGCGGCCTTCGAGGCGTCGACCTCGGAGATCAATTGGGCCGGGCGAACCACCGAGGTGGCCGCGGTGGTGCGGATCACCACGGCGCCGACCTCCTCCAGCGTGCCCCACTCCTGGCATTCCCCGCAGCGGCCCACCCACTTCACGGCGGTCCAGCCGCATTCGGTGCAGCGAAAATTTTGCCCCGTATTTGCACGGGCGGCACGAGTTGTAGTGGTGCGCGCGGTCTTTGTTGCCATGCACCAACCCTAGCGCCGGGCACCGACACAACCACGGGCCGCCGCACGGCGCTGTGGAGAACCCTACAGCTTGGGCAGCAGCGCCCGGGCCTCGGCGGGATCCATCTTGGCCGCCTCCAGCAGGTCCACCATGAGCGTGCGGAACAGCAGCACCACCGTTTCGCCCTCCATCTTCGAAATCTCCAGCCGGTCCGGGTGCAGCCGGGTCGCGATGTCCGCCAGGGCGTCCCGGGCCCGGCTGAGCGGGACCTCCGTGGACCCGGACCGGGCTCCGGCCAGCGCCGCGCCAAGCTCATCAACGGAGGCCGCGCATTCGCTAAGGACCTCCGCCAGGTGCATCGTGCCGGCGTCGGACAGGGCGGCGTTGTTGATGGCGCTGGTGAGCCGGCGGGCCAACACCCGGCTCGAGCGCATGGCGTAGTCCACCCGCTCCATGAGTCGCTCCAGTCCCTCCACCTCCTCCAAATGGCGCCGGTACAGGGGGGAGAGCCGGGCAACCTCGACGGCGCCGCGCAGTCCCGCGCGCATCGCGTCAATGCGCGGCTGCTGGCTGCGGGCGCGCACCAGCGCGTGCCAGGCGGTCGTGGAGTCGTTGTAGGACAGGGCCGCGGCGCACTCGCGCAACACGATGGACAGTTCGCCCAGGGTGACCTTCAGGTCGTCCTTGGGCGCCCGGCGGGGGTCGCGGGGCAGCAGCAGCGTTGCGGCCAGGGCGAAGCAGCCGCCGACGACGGCGTCCAGGCTGCGCGTGAAGGGGCCGCCGGCCGGAATGGGCAGCAACACCACCAGCAGGGACTGCAGGGCCAGCTGGGTGGTGAAGATGGCCCCGCTGTCCAGGAATCGCGCCAACAGCACGGACAGGAACAGCACCAGGGCGGCCTGCCAGATCCCGGTGCCAAGCCACTTGAGCAGCAGGTCCCCGACGGCGATCCCCAGCGTGCAGCCGACGCCGACCTCCAATACCCGGCGCAGCCGCGGGTCCCGGCTGAAGCCCAGGGCGATGATGGAGCTGGTCGCGGCAAACAACGGCCCCTGGTGGTCCAGGACGAGCTCGGAAAAGTAGTAGGCGCCCACGGCGCACGCGGAAATCAGCAATGCCGGCACGATCGAGAAATAGCTGCGGCGCAACCCCAGCCGGGCGCGGCGCTTCAGGAATGCCAGCGCGGTGGCCGGCCGTGCGAGCTCTGGCATGGGCACCAGTCTATGCGCCGCGCAACTGTGAGCCGCGCCACGCTCCCATGGGCGTTCCGGCGCGCGCCGGCACCAAGTATCCCCGCAGCGTTAACCTTCCGTTCACCTGGGTTGGGCCGCCGCTTCACTTGGCCCTCGTAGCGTCAAGGCGTAAGGCATTGAGACATCCATCGAAGAGGTAAATCACGTGAAGGCACTTCACATTGCTCGCGCAGCTGCAGTACTCACCGTCGGCGCCCTCGCCCTGACAGCGTGCGGCACGGACAACGTCGTCACCCCCGGCAACGGCGCAACGTCGGCCGGCACGGCCGCCTCCTCCGTCACCGGCACGCTCACCGGTACGGGCGCCACGTCCATCTCCGCCGCCATGGATGCCTGGAAGGCCGGCTTTGAGTCCGCCAACTCCGGCGCCAAGATCCAGTACTCCCCCGAGGGGTCCGGTGCGGGCCGCAAGGCGCTGATCGCCGGAGCCGTGCAGTTCGCCGGCTCGGACGCCTACATGAAGGATGCGGAGCTCGCCTCCGCGAAGGCCAAGTGCGGCCCCGACGGCGCCATCAGCGTGCCCTGGTACATCTCCCCGATCGCGGTGGCCTTCAATGTCCCCGGCGTCAAGGACCTCAAGCTCGACGCCGACACCATCGCCAAGATCTTCCGCGGCGACATCAAGAACTGGAACGACGCCGCCATCAAGGCCGCGAACCCGGACGCAAAGCTGCCGGATTTGGCCATCACCCCCGTGCACCGCTCGGACAACTCCGGCACCACGGACAACTTCACCGACTACCTCTCCAAGGCCGCCAAGACGGTCTGGACCGACGCGAAGTCCGGCGACTGGCCCGCCGCCCTGCCGGGTGAAAACGCCAAGGGCACCTCCGGCGTCGTCAAGACCGTCACGGAGACGGCCGGCGCCATCACGTACGCGGACGACTCCGCCATCACCGACGTCCTGGGCAAGGTTGCGCTGAAGGTCGGCGACTCGTACGTGCCCGTCACCGCCGAAGCCGCGGCCAAGGCCGTGGACGCCGCCACGGTGGTGGCGGGCCGGTCCGCGAACGACCTTTCGCTCAAGCTTGACCGCACCACCACCGTGGCCGGCGCCTACCCGGCCGTCCTGGTCTCCTACGGCGTGTTCTGCGCCCACTACCCGGATGCCAAGACGGTTGACCTGGTGAAGGCGTTCGGCGCGTTCGTCCTCAGCGACGACGGCCAGAAGCAGGCCGCCGCGGCTGCCAAGAGCGCGCCCTTGTCCGCCGAGTTGGCTGCCAAGGCCCGGGCGTCCATCGCCGCCATCAGCGTTGCCAAGTAAGAACGCGACACCAGCCGAACAATAAGGAAACCAAGTTTGTCCACCACCAAGCTCGCACGCCGGGCCGGAACAGGCCGCACCGGAGACAAAGTGTTCTCCGGTGCGGCCCTGGGCGCCGGCGTGCTCATAGTTGCCGTATTGTTCGCGGTGGCGTTGTTCCTGGTCATCCAGGCGCTGCCGACATTTGGTGCGCCCGCGGCGGAGGTGACGGGAGGCAAGGGATTCGCCTCCTACATCATCCCGATCGTTGTGGGCACGTTGATCGCGGCCGTCATCGCCCTGATCATCGCGACGCCCATTGGCGTGGCCGTGGCCCTGTACATCTCCCACTACGCCCCGCGACAGCTGGCCCGCGGGCTTGGCTACGTGGTGGACTTGCTGGCCGCCATCCCGTCGGTCGTCTACGGCGCCTGGGGGGCGAGTTTTTTGGCCAGCGAGCTTAAGGTCCCGTACCAGTGGCTCGCGGACAACCTTGGTTGGATCCCGATCTTTGCCGGACCCGCCTCCGGCACCGGCAAGACCATCCTGACCGCCGGGATCGTGCTGGCCGTCATGGTCCTGCCCATCATCGCCTCCCTGACCCGGGAGATTTTCCTCCAGGCCCCCGCGCTGCACCAGGAAGCGGCGCTGGCGCTGGGTGCCACCCGGTGGGAAATGATCCGCATGGCCGTGCTGCCCTTCGCCCGCGGCGGCATCATCAGCGCGGTCATGCTCGGACTGGGCCGCGCCCTGGGTGAAACCATGGCCGTGGCCCTGGTGCTCTCCTCCGGGCCGATGATCGCCTCGCTGATCCGTTCCGGCAACCAGACCATCGCCGCCGAGATCGCCCTGGACTTTCCCGAGGCATTCGGCCTGCGCATGCATGAGCTCATCGCCGCCGGCCTGGTCCTGTTCCTCATCACACTGGTTGTGAACGTGGTGGCCCGCTGGATCATCAGCCGGCACAAAGAATTCTCAGGAGCCAACTGATGGCCACTCTCATGACCGAGCGCAAGCGCTCCGCGCTCACCCGCGGCCGCCTGCCCAAGTACACCCCGTACGTGATTGCCGGGGCCGCCATCATCACGGCCGCCGCGCTCATGTCCCTGGCCGGCTTTAACGTCTTTGGCTGGGCCGTGCTTTCGGCCGTCTTGTTTGCCGCGGGCAATGTGGGCAGCTCCGCCGTCGTCGAAGGCCGGCGCAAGGCCACGGACAAGCTGGCCACCTCGCTGGTGGCGGGGGCGTTCCTGGTGGCGCTGCTGCCCCTGGTCTCCGTCATCTGGACGGTGCTGGTCAACGGCATTCCCGGCCTGCTCACGCCCGGCTTCCTGGGCACGTCCATGAACGGCGTGACGGGGCTCCAGGACAACGCCTCCGTCAAGGACGGCACGCCCGTGATCGGCGGCGTGTACCACGCGCTCATGGGCTCGATCGTGATCACGCTGTGGGCCACCCTGATCTCCGTGCCCGTGGGCCTGCTGACCGCCATCTACCTGGTGGAATACAGTGCGGAGAACAAGTTCTCCAAGGTCATCACCTTCCTGGTGGACGTCATGACCGGCATCCCCTCCATCGTGGCCGGCCTGTTCGCCGCCGCCTTCTTCGCCATGATCATGGGCCCCGGGACCAAGACCGGGTTCGTGGCCGCCGTCGCGCTGTCGGTCCTGATGATCCCGGTGGTCGTGCGCTCCAGCGAGGAGATGCTCAAGATTGTCCCCAACGAACTCCGCGAGGCCGCCTACGCGCTGGGCGTGCGGAAATGGCGGACCATCATGAAGGTGGTCATTCCGACGGCGATCTCCGGCATCGCCTCCGGCGTCACCCTGGCCATCGCCCGGGTCATCGGGGAGACCGCGCCGCTGCTCGTCACGGCCGGATTTGCCACCACCATCAACACGAACGTGTTCGCCGGCTGGATGGCGTCCCTGCCGACCTTCATCTACACGCAGATCATGACGCCCACCTCGCCGTCCAACCCGGACCCGTCCACCCAACGGGCCTGGGCAGCCGCACTCCTGCTGATCCTGCTCGTGATGCTGCTGAACCTCGGGGCCCGCCTGGTGGCCCGCCTGTTTGCGCCGAAAACCGGCCGCTAGATCCAAGAAACGGAACTTATCACTATGTCCAAACGCATCGACGTCAGCGACTTGTTCGTCTATTACAGCGACTTCCTGGCCGTGGAAGACGTCAACATCACCATCGAGGCCAAGTCGGTCACCGCATTCATCGGCCCATCCGGTTGCGGCAAGTCCACGTTCCTGCGCACCCTGAACCGCATGCACGAGGTCATCCCCGGCGCCCGGGTTGAGGGCAAGGTGCTCCTGGATGGGGACAACCTGTACGGGGACGGCGTGGACCCGGTGACGGTGCGCAGCCAGATCGGCATGGTGTTCCAGCGCCCCAACCCGTTCCCCACCATGAGCATCCGGGACAACGTGCTGGCCGGGGTGAAGCTGAACAACCGCCGCATCTCCAAGGCCGACGCCGACGACCTCGTGGAAAAGTCCCTGCAGGGCGCCAACCTGTGGAACGAGGTCAAGGACCGACTGGGCAAGCCCGGTTCGGGCCTGTCCGGTGGCCAGCAGCAGCGCCTGTGCATCGCCCGGGCCATCGCCGTCTCACCCGACGTGATCCTCATGGACGAGCCCTGTTCCGCCCTTGACCCGATCTCCACGCTCGCCATTGAGGACCTCATCAACGAGCTCAAGGACGAGTACACCGTGGTGATTGTCACGCACAATATGCAGCAGGCCGCCCGGGTCTCGGACAAGACCGCGTTCTTCAACATCGCCGGCACCGGAAAGCCCGGCAAGCTGATCGAGTTCGCGGACACCGCCACCATCTTCAACAACCCGAGCCAAAAATCCACCGAGGACTACGTCTCCGGCCGTTTCGGCTAGGCCGTCCTTCGTCGAGTGCGTAGATAATGACCTTAAACGCCCCGTTTGAGGTCATTATCTAAGCACTCGACAAAGTTACGGGTCAGGCCAGGGGGGACAGGGCGAGGAAGAATACGGCACCGAGCAGCGCGCAGGCGATGGGCGTGGCCACCCACATGCCCACGATGCGCAGCATGAGCCGGCCGTTCATGACCGAGAACCGCTGGTTTTGCCCGGCCCCGGCAATCGCGGATGTCACCGTGTGCGTGGTCGACAGCGGCAGCGCCAGGCCGATTGCGCCGACGAACAGCAGCCCGGCGCTCACCATTTGCGCCACGAAGCCGCGCAGCGGATCCACCCGCACCAGCCGCTGCCCCAGCGTGTAGGAAATCCGCCACCCGCCGCACAGGGTCCCGGCCGTCAGCAGAACGGCCGTGAACACGGGCACCCAGCCCGGCACCGCCCCGTCCCCGGCGGCACCGGCCGCCACGAGCGCGAACAGGACCACCGCCGTCGTGCGCTGGCCGTCCTGCAAACCATGCCCAAACGCGACGGCGGCCCCGGCCACCGACTGCAGCTGCCGGGTCCGCCGGTTCACCAGGCTCGGCTGCGTGTTCCGCGACGCCCAGGCCGTGGGGTAGACCGCGGCAAAGCCGAGCACGAACGCGATGGCGGGGGAGAGCAGCAGCGGCAGCACCACCAGGGTCAGCAGCGTGGAATTGATGCCCTGCAGCGGCGGGTTCCCGATGAGCGCGGATCCCACCGAGGCCCCCACCAGCCCGCCGATGAGCGCGTGCGTGGAGGAGGAAGGGTAGCCGCGCCACCATTGGTAGACGCCCCACAGGCACGCCCCGGCCAGCGCCGCCAGCAGCAGGATCAGGCCGTTGGCGCCGGCCGGCATGGTGAAGAGCCGGTGCGTGAGGGCCTCCGCCAGGGCGACGCCGAGCAGCGCGCCGATGAAGTTGAACAGCCCGGCCAGCAGCACCGCGATGGTGGGGGTCAGCGCCCGCGTCCTGACGGACAGTGCGACGGCGGAGGAGGCGTCGCGGAAACCGTTCAGGAAGGCGAATATCGCCGCCGCGACGATCACGGTGGCGAGCAGGATCGGCACCAAGTCAGGATTCCTTGACGATGATGCTGCCCACCTGGGTCGCGATCGAGCGCATGCGCCGGCTTGCGGCCGCGAATTGGTCGGCCAGGGTGCGGTACTTGGCAAAGCCGGAAGAATTATTGGCCGCCAGCAGCTCGGCCACGAACACCCGGTGGGTGTGGTCGGCGCGCTTGGCCAGCCGCAGGACCTCCAGCCAGTAATCCTCCAGGGAGTCCAGGTCGTTGAGCGCCTTCATGGCGGACGCCGTCAGTTCCGCCTGCCGGGAGAGGATCTCCAGCTGGTCGCTGGCCCGCGGCGGGATGCGCTCCAACCCGTAGAGCTCGATGAGTTCGGCCGCGCCGGTCAGCGTCTCGCTGGCCTCGTTGAGCCGCCGACCCAGCGCGAAGAGGTCCTCGCGGGGCAGCGGGTTGATAAAGCTGGTGCGCATGACGGTCAGCAGCGTGGCAAACTCGGCGGTGGAGGCGGCCTCGTACCGGCGCATGGCCTCGGCCAGGGGCGGGAAGTCGGCGCGGCCGGCGCCCAGGAGCTGGGCCAGCGTTTGCGTTCCGGCCGTGATTTGCTCCGCCATCCGGGCCAGCGCGTCCAGCCCGGCAGCCTCTTGGGGGAAGAACCGCAACTTCACGTCGAGACCTTTGTTTAGGAAGAATTTTCGGGCATAAAAGTGGTGTCGAACCGGGAGCGCCTCTCGGCGTTAGGCCGCTCGAAGCGGCTAAAAGATGGAGCCCGGGGGTTCCGCGGTTCGACACCACTTTTAGTGTTCTACGTTGCGCGTCTGCTGTCAACCGAGGCCCGTGAATGGTGTTTTGCACAGGTGGCGAGCGGCCCAAGATCGGGTGGGATTTTTAGTCCAAGTCCCCATTGCGCCACGCGGCGGCCGCGCCTTCGAGGTCCTCGGCGGTGCGCACCAGCTGGTGCGCCTTCTTTGTCAGCATGGAGGCGTGCTCCGGGTGGGCGGCCCCGCGCTCGGTGGCGATGGTGGCCTGCCCCAGCGCCACCACCCGGCAAAACGCGGCCGACCGTTCCAGCGCAACGTCGAAGTCGCCGTCGAACGCACCGGAGAGGATGGCGTTGGCCATGGTGGTGATTTCCTCGGCCCCGGGGGGTTCGGCCACGCCGGCGACGGCGTTGGCGACCTGCGCCTTATGCTGGCCGGCCCGGAAGAACACGCTGATGCCCTCGGGGTCCTGCAGGGTTGCCGCCCGCAGCGCGTACAGCCGCCACAAGGCCCCGGGCAGCGAGCGGGCGGGGCTGGCCGCCCACATCTCGGCGATCGCCTCCAGGCCCTGCCGGTCGGCGAGTTTCACCAGCCGCTTGGTGATGGCGGGGTCATTGCTTTCCCGGCCGCCGCGGACCAGGGCCCGGGCAGCAAGGTGCGCGGCCTCGGAGACGCGGGCCGGATCGGTCCCGCCCGTGAACGGCTCAAAGTCGGCCGGTGCAAATGGCAGCGGCTTGTGCGGTCGGGGAGCGCGGTTGCCTGGTCCTTGATTCATGACACGACACTACCGCTACCTGTGGGCGGGGTCGAGGGATCCGGGGGACTGCCGGCGGCCACGGAAATTTGCGGACATGCCCGTGCCGTACGGTAGTCTAATGTGCGACAACTTTTCCGCGGGCCCCAACGCCCGCGGGCGGCTGTCGCTGAGGTTGGGCCTTTAGCTCAGTTGGTAGAGCATCGGACTTTTAATCCGTGGGTCGCGGGTTCGAGCCCCGCAGGGCCCACCATTGTCGCCGCAGGTCAGAACCCTTTTCAGGGTTGTGGCCTGCGGCGTTTTTTTAGCCGCGTGGTGCGGCTTCCAATATTTCAGTCCTGGCAGTATGGGCGGATCGCCGGGCCCTTCCGCGTGGCGGGAACGCGGCGGCGCCAATTCTGCGCAATGACCGGTCCACCCCCGGCGTCGCGGCAAGGGTCACGGTCCCGGCCGCCAGGACGGCAAGGATCAACAGCGCCGTGGAGGGGCTGCCTGAGAGCATGGGTTTCAGGTAGGGGGTCACGGCCAGGACCAGGAACCCGTGCAGCAGGTACACGGACAAGCTCCGCCGACCGACCGTCGCCCACGCATTCCTTCGGTTTGGCACAAGCACCAGCAGTGTGAGCGTGAGGACGGCCGCACCCACCATCAGTCCGCCACGGACAAGGACGGCCTCCACGAGGTCCGCCTTGAGTCGATCGGCGCTCATGCTTCCGTAGAACCAGCTGGGCGAGAGCTGGGCCCCCAGCAGTGTCACGGCGACGAGAACCGAGCYGGCAACGAGAACCCCCTTCAGGGGCAGTGTTGCCGCGGCCGCCCAGGCCAGGATCCGTTTCCCGTAGGCAAACCCGAGGGTGAAGAACGGCAGGAAGGCCAGGGCCCGGGCCGCCGAATACGGGTATCCCACCCACGGAAGCGTGACCGCGATCAACGCCGCCGCGATTGCAATGGCGATGGCGGACTTGGGGTAGCGGGCCATGAGCGGGGTCAGCAGCGTCCAGCAGGCCAATGCGAAAAGGAACCACAGGATCCAAAACGGCGTGTCCAGGGCAAACGCTTTCTTGAGGCCAAACAGGAGTACAAAACCGTAGTAGGCGGCCTGAAACAGCACCATCAAAACCAGCAACGGCCCAATGCGGCGCAGCAGGTTCGTCGGCTTCGCCGTGATGCCGGCCAGGAACGCGAAGGCCGGCATGTGGAATGCGTAAATGATCGTCAGCGGGATTCGGGTCTCGCTCACGCGCCAGTAGTTCATCCCTTCAAGCAAGTGGCCGAGGACGACCAAACAGATCAGAACGCCCTTGGCGATGTCGAGGCGATGGTCGCGAACGGTGTGAATAGGCACCCACGAATCCTAGCCGTTGCCCCCTCACGTTGTGCCCTTGGCCGCGGGCCCGTGCAAGGACAACTGGAACCACCGCTTTGTGCCGGTGGACGAGCAGGTGATTGCCGATCAGCTGGAGGCGACGACGGCCGCCTATGGTGCCGCGTCCGGCGCGCCATCGGTACTGGAGACGGTGAAGATCGGCATGCTGGGCAGCCCGGCAACCATCGGTACGGTGGAAACGGCACTCATCGCGGCAAAGTTCAAGCATGTTGTGCTGGATCCGGTGTTGATTTGCAAGGGCCAGGAGCCCGGCCACGCCCTGGACACGGACCAGGCGCTCAAGGCCCGGATCCTGCCCCTGGCAACCTTTGTCACCCCCAATCACTTTGAGGCCGAATCGCTCTCCGGCCTGCGCATCACCAGCGTCGAGGACCTCAAGGCGGCGGAGCTGGCCAAGGGTGCCACGCCACTGGAGGCCGCCCGCACGGCCAAGGCGTTTGTGACGGCCGGGATCAAGAATCGGGTGGTTTCCGGGGCCCCGTTTACGGCCCTGTGGCAGGGCGGGGCCGCGAACTAGCGTTCTGTTGCCAGCATCGCGGCATTGTGCCAAGCTCGCATTATGAGTGACGAACCAGCTCCGCTGACCGATGCCTTCGATGCCGACGTGACCATGACCCGCAACGATTCCCGGCATCGGTACGAGCTCCGGGAGGAGGAGCAGCTGGCCGTCGTCATCAACTTCCAGGACCTGCCCGGCCACGTCGACTTCATCCACACCGAGGCGGTGGAGGGCTTCGCGGGCCGCGGGCTGTCGAAGGTGTTGATCCGGTATGCGCTGGACGACGTCGTGGCCTCGGGCAAGCGCATCATCCCGCATTGCAGCCACGTTGCCCGGTTCGTGGCCAAGCATCCGGAGCTTTACGCCCAGTACACGGACCTGCCGGGCGAGCCGTAGTGGAGCGCCCCGTAGCCCTCGTCACCGGCGCCACGTCCGGCCTGGGCGCGGAATTTGCCCAGCAACTGGCCGCCTCGGGGCACGACCTGGTGCTGGTGGCCCGCAACGTTGCCCGGCTGCAGGCCAAGGCCATGCGGTTGCGCCAGGACCTCGGCGTCACGGTGGAGGTCCTGCCGGCGGACCTGCTGACGGACGACGGCGTCACGGCCGTGGGTGCCCGGCTGGCAGACCGCGAGCGGCCGGTCGCCCTGCTGGTCAACAATGCCGGATTTGGCCTGGTGAAGGCGTTTGACGCCAACACTGCCGAGCAGGAGACGGACCATCTGCGGATCCTGGTGCGCACGCCCATGCAGCTCATGCACGCGGCCCTGCCGCCCATGCTCGAGCGCGGGCACGGGCGCATCATCAACGTTGCCAGCGTTGCCGGCTTCATCCCCCGCGGATCCTACGGCGCGGCCAAGGCCTGGGGGATCAGCTTCAGCCGGTCCGCGAACCTGCGCTACAGGCCCCGCGGGGTCACCGTCACCGCCGTGTGCCCCGGGTTTGTGCGCACGGAATTCCACCAGCGCATGGGCGCCAACATCAATCGCATTCCCCGGTGGATGTGGCTGAACCCGGATCGGGTGGTGCGCGAGGGGCTGGCCGCCAATGCCGCCGGCAAGAGCGTGTCCATTCCGTCGCGGCGGTATGCGGTCCTGGTGGCCCTGGGCCGGCTGGTGCCCGACGCGCTCGCCGCCGCCGCGGGGAACCGCGGACGGTAGCGGGGGAGAGCGGGCCCGTACCCCCGTGCCCGGAGTCAACGCGGCGTCAGGATTTCCGGCCGGACCGTATGGATCGCGTTAAATTCCGTGCCGCGGCGGCCCAACGATGTTCCCATGGACGTGAGGGGGAAACGGCCCCCGCATCGGGGGCCGTCCGGGCCCCCAGGGAGGTGGTGACCCATGGCGCGCAGACGCCGCGAATCCGTTCGCCGTGCAGACCCTGCGTCGCCGGAGGAGGCTTTCCAGACCGGATTTGTTTCGGTTGACGACGGCGGGGACTTCACCTTCCACGCCTCGGCCGCCGCGCTGCTCGGGGACTTTGAGTACCCGGACGAGGCGGCCTGCATCGTGGATCGTCGCGGGGCGGGATTCCGGCTGACCCTGGACGCGGAGCGCCGGATCGGGCTCGCCGCCTCCCCCGGCGAGGTGGACCTTGCGTGGCTGGGCCGGGCCTGGGCGGCGGCGCAGCGCCGGAACCCGCTCCGATATCCGGTGCGGCGGTTTTATCCGGCCGGCCCGGACGCCCTGCTTTCAACACTCTTTGAGTGCTTATATATGGACCGTGGGCCACAGCCGCACCTGCTGCCTGCCCCGGAGGGAGGTGAGGTGGTGGTGGATCCGTTTGGTCACCTCTACCGGCCGGCGAGGATGCCGGGGCACCGGGCCGGTCGGCCTTCGCGAGCGATGATCTTCATAGAGATCGCCGCCGGGAAGCCGCCCGCCGGAGCCCGTCAGGCGTCCGACGCCGGGCGGCCGACCGTGATCGGGATGCCGGTGCCGGGCGTGGCCGGCTCGTAGGATCCATCGAACGGCAGGTAGTCCATGTCCAGCAACGGGTTGTCGTCCTGGGTCGCCACCAGCGCGTGCGCCTCCTCCATTGTCGCGACGCTCGGCATGGAGCCGGGCAGCGGCTTTTGCGCGGATTCGCGCAGGAAGTAGATGGCCACCGCACCCACCGCCGACGTCGCCATCAGGTAGTAGGCGGGCATCATGTCGTCGCCGGTCAGCGTGATCAGGCCCTGCACGATGAACGGGGTGGTGCCCCCAAAGATGGCGACGGCAAAATTGTACGCAATGCCCATGCCGCCGTATCGGCTGGAGGTGGGAAACAGGGCCGGCAGCGAGGACGCCAGGTTGGCCACGTAAAACGTCACCGGGAACGCGATCAAGGCCAGGCCCAGGAGCGTGGCGCCGATGCTGCCGGCGCCGATGAGCATGAAGGCCGGGATGGCCAGCACCACGGTGCTGAGCGCCCCCATCCACAGCACGGGCCGGCGGCCTATCCTGTCCGAGAGCCGCCCGGTCAACGGAATGCAGACCGCCATCAGGACAAGTACCGGAATGGTCAGGAGCGTGCCGTGGACGGGGTCGTACCCCATGGAATCGGTCAGGTAGGTGGGCATGTAGGACGTCAACGCATACCCTACGGTGTTCGCGGCGGCCACCAGGATGACGGCCAGCAGGATCTGGCGCCAAAATACCCGAACCAGCCGGACCGGCCCCTGGGAGGTGTCCGTGTCGTCGGCGGCGGCCGACTTGGCCGCCTCCTCCTGGGCGTCAAGGGTGGCCTGGAATTGCGGGGATTCCTCGATCTTCAAGCGGAAATAGACGGCAATGACGCCGAGCGGGCCGGCGGCCAGGAACGGCAGGCGCCAACCCCATTGCTCCATCGCGTCCTGGCCGAGCGTCAGCTGCAGCACCGAGACCAGGGCGGCTCCAATCGCGAAGCCCATGTAGCTGCCCAGGTCCAGGAAGCTGGCAAAGTAGCCGCGGCGTTTGTCGGGGGCGTACTCGCTGACAAAGGTGGTGGCGCCGGCGTACTCGCCGCCGGTGGAGAACCCCTGGACGAGCTTGAGCGTCACCAACAGCACGGCGGCCCAGATCCCGATCTGGGAGTACCCGGGCAGCAGGCCGACGGCGAACGTGGACGCGGCCATGATCAGCAGCGTCGCGGCCAGCACTTTTTGCCGGCCGACCCTGTCGCCGAGCCAGCCAAACACGACGCCGCCGAGGGGGCGGGCCAAGAAGGTGGCGGCGAAAGTGCCGAGCAGGAACAGGGTCTGCACGGCGGGGTCGGCCTCGGGCAGGAACACCGGTCCCATGGTGGCGATCAGGTAGCCGAACACCCCCACGTCGTACCATTCCATGGTGTTGCCCACGATGGTGCCGCTGAGGGCCTTCTTCAGCATGGGCTGGTCGACGACGTTGACGTGGCCGACGTTGAGCCGACGGCGTTTAAGTTTGGGCAAACGGGGCATTCTTGGCCTGGCTTGCAATCGATCTGCGGTGTCCTCAACACCTGGTTCCGGTTGAATCGTGCTTTGGTCTATGGGCATTTGTCATCCCCTTACGGAGGTCATTTGCTTGTGACTTTCTGCTGCATCGCTTCGGGCAGACCATAAATGGCGCGGGCCGGGCGGGCCCGGGCGACCCCGGCGTGTCGGGGGGCAGTGTGGCTAGCGGTCCTGGCCGACGAGCACTGCAGGTGCCGCGGCGTCAACGGGCGTGCGGACGGCCCAGCGCTTCAACGCCACCACGGTGAACGCCGCAATGGCCGCACCCACCAGGATGGACACCACGAACATGACCACGTTGCCGATGGCGAAGAAGACGAAGATTCCGCCGTGGGGGGCCTGCGAGGTGACATGGAAGGCCATGGTCATCGCGCCCGTCACGGCACCGCCGAGCATGGCGGCCGGGATGACCCGCAGGGGGTCGGCGGCGGCGAACGGGATGGCGCCCTCGGAGATGAACGACGCCCCGAGCAGCCAGGCGGCCTTGCCGTTTTCCCGCTCGGCCAGGGAGAAGCGCTTCTTGTCGATCACGGTGGCCATGGCCATGGCGAGCGGCGGGACCATGCCGGCGGCCATGACGGTCGCCATGATCTCCCACGGCGCGTGGTTCAGGGCGGAGCCCGTGCCCAGGCCCGCGACGGCGAACGCGTACGCCACCTTGTTGACCGGGCCGCCCAAATCGAAGCACATCATCAGCCCCAGGACAATGCCCAGCACGACCGCGGAGGCCCCGGACATTCCCGTCAGCCAATGGTTGAGGCCGTTGGACAGCGCCGCGATGGGCCCGCCGAGGACCAGCAGCATGGCGCCGGAGGCGATGATCGAGCCCAGCAGGGGGATGATGACCACCGGCATGAGCCCGCGCAGCCAGCGCGGGACCTTCCAGCTGCCGATCCAGTAGGCGGCCAGGCCGGCCAGCAGGCCGCCAACGAGCCCGCCCAGGAAGCCGGAACCCATGAACACGGCCACGGCGCCGGCGGTGAAGCCGGGGGCGATCCCGGGGCGGTCGGCGATGCCGAAGGCAATGTAGCCGGCCAGCGCGGGGACCAGGAAGCCCATGGACAGCGCGCCGATCTTGAACGCCACGGCGCCCAGATACAGAAACAGGTTCCCATCGGGCAGGTTCAGGAGGGTGTTGTGCGTGAGGATGTTATCGGCGGTGCCGCCCAGGGCGATGCCGTAGCCGCCCAGCAGGAAGCCGAGGGCAATCAGCAGCCCGCCGCCGGCCACGAACGGGATCATGTAGCTGACACCGGTGAGCAGGACCTTCTTGACCTTTGTGCCCAGGTGCTCGCTGGACGCCTCGGCCCGCTGGTCCGCCGCCTCCTCGGCGCCAAAGTGCGGCACCCGGTGCGCGTGCGGGTCATCGGCGGCCGCCAGGGCCTCCTGGACCATCTTGGCCGGTTCGTCGATGCCGCGCTTGACCGGGGCGCTGACCAGCGGCTTGCCGGCAAAGCGCTCCTTGCCGCGCACGTCGACGTCGACGGCGAAGATCACGGCGTCGGCCGCGGCGATCACCGCCGGATCCAGCGGCGTCACGGCCCCGGAACCCTGCGTCTCGACCTGCAGTTCGACGCCGGCCACCCGGGCCGCCTCGACCAGGGAATCCGCGGCCATGTACGTGTGGGCGATGCCCGTCGGGCACGCCGTCACGGCCACCAGCCGTTTCGCGCGGGCGGTTTCGGGTGCCTGCACCGACGCTTCCCCGACCGGGGCGGGCGCGGCGGGGGCGGCCGCCGGCTTGTCCGCGAGGGCGCCGTCCACCAGGGCGACGATTTCGGCCGGGGTCGAGGCGCTGCGCAGCGCCGCCGTGAAGTCCTTCTTGATAAGGGAGCGGGCCAGCCGGGAGAGGAGCTTGAGGTGTTCGTTGTCGGCCCCGGCAGGGGCGGCGATGAAGAAGATGATGTCCGCGGGACCGTCCAGGGCGCCGAAGTCGACTGCGGGGTCCAGGCGGGCCATGGCGAGGGTGGCCTCCAGCACGGCCTCGGAGCGGCAGTGCGGGATGGCGATGCCGCCGGGGACCCCGGTGGCCGTCTTTTGCTCCCGCGCCAGGGCGTCCGCGTAGAGGGCGTCGACGCCGGTGGCCCGGCCCGCGCCGGCAATGGCGCCGGCCAGGTGGCGGATGACGGATGCCGCGTCGGCGCCGAGGTCGGCGTCCAGGACAACCAGGTCGGTGGTGATGAGTGTGCTCATGTCAGTTCTCCTCAAGGGAGGCCAGGGCCGTAACAGTGACGGCCAGGGGGTGGGTTTGGTGCAGGGAGGGAACCAGGGTTCCGGGGAGGGAAGCGGCGGCCGCGCCGTGGGCCACTGCTTGCTGTAGGCATGCGGCGGGCGAGTCCCCGCGCAACGTGCTCAACAGATATCCGGCCAGGGCGCAGTCGCCCGCGCCGACGGTGCTTTTCGCCTCGATGGCGGGCCCGTTGGCCAGCCAGCTGCCGGCGGCCGTGACCAGCACGGCCCCTTTGGCCCCAAGCGTGGCCAGGACCGTGCCGACGCCTTGGTCCACCAGCGTCTGGGCCGCGCGTGCGGCCAGGGCGGGGTCCGCTTCCAGCGACGGCCCGTCGCCAATCCCCGTCAGCTCCGCCAGCTCCTCGCCGTTGGGCTTGAACAGGTCCGGGCCGGCCGCCACGCTCGCGGCCAGCGGGACGCCGGAGGAATCCACGGCCACCCGGGGCGCCGCGTCGCCGTATCTGGCGCGCACCGCTTCGATGACCCGGGCGTAAAAATCACCCGGCGCCCCCGGCGGCAGTGAGCCGGCGAGCACCAGCCAGGCGGCGCCGTCGGACTTCTCCACGGCCAGCTCCAGCAGGGCCGCCACCTGCCCGTCGCTGAGCAGGGGGCCGGGCTCGTTGACCTTGGTGGTGGTGCCGTCCGGCTCCGTGACGGCGACATTGCTGCGCAGGGCCGCGCCGATGGGCAGGCAGTGGTGCGGGATGTTTTCGCTCGCCAGGGCCCGGACGACGGCGTCGCCCGCGTCCCCGGGCAGCAGCGCCAGGGCGTCGATGCCGGAGGCGGCCAGCGCCCGGACGATGTTCACGCCCTTGCCGCCAGGGTGCGAGCTGGCGGAGACGGCACGCTGGACCTGGCCACGCGCCAGCGGCGCCGCCAGCTCGATGGTGCGGTCCAGGCTGGGGTTGGGGGTCAGGGTGAGAATCATGCGAGCACCACCTCGACGCCGGCCCCGGCCAGTGCGGCGGCGAGGTCGGGGGCGGGAGCGGCCGTGGTGATCAAGGTGTCGATCTCCTCGAGGGTGGCGAAGCGGACCAGGGTTTCGGCCCCGAGCTTGGAGGCGTCGGCCAGGATCACGGTTTGGCGTGCGGCGCGGACCATCGCCGCCTTGGTGGCGGCCTCGACCGGATCCGGGGTGCTCAGGCCGAAGTCCGCGTGGATGCCGTTGGCGCCGATGAAGGCGATGTCCGGGCGCAGTGCGCCGAGCTGTTCGGTGGCGCGGGCCCCGACGACGGCGCTGGTCAGCGCGCGGACCCGCCCGCCCACGATGTCCAGCAGCAGGTGGGCGTTGGTGCTCAGTGCGGAGGCGATGGGCAGCGAGTTGGTGATGGCCAGGAGTTCATCGCCGGGATTGGCGGGGGTCCACGCGGCCAGCCGGTCCGCCAGCGCGGCCGTGGTGCTGCCGGAATCGAGCAGCACGGACACGGTCGGCGTGTGGGGAATCAGGCTCATGGCGGCCGCGGCGATGCGCCTTTTGTCCTCCAGCCGCCGGCCCTGGCGTTCGCTGAGGCTGGGCTCGGAGCGGCTGAGCCGGTCCAGCGCCACCGCCCCGCCGTGGACGCGCCGCAGGATGCGCCCGGTCTCCAGCGACGCCAGGTCCCGGCGGACCGTTTCTTGGGTGATGGAAAAAAGTTCCGCGAGTTCGTTCACGCCCACCCGGCCCTGGGCGCCGACGAGCTCGGCAATGCGATCGTGGCGTTCCTGGGCAAACATGACGCTCCCTTCATCCGCGTGACAGGCGTCACAGGCCGGTTTCACCCGACTCTATCTGTGGCTTTCTTTGTTTGTCAACAGATAACCACATAAACAAAGAAATGCGGAACGCGGCTAGTCTTGGCCCATGGAAACCGTTGCCTGGTCCCGGCCCGAACAGGAACGCCCCGGAACACCGCTGCTGCTGATGCTGCACGGGTACGGCTCGGATGAAGCCCGGATGGGCGCCCTCTTCGGGGACATGCCCAACGGATTCACGTGTGCCGCGCCCCGGGGCCCGTTGGAAATTTCCGGGGAGTACGGCTGGTTCCTGCTGGACTACTTCCTGGCGAACGACTTCGCCGAGGTGGTCGGGGTGGCGGCCAAACTGCTGGCCTGGCTGGACGCCGAAACCGCCCGCTACAACTTCAGCAGCGTCTCCCTGCTTGGCTTCTCCCAAGGCATGGCGATGGCCACCACGCTGCTGCGCCTGCGCCCGGACGCCTTTGCGGCGGGGACCGGGCTGTCCGGCTTTGTGCTCCACAATGAGCTGCTGGAGGCGATGGAGCCGTTGGCTACGCGCATCCCGTTCTACTGGGCGCGCGACACCGCCGACCTGGTGATCAACCGGGAGGCCACGGCGTTTACGGCCGGCTGGCTGGCCGCCAACACGGAGCTGACCGAGGCCAGGTACGACGGGCTCGGGCACAACATCCGCGCCGATGAACTCGGCGACGTGGCGTCGTTCCTCACCGGCCACGTGCCGGGCTCGTTCGCGCCCCGCCCCTGATCCGGACTCCCGTGGCCCGGCGCGCCGGCGGGTACCCTAGTACTCAATCAAACGTCAGGGGAATGCATGGCACGCAGGAAAGTGGAACGTTCGGGGGATGCCGGGGGACGGGGCGGATTCGCCCGGTCCCGGAAGCCGAATCCCGCCGTCGAACTGGCCGCCGCGGCCGCCTTTGACGAACGGGGCAGGCCCAAGCCGGCCGTGCACAACATGCTGCTCAAGGCCGTTGAGGTGCAGCGCCCGCTGGTGTTGGCGAATCTGCGCCGGCTGCGAAAAAGGCACCCCGGCGCCACGGCCGGTGAGCTGAGCCGGCGCCTGGAACGGGACTTCCTCAACGGCGTGGGCGGCGGCGGTGCGGCCATCGGCGCAACCGCCATCATCCCCGGCATCGGCACGCTGGCGGCCCTGTCGATCTCGGCCGTGGCCACGGTTGTCTTCCTCGAGGCGACGGCCCTGTATGCGCAGTCCGTGGCCGAACTCCACGGCGTCCGGCTGGCCGACCCCGAGCGGGCCCGCCTGACCGTCATGGCCATCATGCTCGGGGACGAAGGCACCGCCATGCTGGCCGGGCTGACCGGCCACGCCCTCGGGAAGGGCAAGACGCCCATGCAGGCGTGGGGCAAGACGGCCGGCAAGAGCATGCCCATCACCGCCGTCAAAAGCATCGGTGCGTCCCTGCAAAAGCGTTTTCTCAAGAAGCTGGCCATCACGGGCAGCGCCTCCGCGGTGGGCCGGGCACTGCCGTTCGGAGTGGGCGCGGCCGTGGGCGGGGTGGGCAACGTCCTAATGGGCCGCGCCGTGATCGCCTCAACCCACCGCGCCTTCGGCCCGGCCCCCCTGGTGATTCCCCCCGAGCTGCTGGCCGAGCTCGACGCGGGACGCCGGCCCCCGCCCCGCCCGGGCCCCTGACCCGCCCCGCCCCGGGCAACTGACCCGCCCCGCCCCGGGCAACTGACCCGCAATAGATGTCGAAAAATGGCGAAATTTCGCCATTTTTCGACATCTATTGCGGGTCAGATTGTGTGTGTGGCTAGTGGAAGACGAACGTGGCGACGGCAAAGATGGCCAGGCCGGCGAGGGCGCCCACCACGGTGCCGTTGATGCGGATGAACTGCAGGTCCTTGCCCACCTGGAGCTCGATCTTCTGGCTGGTTTCCACGGCGTCCCAGCGTTCCACGGTCTCCGTGATGATGGAGGCGATCTCGTGCCGGTACGTGCGCACCAGGTAGGCGGCGGCGTCGCCGATCCACGCATTGGCCTTGCCGGCCAGTTCGTCGTCGGTGGCCAGGCGGGTGCCAAATTCCTGCACCGCGGCGGTGAACTTGCGCCGAAGTTCGCTGTCCGGATCGTCGACGGCGGTGAACAGGGCCCTCTTGGCGGTCTCCCAGGTGCGGGCGGCCAGGTCGCGGACCTGCGGGTCGTCGAGCACCTGCGCCTTGATGGCCTCGGCGCGGGCGATCATGGCGGGGTCGTGCTGGAGCTCCTGGGCCAGATCCAGCAGGTAGTAGTCCAGCTGCCGGCGCACCTGGTGGTGGGGATCGTCCTGGACGGCCCGGGCAAACTTGTAAAACTCCGTGTAGATCTTCTCGCCCACCAGCCCGTCCACGAACTGGGGCACCCAGCTGGGCGAGCGGTCGGAGACCAGCCCGGTGATGGTGTCGCGGTTGGCCGCAATCCAGGCGGTGGAACGGTCCACCAGCAGGTCCACCAAGGCGTGGTGGTGGCCGTCGGCCAGGATGCGCCCAACCATCCTGCCGATCGGCGGACCCCAGGGCGGCTCCAGCACATGCTTGCGCACCATGGACTCGATCACGTCCCGGACGTCGTCGTCCTTCAACACCGTCATGGCCCCGCGCATGACGGCGGCCCCCTCCGTGGCCACGCGCCGGGCGCTGGCGGGCTTGGCCAGCCAGGCCCCCGCCTTTTGCGCGATCTGCGTACTGGCCAATTTGTCGCGCACCACGGTCTCGGAGAGGAAGTTGGTCTCCACGAACTCACCCAGGCTGGCCCCGATGGCGTCCTTGCGGTTCGGGATGATGGCCGTGTGCGGGATCTTGATGCCCATCGGGTACTTGAACAGGGCGGTCACGGCAAACCAGTCGGCCAGTGCGCCCACCATGCCGCCCTCGGCCGCGGCCCGGACATAGTCCAGCCACGGGTACCGCCCGGCGAAGGCAAACGCAAAGGCGAAAATGACGGCCATGGCCACCAGCAAACCGAGTGCGATGTTCTTCATCCGGCGCAGCGCCGCGGCTTTTTCGCGGTCCGCCGCGGACACGCCGCTTCCGCCCGCGGCGGCTTGCGGGGTGCGGGTGGAACCGGCCGGGCCGGACTGTTGCGGGTAAGCCATGAAGCAAGCGTAGCGTGGTGCCATGACAGTGCAGATCTACGCCCACCGGGGTTCCAGCGAGCGGTTTGCCGAGCACACCCGGGCCGCCTATCGCCAGGCACTGGCCGACGGCGCCGACGGGCTGGAGTGCGACCTCCACCTCACCGCCGACGGGGCCCTGGTGCTGATCCACGACGACGACGTCGACCGTACCTCGGACGGCTCCGGCCCGGTGGCGGAGCACACCCTGGACCAGCTGCGGGAGCTGGATTTTTGTTCCTGGAAGGGCGTGGGGATCCCGCCGGAATTCGGCGGCGTGCCGGAGCAGCTGCTCACCCTGGATGAGCTGCTGGACATCGGCTTTGACGCCGGCCGGCCGCTCGGGCTGGCCGTCGAGTTCAAGTTTGGCGCCGCGTTCAACCCCAGCCCGGTGGATGCCGCGCTGGACCGGCTGCGGGCGCGGGGGTGGTCGCCGGCGTCCTCCACGGCCGGGAACCTCACCGTTTCCTTCATGAGCTTTCATCCCGAGGCCATCGGGTACCTGGCCGGGCAGCTGGCACCGGAGCACCTGTGCCAGTTGCTGGAGGACGTGGAGGTGCAGGAGGTGCGCGAGGAACTGGACCTTGGCACCGTCGCCGGGCACACCGTCGCGTTTCTGCTGCGCCGGGCCATGGCCGACGGCGAGGCAATGCTGGACGACGGCGTCGCGAACCTTGCGGGGCTCGGCGTCGACTACCTGCGCGCGAACCCGGAAAACGCGGCCCGGTGGCTGGCCGCCGGGCGGAAGATGCGGGTCTGGACGGTGGACACGGACGCGGACCTGGCGCTGTGCCGTGCGGCCGGCGTCGCCGAGGTGACCACCAACCGGCCGGCGGAAATTCGCCGCATCCTCTCCCTGCGGTGACGGCATGTGATTGCATGGAGGCATGGCATCACGCATCGAAGACTATGCTTTGCTGTCCGATCTCCACACCGGGGCGCTGATTGCCCGGGACGGCAGCATCGACTGGCTGTGCTTCCCGCGCTTTGACTCCGCGTCGATGTTCGCCGCGCTGCTGGGCACGGCGGCCCACGGCCGCTGGCTCATGGCCCCGGCCGGTCCCGGCGCCGCAGTCACCCGGCGCGCCTACGTGGAGCGGAGCTTTGTGCTCGAAACCATGTGGGAAAGCGCCACGGGATCGGCGCGCGTCACCGAATTCATGCCCATCGGGGATCGGCGGGCCTCCGTTGTCCGTCGCATCGAGGGCGTCTCCGGGAGCGTCGAATTCAAGCAGGAGATCACCATGCGCCCCGGATACGGCAAGGTGCTGCCCTGGGTGCGTCGGGTGCGACAGGTCTCCGGCCGTATGGCCATCCTGGCCGTGGCCGGGCCCGACGCCCTGCTGCTGCGCGGCGATGAGCTGCCCCGCGCCGTCGACCATAAACACGGCGGCAGCTTCACCGTCCGGGCCGGGGAACGGGTGGACCAGGAACTCATCTGGTACCCGGCGCACCGGCCCCTGCCGGCGGACATCGACCTCGACGCCGCACAGGCCGACACGCTCACGTACTGGAACCACTGGGCGGCAAACTGCAGCCCGGACGGAAAGTACACGCCCATGGTGGAGCGCTCGCTGCTGGTGCTGCGCGCCCTGACGAATGAGGACACCGGGGGGATCGTGGCGGCGCCCACCACGTCCCTGCCGGAGGATTTTGGCGGACCCCGCAACTGGGACTACCGGTATTGCTGGCTGCGGGACGCCGCGCTGACCCTGGAGTCCATGCTGACCCACGGCTACGAAGACGAGGCCCTGCAATGGCGCAACTGGCTGCTGCGGGCCGTGGCGGGGGACCCGGAAGACCTGCAGATCATGTACGGGGTGGGCGGCGAGCGCGAACTGCCCGAATTCGAACTGGACCACCTGCCCGGCTACGGCGGTGCGTCGCCGGTGCGGGTCGGCAACGGGGCGGTGGGCCAGTACCAGGCCGACGTCGTGGGCGAGGTGCTGGTGGCCCTGGAAAAGCTGCGCCTCGCCGGCGGAACCGAAGACCACTTCTCCTGGCCGCTGCAAAAGGCCATGCTGGAGTTTGTCGAACGCCACGTGGCGGACAAGGACCACGGCATTTGGGAGATGCGCGGGGAGCTGAAATACTTCACGCACTCCCGGGTGTTGATGTGGGCGGCATTCGATTGCGGCGTCCGGGCCGTCCGGGACCACGGCCTGAAGGGACCGGTGGAACGCTGGGAAAAGCTGCGCGGGCAGATGCGCGCGGAGATCTTCGAGCACGGGTTCAACCGGGAGCTCAACACCTTTACGCAGACCTATGGCGGCACGGCCACGGATGCGTCCCTGCTCGTGATCCCGCAGGTGGGTTTTGTCGGCTACAACGATCCGTGCATGCTCGGCACCGTCGCCGCCCTGGAGCAGGAGCTTGTGGATGAGCGGGGCCTGCTCCTGCGCTACCAGACATCGTCCGGGCTGGACGGGCTGGCACCGGGCGAGCACCCCTTCCTGGCCTGCTCCTTCTGGCTTGTGGAGCAGTACGCCCACACCGGGCGGCGACCGGAGGCGGTGGCCCTGATGGACACCCTGGTGGGATTCGCCAACGAGGTGGGGCTGCTCAGCGAGGAATACGACACCGGCCTGGGCCGGATGGCCGGGAACTTCCCGCAGGCCTTCTCGCACCTGGCCCTGGTGCGGGCCGCGGATGCCCTGCATGGCACGGAAGCCTTGAGCCTGGCCGCCAACGGTGCCGCCAACGGTGCCGCCAACGGTGCCGCCAACGGCGCCGCCGACGGTACAGCCGACGGCGTGGGCGTTGCCGGCGTCCGGCCGGGGGGCGGGTGACCGCGGCCGGACGCGGAACGTGAAAACATGGGGACATGAGGCTGAACACCGTCCCCGCCCGGAGCACCCGCCGGGCATGAAACTTACCCAGTCCCCCGCGGCCAGGATCGGCGCGTCGATCGCCATCGCCACCGGGCTGTACGGCGTGTCCTTCGGGGCGCTGTCGGTGGCCTCCGGGCTGTCGTTCTGGCAGACCATGGCGCTGAGCCTGCTGCTGTTTAGCGGCGGTTCCCAATTCGCCTTCATCGGCGTGGTGGCCGGCGGCGGCACGGGCGTGGCCGCCATGAGCGCCTCGGCCCTGCTGGGCATCCGCAACGGCGTGTACGGCATGCAGCTGAACGCCTTGCTGCGGCCCACCGGCTGGCGCCGGTTCGCGGCCGCCCAGCTCACCATCGACGAATCCACCGCCACCGCCACGGGCCAGAAGGATCCGGACGAGCAAAAGCGCGGTTTTTGGGTGGCCGGCGCGGGCATCTACCTGCTCTGGAACCTCTTTACGGCGGCCGGCGCGTTCCTTGGCGACGCCCTGGGCGACCCCCGGCAGTGGGGCCTGGACGGGGCCGCCGTCGCCGCCTTCCTGGGCCTGTTGTGGCCGCGGATCAAGGCGTTCCAGCCCGCCGCGATCGCCGCGGTCTGCGCGGTGGTGACCCTGCTCGCCGTCCCCTTTGTGCCCCCGGGCGTGCCCATCCTGGTCGCCGCGGTGGCGG
The DNA here is from genome assembly GCF_052114065.1 of Specibacter sp. RAF43. NCBI lineage: Bacteria > Bacillati > Actinomycetota > Actinomycetes > Micrococcales > Micrococcaceae > Specibacter > Specibacter sp. RAF43. The sequence goes on along the minus strand of NZ_JBFREA010000006.1, from coordinate 78,290 downwards.
CCGGGCTGATCGGCTGGTTCCGGCGCGGCACCCCTCCCGGCCATGCCCGCGGCCATGCTTCCGACCATGACAGGGATGGCCTGGAGCCGGACGTCGAGCCGTACCCGCACGACGCCGGCACGCACCATCTGCACGCCGCCCACCAGGGGGAGCGGGCATGAGCCTGTGGTTTTGGCTGATCGTGGCCGTGATACTGGCCTACGCCACGAAGCTGCTCGGCTACCTGGTTCCGGCCAAGGTGCTGGCGAACCCGCGGATGTCACGCGTCGCCGGGACGCTGACCATTGGATTGCTGGCGTCGCTGACGGTGGTCAACGCGGCGGCCAGCGGGAACGCCGTCGTGCTCGACGCGCGGATCGGCGCGCTGGCGGCGGCGGGGATCGCGCTGTGGCTGAAGGCGCCGTTCCTGGTGGTGGTCATTGTGGGCGCGGCCGCCGCGGCCGGACTGCGGCTGCTGGGCTGGCCCTGAGCCCGGCGGCCGGGCCGGGGGCAATAATGGAGGCTGGACCAACTTTGAGGAGCATTCCATGATTGTGGCTTTTTCAGTGGCGCCCAGCGGCACCCCGACGGGCGAGCCTGCCGGAACGGGCGACGATGCCTCCGTGCACACCGCCGTGGCCGCGGCCGTGCGCGTGGTCCGCGAGTCGGGATTGCCCAACCGGACAAGCTCGATGTTTACGGAGCTCGAGGGCGACTGGGATGAGGTCATGGACGTGGTCAAGCGCGCCACGGAGGCCGCCGGGCGGTACGGCTCGCGCGTGTCCCTGGTGCTGAAGGCGGACATCCGCCCCGGCCACACGGGCGAACTCAGCGGCAAGACCGACCGGCTCGAAGCCGCACTGGGGTCCCTGCCGGACTAACCGACGTTGAACCGGGGCTGGTCCGACATGCGCGGGCGGGCCTACGCTGGGACCATGGTCGAACACGTGAACCAGCCCGGCTGGGCGGACGTTGAAGAGTACCTCTCCACCACCTTGGTGCGCGGCGGCGCAGGCATGGATGCGGTGATTTCCAGCACCGACGCCGCCGGCATGCCCCGCATCGAGGTGGCGCCCACCGCCGGGAAGCTGCTAATGCTGCTGGCCCGCATCCAGGGCGCCCGGCGCGTGCTGGAAATCGGCACCCTGGCCGGGTTCAGCACCATCTGGCTGGCCCGCGGCATTCCCGAGGACGGACACGTCACCACCTGCGAATTCCTTCCCGAACACGCCGCCGTCGCCCGGAAAAACATCGACGCCGCCGGCTTCGGGGCCAAGGTTGAAATCCGCGTCGGCCCGGCACTTCAAACCCTGCCCACGCTGGCGGGCGGGGACCCGTATGACTTCGTGTTCATCGACGCGGACAAGGGCAACGACGTCAACTATGTGCAGTGGGCGTTGAAATTGACCCGCCCGGGCAGCGTGATCGTCATGGACAACGTCGTCTGGGAGGGCGCCATCCTGGACCCGGGCGAGGACCCCGATGCGGCCGGCATCCGGGCCGCCCTTGACTTCATCGGGAGCAGCCCGCGCCTGGACGCCACCGCCATCCAGACGGCCGGCACCAAGGGCTGGGACGGATTCGCGATCGCGATCGTCACCTAGGCGAAGTCTCCGCCGCCGGCGCTGGGATACGCTGATTGGGTGACTATTTCACTGCGACCGGCGACCCTGGACGACGCCGAGGCTGTGACCCGGTTGCACCTGCGCTGCCACGAGGAGGCCTACGGGCGGCACCTGCCGCCGGAGTTCTTCGCCCGGCGCCGCGAAACCCTCCCGGAACGGGTTGAAGGCTTCCGCCGGGCCGTGTCCGCCGGCCATGTTCCCACCGTGACGTACGACGCCTCCGGGCTGATAGGACTGGCCGCCGCGGGCCCCGCCCAGGACGCGGATGCGCCCGCCGAGCTGGAACTAAACATGATCTACACCATCGAACGCGTGCACGGCAGCGGGGTGGGGCAACTCCTACTCGATGCGGTCATCGGCCGGCGGGCCGCGTACCTGTGGGTGCTCGAAGACAACCCGCGCGCCCATGCCTTCTACGCCAGGAACGGCTTTGTGCCGGACGGGACGCGGAAATTAATGGACGAGGACTGGTACCGGCTGCCGATCGTCCGCATGGTCCGCCCGGGCGAGGTTTCCTGATGGGCCGCCGGCGCACCCCCAAAAACGCGGAGCCGGCCGTCGCCGGCGTCGGACCGGCCGCCGGCACCTACCGGACCGACACCGGCACGGCCGAACTCATCCCCGACGGCGAGAATCCCAACGGCTGGCTGCTCATGCTCAACGGCGTGCAGAGCTCACATGTGGACCTGGCCGATCCGCTGCGGCTGGACTTTGAGTACATGCGCTGGATCATGGCGCTGGTCCAGGACCGCTGGCCCGCCGCCGAGAAGCTGCGCACGCTCAGCCTCGGCGGCGCCGCCTGCGCCATGCCCCGCTACCTCGTGGCCGCTTTCCCCCATTCACGCAATGTGGTGGTGGAGATCGACGGCAAGCTGGCCGCCTACGTGCGCGACTGGTTTGACCTGCCGCGGGCCCCGTTGCTGAAGATCCGGGTCGGGGAGGCCCGCCAGGTCACGGAAACCCTGAGCGAGTCCAGCCGGGACCTGATCATCCGGGACGTCTTTGCCGGCGCCGTCACCCCCCACGCGCTGACCACCGCCGAGTTCACCGCGGCCGCCCGCAAGGTCCTTGTCCCCGACGGCGTCTACGTGGTGAACTGCGGCGACTCCCCGGCGCTGGCCACGGCCCGGCGCGAGGCCGCCACGATCGCCGCGGCCTTCACCCACACGGCCATCATCGCCGACCCGCCCATGCTCAAGGGCCGCAGGTCCGGCAACATCATCATCGCCGGCAGCGACGCACCCCTGGGCACCGGCGCCGGCCTGCCTCGGGCGCTGCTGGGCGGGGCCATGCCGGCACAGTTGTGGAACGACGCCAGGGTCCGCCAATTCGGCCAGAGCGCCCTGCCGCTCACCGACACCGTTCCGCACTCTGACGCCGCGCCGCACCCCTGAACTGACCCGCAAAAGATGTCGAAAATCCCCGCGAATTCACGGATTTTCGACATCTATTGCGGGGCAGTTGGCAAGGCGGTGTCCGGGGTTTCAGACCCCGGTATATTGGAACCATGGCGAGCACAGCAAGGACGCAGTCAAAGGTTCCCGCGGCGGACAATACCCTGCGCATCTTGAAGCTCCTCTCCGCCAAGCGCGGACCGCTGGCCGCCTCCACGATCGCCACCACCCTGGGGCTGCCCCGCTCCAGCGTCTACCACCTGCTGGGCGTCATGGAGCAGAGCGGTTTTGTCATGCACCTGCAGGAGGAACAGCGGTACGGGCTGGGCATTGCCGCCTTTGAACTCAGTAGCGCCTACTCGCGGCAGGAGCCGCTGTCGCGCCTGGGCCGGCCGCTGCTCGCGGCGCTGGTTGACCGGATCGGTGAGAGCGCCCACCTGGCCGTGCTCCACGGGCGGGACGTCCTGTATATCGTGGAGGAGCGGGCCAAGCATCGGCCGTCGCTGGTGACCGACGTCGGCGTCCGGCTGCCCAGCCACCTCACCGCCAGTGGGCGGGCCATCCTGGCCGCCCTGCCCAAGTCCCAGGTCCGGGCCCTGTACCCCAACGCGGCGGCGTTCAGCTCGCGCACCGAGGTGCCGGACCCGATCGGCAAGTACTCCGCCCTGTCGGCGCACCTGGATCAGGTGCGCCAGCGCGGCTACTCCACCGAGCACGGCGAAATCACGGACGGCTTCGGCTCCGTGGCGGCCGCCGTGACCGACCACCTGGGCTGGCCCGTGGCCGCCGTGGCCGTGACCTTTCTGGAGGACAAGGTGCCCGTCGCACAGTGGCCCGAACTGGCCGAACGCGTCACCAAGGTGGCCGCCGAGCTGTCCACGCGCATTTACGGGCGCCGGAGCGCATAAGCGCACCGGGAACAGACCGGTCTGGAATGCCGGACAGCACCCGGGCCGCAGGGGCAGACAGCGGCGCCGCAAAAGGGTTTAGTTGGAACTATGCCTTCCACCTCGCTTGAAACCACCCTGACCACCGTCGTTCTCTCCTCCTCCGGCGTCACCCCCGAGGACGTCATCGCCGTCGCCCGCCACAACGCCAAGGTGAGCATCAGCGCCCAGGCGCTGGCCGACGTCGCCCGCGTCCGTGCGCACATCGACGAGCTGGCGCATTCCCAGACGCCCGCGTACGGCATCTCCACTGGCTTCGGCGCCCTCGCCAACCGCCATATCCCCGAGGAAATGCGCACCCAGCTGCAAAAGTCGCTCATCCGTTCGCATTCCGCCGGCATGGGCCCGGCCGTGGAGCGCGAGGTGGTGCGGGCGCTGATGTTCCTGCGCGCCAAGACGCTGGCCTCCGGGCGCACCGGCGTCCGCCCCGTCGTCGTCCAAACCATGGTGGACGTGCTCAACGCCGGCATCACGCCCGTCGTTCGCGAGTTCGGCTCGCTGGGCTGTTCCGGGGACCTCGCCCCGCTGTCCCACTGCGCCCTGGTGCTCATGGGCGAGGGCGAGGCGACCGGGCCCGACGGCACCCTCTTCGGTGGCACGGGCCGCCCCGTCGCCGAACTTCTCGCCGAGGCCGGCATCGCCCCCGTTGAGCTCGCCGAAAAGGAAGGCCTGGCGCTCGTCAACGGCACCGACGGCATGCTTGGCATGCTGCTCATGGCCATCGCGGACCTGCGCCTGCTGCTGACGACGGCGGACATCACCGCCGCGCTCAGCGTCGAGGCGCTGCTGGGCACCGACCAAGTGTTCGTGCCCGAGCTGCACATGGCGCTTCGCCCGCACCCCGGCCAGGCGCTCAGCGCGGAGAACATGCTGCGCGTGCTCGCCCATTCCCCCATCGTGGCCTCGCACCGCGTGGGGGACAACCGTGTCCAGGACGCGTACTCGCTGCGCTGCGCCCCGCAGGTGGCCGGTGCCGCCCGCGACACCGTGGACCACGCCCTCATGGTGGCCACGCGCGAGCTCGCCGCCACCATCGACAACCCGGTGGTGCTCCCCGACGGCCGGGTCAGCTCCAACGGCAACTTCCACGGCGCCCCGGTGGCCTACGTGCTGGACTTCCTGGCCATCGTGGCCGCGGACGTGGCCTCCATCGCCGAACGCCGCACGGACCGCATGCTGGACCCCGCCCGCTCGCACGGCCTGCCCGCCTTCCTGGCCGGCGATCCCGGCGTCGACTCCGGACTCATGATCGCCCAGTACACGCAGGCCGGGCTGGTCTCCGACTCCAAGCGCCTGGCCGTCCCCGCCTCCGTGGATTCCATCCCCAGCTCCGCCATGCAGGAGGACCACGTGTCCATGGGCTGGCACGCCGCCCGCAAGCTGCGCCGTTCCGTGGAGAACCTGCGCCGCGTGCTGGCCATCGAGCTGGTCACCGCCACCCGCGCCATCGACATGCGGTCGTCCATGTCCGACGGCGCACTGGTCCCCGGCCCGGCCGGCGCGGCCGTGCTGGGGGTGCTGCGGGCCACGGTCCAGGGCCCGGGCAGCGACCGCTTCCTCTCGCCCGAGCTCGAGGAGGCCGACCGGCTGGTGGGTTCCGGGGCCATCCGCGCCGCCGCCGAGTCGGCCACGGGCCCGTTGCACTGACGCCCCCGCGGGCGCGCCGGACCGCTGTGACATTTGCCACTTCGGTGCCGGGAGTGTTTAATGTTCGAGTCCCCCCATTACCAAACATGTATTCGAATTGGACAGCTCTGTGAAACTCGTTCGACTGGCATTCCACCATGCACGGCCCTACTGGGCCTGGATTGCCGCAGTGCTGGTGTTGCAGCTGATCTCCACCATCGCCGCCCTGTACCTGCCCAGCCTCAACGCACAGATCATCGACCTGGGCATTGCGAAGGGGGACACCGACTTCATCTGGTCCACCGGGGTGACCATGGTGGTGGTCTGCCTCGTCCAGGTGGCCACGGCGATTGGCGGCATTTATTTCGGCGCCCGCACGGCCATGGCGATCGGGCGCGACCTGCGGCGCGAGGTGTACTACCGGGTCAACGCCCTGGGCGCCCTGGACCTGAGCCGCTTCGGCACGGCCACGCTGATCACCCGCAACACCAATGACGTCCAGCAGGTGCAGATGCTGGTGCTGATGGCCCTGAACTTCATGGTCTCCACACCCATCATGTGCATTGGCGGGATCATCATGGCACTGCGCGAGGACATTGGGCTGTCCTGGCTGCTGTGGGTGTCCGTGCCGCTGCTGTTCGCGGTGGTCGGATTCCTGGTGGTCAAGCTGTTGCCGCTGTTCCGCCAGATGCAGGACCGCATCGACGACGTCAACGGCGTGCTGCGCGAACAAATCACCGGCATCCGGGTGATTCGGGCCTTCGTGCGGGAAACGTTTGAAGCGGAGCGCTACCGGGAGGCGAACCTGTCCCTGACGCGCGTTTCCGTCAAGGTGGGCAACCTGTTTGTGCTCATGTTCCCGGTCATCATGATGATCCTGCACCTGGCCACCGCGGCGGTGCTGTGGTTTGGCGGCCAGCGCGTGGATGCCGGCCAGATGCAGGTGGGCTCGCTGACGGCCTTCCTGCAGTACCTGCTGCAGATCCTGGTGGCCGTCATGATGGGTGTCTTCATGGTGATGATGATCCCCCGGGCGGCCATCTCGGCCGAACGCCTCGACGACGTCCTGGCGGCCGAACCCAGCATGGCCGTGCCCGGGGACAGGGAGCTGCCGGCCGGCCACGCCGTCGAATTTTCCGGCGTCACCTTCGGCTACCCGGGTGCCGAGCGCCCCGTGCTGAACAACGTCAGCTTCACCGCCCTGGCGGGCAAGACCACGGCCATCGTCGGGTCCACGGGGGCGGGCAAGTCCACGCTGCTGAACCTCATCCCCCGCCTCTTCGACCCGCAGGCCGGCACGGTGCGCATCGGTGACGTCGACGTCAGCGAGCTCAGCCGACGGCAAATGGCCGAGCTGGTCGGACTCGTGCCGCAAAAACCGTACCTGTTCTCCGGAACCATCGCCTCCAACCTGAAGTTTGGCCGTCCCGGAGCCGATGACGACGAGCTGTGGGAGGCCCTGCGCGTGGCCCAGGCCAGGGACTTTGTCGCCGACAAGCCCAAGCAGCTCGATGCCCCCATCGCCCAGGGCGGCACCAATGTCTCCGGCGGCCAGCGCCAACGGCTCTGCATTGCCCGCGCCCTGGCGGCCCGGCCCCGGATCTTCCTCTTCGACGACTCCTTTTCCGCCCTGGACGTCACCACTGACCAGAACCTGCGCGAATCCCTGCACGCCGCCACCGGCGGCGCCACGGTCATCATCGTCGCCCAGCGCGTCTCCACGATCCGGGAGGCCGACCACATCATCGTGCTGGACAACGGGGAAGTGGTTGGTTCCGGCACCCACGACGAGCTGCTCCGGCACAATGGGACCTACCGGGAAATCGTCGAGTCACAGCTAAGCATTGAAGGGGTTGCCTGATGGCCCAGCGCGAGAAGGACCACGCCGCGGCCGCGGACCCGGACGGCCTCGAGGAGACGGAGGCCGAGTACCGGCCCACGGAGGCCGACGGCGACATGTTCGGGGGCACCCCGGCGAAGAAGGCCGAGCACTTTTGGCCCTCGGTCAAGCGGCTCGTCGGCCTGCTGCGCCCCGAGCGCGTCACGTTCTCCCTGGTGGTGGCCCTGGTGGCGGCCTCGGTGGTGCTCACGGTCATCGCCCCGAAGATCCTCGGTGCCGCGATGGACGTCATCTTCAACGGCGTGATCGGCGCGCAAATGCCGGCCGGTGTTCCCCGGGAGGCAGTCATTGCGCAGGCGCGGGCCGCCGGCAACGGGCAGTTCGCGGACATGCTGGCCAAGGCCGGCGTCATCCCCGGGCAGGGCATCGACTTCATCGAGCTCAGCCGGCTGATCGTCATTGTGCTCTCCTTGTACATGGTGGCGTCCGTGCTCATGTGGCTGCAGGGCTACCTGCTCAACGCCCTCGTCATGCGGGTCGTGTTCCGCCTGCGCGAGGACATCGAGCGCAAGCTCAACCGCCTGCCCCTGGGCTATTTCGACACCCGCCAGCGCGGGGACCTCATGTCCCGGGTCACCAATGACGTCGACAACATCCAGGCGGCGCTGCAGCAGGCCTTTTCCCAGCTCGTCCAGTCCGCCCTGACGGTCATCGGCATCGGCATCATGATGTTCATCGTCTCCTGGCAGCTGGCCCTGATCGCCTTGATCGCCCTGCCCCTCTCCGCCGTCATTGCCGGTGTGATCGGCGCCCGCTCGCAAAAACTGTTCGCCGCCCAGTGGAAACACACGGGCTCCCTGAACGGGCACGTGGAGGAGACGTTCTCGGGGCTGGAACTGGTCCGCGCCTACGGGCGGGACACGGAGATGCTGGCCGAGTTTGACGAACGCAACGAGCGTCTGTTCAAGGCCTCCTTCGGCGCCCAATTCGTCTCCGGCATGATCATGCCGGCCATGCAGTTCGTCTCCTACCTCTCCTACGCGCTGGTGGCCGTCGTGGGCGGCCTGCGGGTGGCCACGGGCGGCATGACCCTGGGGGATGCGACGGCGTTCATCCAGTACTCGCGCGAGTTCTCCCAGCCAATCGGGCAGATGGCCGGCATCGCCAACATGATTCAGTCCGGCGTGGCCTCGGCCGAGCGGACCTTTGAGATCCTCGACGCGCCGGAGCAGGAAGCCGAGGAGGAGTCGGTGGAACTGCCCGGGCAGGCCGACGGCCAGGTCCGTTTTGACCACGTCGCCTTCCGCTACTCGGACGACGCCCCGCTGATCCGGGACGTGTCCTTCACCGTGGAGCCGGGGCAGACGGTGGCGATCGTGGGACCCACCGGCGCCGGCAAGACCACCCTGGTTAACCTGGTCATGCGGTTTTACGAGCTCACCGGGGGGCGGATCCTGCTCGACGGGGTGGATACCCGCACGCTCTCGCGCGAACAGGTACGCTCCCAGGTGGGCATGGTGCTCCAGGATGCGTGGCTGTTTGAGGGCACCATCCGCGAGAACATCCGCTACGGCCGCCTCGATGCCACCGACCAGGAGATCATCGCCGCCGCGGAGGCCACCATGGTGGACCGGTTCGTCCGCCAGCTCCCCGACGGCTATGACACGGTCATTGATGCCGACGGCGGCACGGTCTCCACCGGTGAACGGCAGCTGATCACCATCGCCCGCGCGTTCATCGCGAACCCGTCGCTGCTGATCCTGGACGAGGCAACGTCGTCCGTGGACACGCGCACGGAGCTGCTGGTCCAGCACGCGATGGCCGCGCTGCGCACCGACCGGACCTCCTTTGTCATCGCGCACCGGCTCTCCACCATCCGCGACGCCCACACCATCTTGGTCATGGAGGACGGGGACATCGTCGAGCACGGCACGCACGATGAGCTGTTGGCCCGCAGGGGCGCCTATTTCACGCTGTACAGCACGCAGTTCCGCGGCGGGGAGGAGATTGACGACGCCGCCCTGGCGGCGGCGCCGGGAGCGCCCTAGCTGTACTCGGCCATTAGGTTGGTGACACCCGGTTGATGGGAGTTGTTCCGATGCCGGTGTGGATGCGTTCATTGTTGTAGTAGTGGAGCCAGGGTGCAAGGGCTGCGGCTCTTTCGGTGTTGCTGGTGAATATTTGGCGGTAGGCCCATTCTGTTTGGAGGGTCCGGTTGAGGCGTTCGACTTTGCCGTTGGTCCAGGGGCAGTGGGGTTTGATGAAGCGTTGTTCGGCCCCGATGTCGGCAACAGCCTGTTTGAAGACCGCTGAGTTCCGGTAGGCGAAGGCGTTGTCGGAAAGGACGCGTTCGATGCGGGCAATTCCCTGGGTCGCGAAGAAAGCCGCGGCCCGTCGCAGGACGCCGGCGGCGGTGGTGCCTTTCTCGTCGGCGTGGATCTCGGCGTAGGCCAGGCGGCTGTGGTCATCAATGACGGCATGGACGTAGTCGTAGCCGATGCCGCGGCCCCGGACTGCCTCGCGGCGTCCGTGAGCCCGCCAGCCACCGCCGTCGGGAATGCGACCGAGTTTCTTCACGTCGATGTGGACGAGGTCGCCCGGGTGTGCGCGTTCGTAGCGGCGCACGGTTGCGCGGGAGGCTCGGATCAGGTTCCCGGTGAGCGGATCACACCAGGGCCGGGGTGGCACTCCATGGCGTCGCAGGATCCGGGAGACGGTCCGTGCCGACACCCCGGTCGCGGCGGCGATCCGTGCCGGTCCGGCCCGGAGCGCCCGCCGGCTCCGCAGCACTTTTTCTTCGAGCTGCGCCGAGGTTTTGGACGGGGTGTGAAACGGTCGACTGGAGCGGTCTTGCAGCCCGGCGCTGCCTTCGCTGCGGTAGCGGCGGAGCCACCGGTAGGCGCATTGGCGTGAGACCCCGAGTTCCTTGGCCACGTGGGCGGCAGGCCGGCCGGCGAGTATCCGCTCGACGAGTAATTCACGGCCATGAACAGTCAATCGTGCATTAGCGTAGGACATGAGAACCTCCGGGAAGTGCGGGAATTAGACAACTCCACTAAGCCCGGAGGTTCTCCTATTTTGCAAGCCCCAAAGTGTCACCAACCTCGTGGCCCAGTACACCTAGCGCAGCAGGGTGTCGATCAGGCGGGCGGCGACCTTGGCCGTGCGGTTGTCCACGTCAAACTCCGGGTTCAGCTCCGCAACGTCCGCGTGGAACAACTTTCCGCTGAGGGCCACCTGCCGGCACACGGCCGCTATGGTTGCCAGCGGCACCCCGTACGCCGCCGGTGCGCTGACCCCGGGCGCCACTGACGCCGGCAGCACGTCCAGGTCAATCGTCAGGTACACCGCGTCCACGGTTTCCAGGAACGCGGCCACAAATCCGGCCGTCCGCTCCGCCGTGCAGTCCTCGTCCAGCAGGTATTTCACGTCGAGTTCGTGCGCGGTCTCGAACAGGGTTCGCGTGTTGTTGGGTTCGCTGATGCCCACGACGGCGTAATTCAGTGCCCGCCCCGCGGCGGCTTCCGCGCGGGCCATCTGCAGGAACGGCGTGCCGGAGCTGGGCGTCGGGGCGTCGCGCAGGTCAAAGTGGGCGTCCAGGTTCAGCACCCCCAGCCGGGCGCCGTTGGCGACGGCGGCGGTCCCGGCCACGCCAAGATAGCTGGCAAATGCGGTTTCGTGGCCGCCGCCGACCATCAGGGTGAGGTGGCCGGCGTCGAGCAGCCGGGTCAGTGCGCGGCCGGCACGTTCCTGGCCGTCCTCCAGCGCCTCCCCGGCCACCACGACGTCGCCCACGTCCAGCACGGGGCGTTCGCCGTGGAAGGCCAGCGACGCCAGCGCGGCCCGGATGGCCGCCGGGGCGGCGACGGCGCCCACCCGGCCCTTGTTGCGGCGCACGCCCTCATCGGAGCAAAAACCCAGCAGCGCGGCCGGCCCGGCCGAGGCCGCATTTTCGCGGGCCGCCACGGCGGCGGCGTCGAGCGCCCCGCCCGGGGTGGAGACGGCCTGCCACCAGCGGCGGTGCCCGGGGCCCTCGCCGTCGTTCCTCCCGGTCCAGGCGGCAGGGGCGGTGTCCACGGCAAGCAATGAGAAGTCCATGATTCCAGAGAACCCCAGACCGGGCAGGAATGCCAGCCGGCCCGGGCCCCTGCCGTCTGGCATCGCAGACTCCGCCGGCCACAAAACAAGACTGACCCGCAATACATGTCGAAAAAATCACGATTTTCGCGTTTTTTCAACATCTATTGCGGGTCACTTCATGCAGGGGCTACTTGATCCCGAACCACTCCTCGACGGTGCCGATGCCGAAGAACAGCAGGAAGGCGGCGGCCACAGCCCACATGAGCGGGTGGATTTCCTTGGCCCGGCCCTGGAACAGGCGGATGAACACATAGGCGACGAACCCGGCACCCAGGCCGTTGGCGATCGAGTACGTGAACGGCATAAGCGTGAACGTCAGGAACGCCGGGATGGCGATGCCCCAGTCGGACCAGTCGATCTTGCCCACCTGGGCGACCATCATGAAACCAACCACCACCAGCGCGGGGGCCACGGCCTCGAACGGGACCAGCTTGATCAGCGGGGTGACGAACATCGCCACCAGCAGCAGCAACCCGGTCACAATGGAGGCCAGGCCGGTGCGGGCACCCTCGCCGATGCCGGCGCCGGATTCGACGTAGATCTGGTTCGACGACGTGGACGCGCCACCGCCGGCGATCGCACCAAACGCGTCCACCAGCAGTACGCGGTCCACGTTGGGGATGGTGCCGTCCGCCCGCAGCGAGCCGGCCTCGCCGGCCAGGCCCACCATGGTGCCCATGGCGTCAAAGAAGATGCTCAGCAAGATCACAAACGCCAGCAGCGCCGCCGCCAGCCCGCCCAGGTGGACGAACGCTCCGAACAGGTTGAACTGGCCGATCAGGCTCAGGTCCGGCAGCGACCACTGGGAAAGCTCCGGGGACACCAGCGACCAGCCGGCCGGGTTGAACGTCTTGCCGTCAAAGGAGGGACCGATGTGGAAGATCATTTCCAGGGCATTGGCCAAGATGGTCGAGCCGATGATGCCGATCAGGATGGCGCCGCGGATCTTGCGCACCACCAGCACGATCGTGAGCACCAGGCCCAGCACGAACACCAGCGTGGGCCAGCCGGTGAGCTTGCCGTCAAAACCCAGCCCCACCGGAACCGTGGTGCCGGCCACGTCCGGGATGCGGCGCACAAAGCCGGCGTTGACCAACCCGATCAACGCAATGAAAAGGCCAATGCCCACCACAATGGCGGTCTTCAACCCTTCCGGCACGGCCCGGAACACGGCGGTGCGGAAGCCGGTGAGCACCAGGATGAACATGGTGATGCCGGAAATCATGACCAGGCCCATCATGTCCGGCCAGGTCAGCCCCGGGTTCGCCACCACGGTGACGGCCACAAACGCGTTCACGCCCAGCCCGGTCGCCAGCGCAAACGGGTGCTTGGCCCAGGCGCCCATCAGGATGGTCAGGATGCCGGCCACAAACGCGGTCGCCGCGGCGACCCGTTCCAGGCCCAGGTGATTGCCGGCGGAGTCGGCCACGTTGAGGATGAGCGGGTTGAGCACCACGATGTAGCTCATGGCGAAGAAGGTGGCGAAGCCGCCGCGGATCTCGCGCGAATAGTTCGATCCGCGCTCGGTAATCATGAAATATTTATCGACCGCAGACATGCGAACAGCCGTCTTGGTTGCCATAGGGTGACCCTCCGGGGCAGATGGGAAAGTGATGGGAAAAGAAAGGGGTTCGAGCAAATGATAGCGTGTCCGCGGCCGGGGCATGATAACGGTCACGTTCGTTACTTTGTGCCAGCCCGGCGCCAGACGCCGGCGCGCCGTGGTTCCCCCGCCGCCAGGGGTGCCGGGTTTATTGGGGAACTTCCCATTTTTGCGCGTTATGGTGAGGGTGCCGCTTTCTCCGACGTTAGGATCAACCGCCGTGACCAGCCCCTCCCGCCCGCGCGTTAATGAGACGAACATGACACCGCCGGGAGCTGCCGCCGGCACCAGGGCCGCGGCGGCGCGGGCGACCGGCGCCCGGGTCTTGTGGCGCGCCCTGGCGAGCGCCGCCGTCGTGCTGGTGGCCCTGACGGGCGGATCCTCCGTAGCCCTGGCCCACGACAGCGAGGTCTCCACGAGCCCCGCGAACGGCGCCACGGTGGCGACCATGCCGGAGCACGTCACGGTCACCATGAGCGACACTCCGGCCGCCATCGGCGCGGAGATCAAGGTGCTGGACGCGGCGGGCACCAACTGGTCCGAGGGCAGGGTCGGCGTGCTGGACGCCGTGGCCACGCAGCAGGTCAAGCCCGGGGCGCCGGCCGGCACGTATACGGTGCAGTGGCGGCTGGTGTCCTCCGACACCCACCCGGTGGAGGGCGAGTTTGCGTTCACGACCACCGCGTCGGGATCGGGCGCGGCGGCCGGGCCGGTGCAATCCCTGCAGCAGACCCAAATCCCGGTGGCCGAGCAGGCACCGGTGACCGGCGGCGTGCCGTGGAGCATCTTCGCGCTGATCGGTGTGCTCGTGGTGGTGGTCGCGGCCCTGCTGGTGGTGGCCCGGCGCCGGCTGAAACTCGACGACTAGGCCGCAGGCTAGACCGGGAGGGCCGCGCCTTCGCGCAGGGYCACCCGGGCCGAGATCGACTGGCCGGCCCGCTTGGCCTGGTGCAGGATTTCCTGCGTGCTCGGCGTCACCAGCTCGCCCACGCCCACCAGGTACAGGCCCAGGGCGTGCATGGCCGCGGCGAGGTCGTGGCCGCTGCCGATGCCCAGGCTGCGCAGGAGGCGGCGCAGCTGGTTCAAGGCCCCGCGGGTGAAGACAATGCTGTGCGCGGTCAGGGTGCCGGTGGCCGTGCGCACCGTCCATTGACGCTCCGTGGGGGGCCGGTGGCTGTGCAGGCGCAGTTCCAGGGCGCACGTGGCCGGGCGGATGTCCAGCGCGTGGCGGCGGGCGTAGTGCTCGAGCAAGCGCAGGATGTCGGAGCGCTCGCTGAGGGCGTCAAGGCTGATGCCGCCGGTGGCCGGCGCGGGCGCACCGTGGCCCGGTGCGTTGGTGCCGAGGGGCCGGAAGCTGTCCACCACGATCGCCGGAATGCCTTGCCGATTCAGCTCCGCCGCCATCGCCAGGCCGGAGAACCCGGAGCCGATCACGATGGTGGTCGTGGATTCCGTGCCCGCGGCCGTGGGGTGCGGACCCGCAACCAGGGCAGGGGTCGACGTGGGGGTCATGGCAAAAAGCCTCCTCGAACGGTAGGAGAACTACGGGCGGTGCCGCCGGGAGCTGGCTGCACCATATTGACAAAAATCCGTGTTGCCTCAAGCGTGTGATGATCAAATTCAGCGTTTGTAAAATCCGTGCTGCCTAAAATCCGGCCGTTTCCAATTTATAACCGTTAGCCCAAATATGTGGCGTGGAACACGCTTTTAAGATCGGCATCATTTTGAACCATACAGAGGTTTTCCGGTACTTGGTAGGGGCGCGCCAAGTCCTTCGATTGGAGATAACGCCAACGCCCCAAAAGCGGCCCGCCGCGCCCCGGTTGCGGCGGCCAAAAACACGGCGGGGAAGTTCGTGCGCGTGCAACTTGACGCACAATCGGGAACAGACAATAGTCACAGGTACAGGTCGCAATGGGCGGGAGGGCTGACGTCTTCGCTCCATGCGGCAAACGAATATCAGGAGGTGCAGCATGAGCAATCCGACGGAGAATTCCCCGGTTGCCCAGCCCGACCCCATCCCCGCGCCCACCGGCATCGTGGTGGGCATTGACGGCTCGGATCAAAGCAACTGCGCCTTGGTGTGGGCCGCCCGCGAAGCAAAGCTGAGGAAGTTGCCCCTGCACCTGGTGACGGCCTACACGGTCCCCATTTTCGCCGCCTCCGGACTGGACGGCGGTTACGCCACCGTGGACGACGACGTCATCCGGCAGGGCGCGGAGGCCGTCCTGCGCGAGGCGGCCGCGAAGGTGGCCCACCTCGAGGTGGAGGTCGACGCCCGGGTGGAAAACGGCGATGCCGCCGGTGTACTCCTTGAAATGAGTGAGACCGCCGAGCTGTTGGTGTTTGGTTCCCGGGGCCGCGGCGGCTTCATCGGCCGGTTGCTGGGCAGTGTCAGCTCGGCGTTGCCGGCACACTCCAAGTGCCCCACCGTCACGGTTCCGCTGAGTTGCGCGGCGCGGCTGGGCGAGGCCGGACCGGACACGGCACCGCCGCGCGAGATCGAAGCGGTGATCACGGTCGGCGTTGACGGCTCGGATCAGGCCCGCTACGCGGTCTTGGTGGCGGCCGAGGAGGCCGAGCGGGCCGGAGTGCGGTTGCGGATCATCTGTGCCGTCCAGCCCTACACCGGATCGCTGGCGTGGATGCCGGCGCCCGTGGACCGGGAGGCCTTGTTTGCGGAGATCCAGACCCAGCTGGACGCGGGGGAGGCCTGGCTGCGCAACCATTTCCCCAAGTTGCCCATTGAGGTGCGTCTCGTCGAGGGCTCGGCCGTGGAAGTTCTGGTGAAAGCCTCGGAGACCTCGCAGCTGCTGGTCATGGGCACCCGCGGCCGCGGCGGCTTTGCCGGGATGTTGCTCGGCTCGACCACCGACGGCGTGCGCCACCATGCCAAGGGCCCCGTTATGGTGGTCCGGGACCGTGAGGATCCCCGCCAGGACGACCGTTCCGCGTTTGGGCCGCTGCTGCAGGCCTAACTCCGCCGGGCTCGAGCCTGCCGCCCGGCCGGCTTTCAGTACCGGGCGGCGTACGGGTACAGGTTCATGCCGGACATGTTGGCCAGCGGGGTGACGCCCAGCGGCGTCCCGTAATACAGCGCCTGGACCACCTGGCCGTTGCCGATGTAGATGGCGATATGGCCAAAGTTGCCGTGGCCGTCACTATCAAAGACCAGCAGGTCGCCGTAGCGCATCTGGGACAGCGGCACGCGCTGCGGGGCGGCCCAGAACTGTGCGGTGCCCGTGCGCGGGACCGAGACGCCGGCCGCGGCAAACGCCTGCTGGACCAGTCCGGAGCAGTCATAGGAGTTGGGTCCGTTGCCGCCCCATGCGTAGGGCTTGCCCCGCTGCGCCATGGCGAAATTGACCATGACCTGTATGTGCGAGCCGGCCGGCTGCACCGGCGCGGGCGGCGCGGGCGGCGCGACGGGCGGCTGGGGCTTGGGTGCGGGGGGCTGTGGCRCCTGCGCCGGCGGGGGTGTGGGCCGTACGACGGGCGGGGCCGGCGGAGTCGCTGCCGGCGGCTGCTGTGCAGTCGTGGTGGGCGCCGGACGCGGCGGCACGGGCGCCGGGGCGCGGTTCGACGCGGCGATCTGGGCCCGCAGGGACTCCTGGCGGGCCTTTTCCGCCAGCGCGTCCACCCGGGCGCCTTCCAGAGCCACGGTGGTGTTGTGCAGGGTGGCCAGTTGCTGCACCAGGACGCCGCGCTGGGCCGCGTTGTCCTTCACGACCGCCGCCTGGGTGGCGGCGGCGTCCTGGGCCTCTGTCTTGGAGTCGGTTGCGGCCGCGGCGGCTTGGTCCGCGGCCTTTTGGGCCGCCGCCGCCTGCTGCTGCAGGGCGGCGGAGGTCGCCGCCGCGGCCGCGGCCGAGTCCAGCGTGCGGCTTCGGCTGGCCGTGAGCGCCATCAAGGCTGAGGCCTGGTACAGCGTGTCATCCGTGGTGGAGCTGCCCAACAGGGATTGGAGGCTTGGATTCAGTCCGCCGGACTTGTACAGGCTCCCGGCCAACCGGCCCAGCTCGGACTTGGCCGATTTGTAGTCCCTGGCGGCCGCCGCGGCCTTGGCCCGGGCCACCTCCGCCGCGGTCTTGCGCTGGTCCAGCATCATGAGCGCATCCGTGTACCGGGTGTTGGCGCCCATGGACAGCACGGCGGTCCGCTGCAGCCGGTCCAGGGATGCGTTGAGGATCGCCTCAATCTCGGCGGCCTGGGCCGCGGTTGCGGACTCCGAGGACTTGGCCCGGGCGATGTCCTCGGCGCTGGGCATGTCCGGGCTCGACGGCATCACGCGGGCAAAGGCGGAGCCCGCCGGTGCCAGTCCCTGGAGGGAGGCATGGACGGAGGTTGGGAAGGAAGTCTGGACGGCGGCTTGCGCGGAAGGCACGACGGCGGTGGCGGCCAGGGCGGCGCAGGCCAGCGCGGTCGTTCCACGAACCAAAAAGCGCATACTCATCTCGGAGACCTCACTGCAGATCGTTGGGTAAATGCGCGCCGTCCCAACGGCGGATTTCCGCCCGCGGGCGGCTGCATTTACACGGCAATCACGACACTACGGCCCGTAAGACAACTTTGGCAACAATAGTCACATCAGCAACTTAAACAACATCCTTGTAACCACACCGGTGTCATTTACGCCCATGGGGCCGAGGAACGGGCCCGGCGGCTACCCCCAGCCGAGCTCGTGGAGGCGGTCGTCGCCAATGCCGAAGTGGTGGGCGATCTCATGAACCACCGTCACGGCCACCTCATGAATGACTTGTTCGCGCGATGAGCACATCCCCAGGATTGGATTGCGGAAGATGATGATGCGGTCCGGCAGGGACCCGGACCCCCACCAGGAATCCCGTTCCGTCAGCGGCGTTCCTTCATACAGCCCCAGCAGTACGGTGTCCGGTTCCTCGTGGGGGCCGGGGACGTAGTCGTCCTCGACGAAGATCGCCACATTGTCCATCTCCGCAAGGATGTCCGCGGGGATCTGGGCCAGGGCCTGCTGCACGGCGGCGTCGAATTCGGCCTCGCCCATGGCGAAGGGGCCAAAGGACGGTATTGAGGCCAAAGGGTTGAAGCTCATGTCATCAGCCTAGTGTTCGGCTCGAATCCGCCGTACAGAGCGCCCGGCGGAGCCGCCCGTGTGGCCGCCGGCACAGCGGGCGCCCTCGTTTTGTGTTCTGGCCGAATAGGCCATATAGTTTTTCAAGTCCACTTCGGACGGGACGCGGACAGCCGCGGACCGGTTCGGATGTGACGATGCCCCCATCGTCTAGCGGCCTAGGACACCGCCCTTTCACGGCGGCGGCACGGGTTCGAATCCCGTTGGGGGTACGTGGCGAGAGGATATCGGCGGTTCAGCCGGCCCGAAAAGGCTGGTACGATATAATCTCGTGAATTTCGCACGACAGTGTGAAAAGTATGAAAAATGCAACAGCATGAAAATGAAATAGCATGGCCCTGTAGCGCAGTTGGTTAGCGCGCCGCCCTGTCACGGCGGAGGTCGCGGGTTCGAGTCCCGTCAGGGTCGCTCTGGTTTTCCGGTTCATTCCGGAGAATCTGGTGACTAATGCTTTATCAGTTCACCAAGGCTCTGTAGCTCAGTTGGTAGAGCGTTCGACTGAAAATCGAAAGGTCACCGGATCGACGCCGGTCGGAGCCACCAGCCAAAACCCCCGAGTATTCGGGGGTTTTTTGCTTTAACCACCCAGGAATCACGCAAGAATCTCCCAAAACGGCACCGGCGTTGCCCCCCACCTTTGGGATGCATAGGCTTACCGTAAAGGAAACAGGAGCTAAGGAGCTTTTATGGACGGGCACAGCCAGGAGCCGGAATTCCCGCTCGCCACCCCGGACATCGTGCAAGGACGCACGGTCATCGCCGATACCGCGGTGGCGAAGGTGGTCGGCGTTGCCGCCCGTTCGGTGGCCGGGGTGTTCGCCCTGGGCTCCGGGGCCTCACGCTCCCTGGGCGCGATCCGCGACGCCGTCGGGGTCACGGACCTGACCCAGGGGGTCCGGGTGGAGGTCGGTGAGTCCCAGGTGGCCGTGGATATCGTGTTCATGGCCGAATACGGGTACCCGCTCCAGGACCTGGCGGACTCCGTGCGGGCGGCCGTCTACGCGGCGGTCGAGGGACTGGTGGGCCGCAGCGTGATCGAGGTCAACATCGAGATCACCGATGTCCACATTCCCGACGCCGAGAAATTGCCCGCCCGGCCGCGCCTGGCGGAGCGGTTCGGCAGTACCCCGAAGGCGCCCGCGGGGACCGTCGCCGTGACCCCCGCCCAACGTCAGGAGCAGCCGTGAACCCGACCGTGGTGTGTGCAGCCTTTGGCGCCTTTCTGGCCTTCATGGCCCTTGAATTCGGCTTTTGGGGCTTCCTGCTGGCCGCCGTCTTCGTGGCCGTGGGTGCGCTCGTTGGCCGGGCCGTCGGCGGCAAGCTCGACTGGCGCGGCGCCCTGGACGCCCTGAGCGGCCGGCGTTCGTCGTCGTGACGGGACCGGCCCCGATTTCCGGACGAAAATTGGCGGGGCACAACCGCATCAGCACCCAGGCGTTGACGTCCGTGGCCCGGGCGGCCGCCGCGGATGTCCTGGGCGTGCTGCCCGCCCAGGTGCGCGTGTCGTGGGCGGACGACGCCGGCGCCCTGGGTTTGTCCGTGTCGGCCCCCATCAGCGCGCCCCCGCTGGTTGAGGTGCTGCACAGTCCCGCCCGGGTGGCGGCCACCGGCGGCAGCATCCTGGCGCGGGCCACGGCGGCCAAGGCAGTGATCCTGGCGCAGGTGGAACGCCTCACGGGATCGCACGTCAGCCAGGTGAACATGCGCGTCACCGGCATCCAGGCCAGTGACGGGGGGCGCGTCCAATGAGCAGCCCCGCCGGAATGCAGGCCATCAGCGCGCACATCCTCCGGCGCGAAACGCATTCCTCCCGGGCCCCGCTTTCCGTCACGGCCGCCGTCATCGTGACCCTGCTGGCCATTTACGGGCTGCTGGAGGCGTTGTTGCGCGCGCTGGGCCAGCCGCCGTGGCTCCTGGACCCGCCGATCGCCGCGCAACAGCTCACGGAACTGCCGCACGGGCCTTCCGGCGTGCTGCTCACCGTGCTCGGCCTGCTGGTCTTCTTGCTCGGACTGATCTTGTTCGCCCAGGCGGTGCTGCCGGGCCGGCGCGCCCGCCACGTCATCGCGGACCCGCGCGTGGCGGTGGTGGTTGATGATGAGGTCATCGCCTCCGCGCTGGCCCGCCGCGCCCGCGTTGCCGCCGGCGTGAGCCGGGAACAGGTCATGGTGGTCGTAACGGCCCGCACCGTGCACGTAAATGTGCGGCCCACCTCCGGGATTCGGCTGGATGAAGACCAGATCCAGGCGGCCGTGGAGGCCGAGCTGGACGTCATGGGCCTGGAGCCGGCACCCGCGGTGACCGTCAGCCTGGCCGCGACGGGGGTGATCGGCGTATGAACGGCACGCCGCGGGGCCTGAACAGGGTTCTTCTGGGCTTGATCGGGCTGGTATTCATGGCGCTGGGGGCGGCCCTGGCCACACTGGCCACGGTCCCTGCCGCGGGGCGCTGGTGGCAGGGCTGGTCCGCACGGGCGGTGTCCGGACTTGGCGAGCTGGCCCGGGGGACGCACTTCTTCCCCGGTGGCGGCAGCTGGATCTGGCTGGTGGTGGCGGCCGCCCTGCTGCTGATCGCCGTCTGCATGCTGTCGTGGATCGCCAACCAGGGCAAGGGCCGGGCGGGGATCCTGCATTACTATGCCGGTTCCGCGGACGACGACGGCGCCGCCGGCAAGGTCCTGCTCAGTTGCGCCGTGGCCGAGCAGGCGCTCAAGAGTGCCCTGCTCGAGCGCACCGACCTCCTGGGCGTGTCCGTGACGAGCTACGACTTCCGCGGCCGGACGTCGCTGCGGGTCCGGGTCCTGCCGCGGCAGGGCGTGGCCCCGCATGTTGTCGCCGCGGACATTGGCGCCCTGGTGGAGGCCATGGACACGTTGGTCGGTGTTGCGGTGCCGGTGCTGGTCAGTATTGGATCCGGAGCAAGGTCACGGTTCACGAAAGCGGAACGGGTCCGCTAGTCTGTCACCATCCACCCTCGGGTGTACCACCTGCCGGGGGCACGCAGTTCCACGAGAGGGAGTCTGAGATGAGCGAGGATAACGCGCAGAACCCGCAGGGGCAGGCCAAGGACCCGGCCGCCGAAGCCGCCGCCAGGATCAAGGACCTCGCCGGCGATACCGGTGAAAAAGTCAAGGCGTTTGCGCAGGACGCCACAGAAAACTTGCAGGAGTTCGCGCAGGACGCGACCGAAAACGTGAAGGAGTTCGCGCAGGACGCGACCGAAAACGTCAAGGGCTTCGGCGCCAAGCTGGCGGGCCTGTTCAAGCGAGAGAAGTAACCCACCGCGGCGTGAGCCGGTTTTAGGCCGCGGCCGGGCCACTGCGGGTGCGGCCGTGGGTTCGCCCTGCCCGCCGCGTTACCGTCGCCGGTCGAACGCGGAAAAGTCGGGTAAGCCCGATAAATTGCGGCGCCAGCGCATCATGGGGCGCGGCCGATTCGGGCCGGGAAGCCATGGGCTGGTCCGTTCATAATGAAATGGTCACAATTTTGCGTAAGCGCTTGCACTGGTGCCTTTCCCGTTACTAGAGTGAGCCGCATCACCTCAAGACCGCACGCAAGCACCGGCGTGCCGTTGCTCCACTTTTACTTACGGGAAAGAGTTTGGAATGAGACACTCAACCAGATTTGCGGGATTGGCCGCTGCATCGGTCCTGGCCATGACGCTGGCGGCCTGCGGCGGGGGCGGCAGCGGCGGAACCGGGGGAGGCGGCGGGGATGCCGCGAACAACCTGGACGGCCGCGGGCCGATCACTTATGTCCAGGGCAAGGACAACTCCAACGTCGTCCGTCCGCTGGTGGACAAATGGAACGCCGCGCACCCGAACGAGAAGGTGACCTTCAAGGAGCAATCGGACAAGGCAGACCAGCAGCACGATGACCTGGTCAAGAACTTCCAGGCCAAGACGGCCGGTTACGACGTCGTGGACGTTGACGTGGTGTGGACCGCGGAATTTGCGGCCAAGGGCTGGCTGCAGCCGCTCAAGGACAAGCTGGCCTTTGACACCTCAGGGTTCCTGCCGGCCACCGTGGCCACCGGAACGTACAAGGACGTCCTCTATGCGGCCCCGCAAACCTCCGATGGCGGCATGCTGTACTACCGCAAGGACCTTGTCCCCACCCCACCCAAGACCTGGGAGGAGATGATGGGCATGTGCTCCATCGCCAAGGCCAAGAACATTGACTGCTACGCGGGCCAGTTCTCCCAGTATGAGGGCCTGACCGTCAACGTGGCCGAGGCCATCAACACCGCGGGCGGCACCGTGGTCGATAAGAACGGCAAGGCCACCGTGGACAGCGCCGACGCCAAGGCCGGGCTGAACAACCTGGTGCAGGCCTACAAGGACGGCAACATCCCCAAGCAGGCCATCACCTACCAGGAGGAGCAGGGCCGGCAGTCCTTTGAGGCCGGCAAGCTGCTGTTCCTGCGCAACTGGCCGTATGTGTTCAACCTGGCCAAGACCGACGGGTCCTCCGTGGTCAAGGACAAGTACGCCGTGGCCCCGCTGCCCGGCAAGGACGGCCCCGGCGCATCCTCGCTGGGTGGCCACAACATGGCGATCAACGTCTACTCCAAGTACAAGGCCACGGCCAAGGACTTCCTGGCGTTCATGACCAGCGTTGAGACGGAGAAGTTCTACGCGACCCAAGGCTCCCTGGCCCCGGTTCGCGCCGAGCTGTACAAGGATGCGGCACTGGTTGCGAAACTGCCGTACCTGCCCGTGCTGCTGACCTCGATCGAGAACGCCGTGCCGCGCCCCGTGAGCCCCTTCTACCCGGCGGTCACGCTCGCCGTGCAGCAAAACAGTTTCGCCGCCATCAAGGGTGACAAGACCGTTGACCAGGCCCTGGCGGACATGCAAAACGCCATCAACTCGGCCGGCGCGCAGTAACCATCGGCGTCTTCCGCGTGGTGTGCCGGCCACCTGTGTTGTAGGGCCGCCGGCACACCATCGGAACGCTTCACCGCTGCGGTGGTGAAAAACGTTTTTGTGGTGAAAGGAAGCAGTCATGACAACACAGGTTGAACCCGGCGCCAGGCGGGGACGCACGACGCCCCGTGCCGGTGGGCCGGACAAGGAAGTCGGCCAGGACCGGAAGGAAAAAACCCAGGGCCGTGCCGCGGCGCTCTTGGTCATCCCGTCCCTGATTGTGCTCTCGATCGTGATCCTGTACCCCGTGGTGAACGCGATCATCATGTCCGTGCAGCAGGATCAGGGCCTGGACCCGGTCACCGGGACCTTCGTGGCCGGCGGGTTCGCCGGCGTGGCCAACTACACGCACTGGCTCTTGCAGCAGTGTGCCTCGCCCAACGGCACCGCCACCTGTCCGCCGGGCACGTTGGGCGCACAATTCTGGAGCGCCACCGGTGTCACATTCTTCTTCACCGTGGTCACCGTTGCACTGGAAACCCTGCTGGGGTTCTGGATGGCCATCATCATGGCACGCACATTCCGTGGTCGCAGCGCCCTTCGTGCCGCCGTCCTGGTCCCGTGGGCCATCCCCACCGCCGTCACCGCCAAGCTGTGGTTCTTCATCTTCGCCTTTGACGGCATTGCGAACACCCTCTTCAACACCTCCATCCTGTGGACCGGGAGCGACGGGCCGGCACGGGCCGCCATCATCATCGCCGACGTCTGGAAAACGACGCCGTTCATGGCACTGTTGATTTTGGCGGGCCTGCAAATAATCCCCGCCGAGGTGTATGAGGCGGCCAAGGTGGACGGTGCCTCGGCCTGGCAGCGCTTCACGCAAATCACGCTCCCGCTCGTCAAGCCGGCCCTGATGGTCGCCATTTTGTTCCGCGTCCTTGACGCGCTGCGCATGTACGATCTCCCGGCCATCATGACCGGCGGCGCGAACGGCACCACCACCTTGTCAATTCTGGTGGTCAACCAGATCGGCGTCGGCTTCAACTCGGCCGCCGCCCTGTCCACCATCACGTTCTTGATCATCTTCATCGTGGCGTTCATCTTCGTGCGTTTCCTGGGGGCCAACGCCGTTGAATCCGCCAGCGGCGGAGCGAGGGGGAAGAAATGAGCACCGCAACATCCACCGTCAGTGCGCACACGGCGGCCGCCAAGTCGGTGGCCCGCAGACGCGAAAACTGGGCAAGCACCCGGACCTACACCAGCGCGGCCGTCATCTTCATCTGGTGCCTGCTGCCCTTCTACTGGATGATCGTCACCGCGTTCCGCGACGTCGGCTTCACCTTTGACTCGGCCCCGTTCTTCACGCACGTGACCTGGGACAATTTCGTGACCGTCTTCTCCGAGGACCTGGGAAACCACTTTGCCCGGAACCTGTGGAATTCCTTCTTCATCTCGTCCGTGACAACCGTGGTGGCCTTGCTTTTCGGCGTTTTCGCCGCCTATGCCCTGGCGCGGCTGAACTTCCGCGGAAAGTTCCTGGTGCTCGGCTTCATTCTGGGAGCCTCCATGTTCCCGGGGGTTGCGATCGTCACGCCGCTGTTCCAACTCTTCACCGACATCGGCTGGATGGGCAGCTACCAAGCCATGATCATCCCGAACATCTCCTTTGTCCTGCCGCTGACCGTTTACACGCTCACATCCTTCTTCCGCGAAATGCCGTGGGAACTGGAGGAGTCCGCGCGCATCGACGGCTGCACCCAGGGGCAGGCATTCCGCAAGGTGATCATGCCGTTGGCCGCACCGGCCGTCTTCACCACCGCCATCCTGGCCTTCATCGCCTCCTGGAACGAGTACCTGATCGCCAACCTGTTCTCCAATGAAGCGACGAAGACCGTGACCGTGGCAATTGCCTCCTTTGCCGGCTCCCAACCACACCAGGAACCGTACACCGCCGTCATGGCGGCAGGTACCGTGGTCACCATTCCGCTGGTCATCCTGGTGTTGGTGTTCCAGCGAAAGATCGTCGCGGGCCTGACCGCCGGGGCGGTGAAATAGATGCCGGCGCGCGCGCCCAAGGACTCGGGCCTGCACGCCCCCGCGTCCCGGCAGCGCAGTGCCGAAGATTTTGACATGATCATCGGCTTCCTGGGGTTTTGGACGTTGGTCGTCCTGGCGATCACCATCTGGTTGGAGGTGACCGGGCAGCCCGCCATACTCTGGGCGCTGGGCCTGCTGGCCATGGTCCTGGGACTGTGGGGGATGATCCGGCTCCGGCGGAGGCTGCCACCGCGCGTGGGGAGGCGCCCCCGCTAGGGCACCGTGAGCGGGTCCGGCGTCGAGCTTGATAAGCTACTGCGGCGACCCGTTCCGGGACAAAAGCGCCGGACCGGTGAGTATCCGTCGGGACGACGACCGTGGATATTAGTTGGGAAAGTGAAAATGGGCGTCAGCATCGATGACGTTGCCGCGCGCGCGCAGGTCTCCACCGCAACGGTGTCGCGCGCCCTGCGGGACCTGCCCCGGGTCCGGGCCTCCACCCGGGCCAAGGTGATGGCGGTGGCGGCCGAGCTCGGCTACGTCCCGTCCCCGTCGGCCACGGGCCTGGCCACCGGGCGCACCAAGACCGTTGGCGTACTGGTGCCGTTCGTGGACCGCTGGTATTTTGGGCACGCGATCGAGGGCATCGACCAGGTGCTGCGCGAGAATGGCTACAACCTGCTGCTCTTCAGCCTGGGCGGCTACGTGCACGGACGCCAGCGATCCTTCACCGAGACCATGGTCCGCAACCAAATCGACGCCCTGGTGGTGCTCTCGCTGGGGCTGACCCCCGAGGAGCTCAGCCAGCTTCAGCGCACCGAGATCCCCCTGATATCCGTGGGCGGCCCGGTGGAGGGCTGCCTGGGCGTGCACATCGACGACGACGCTGCCGCCACGGCCGCCACCTTGCACCTGGTCGGACTGGGCCATCGCAAGATCGGGCACTTGCGCGGCGGTACGGAGGGAGAATACAACTTCAAGGTTCCGGCGCTGCGAAACCTCGCCTTCGAGCGTGCCATGGCCGCGGCCGGCCTGGACGTGCGCCCGGAGTGGAGCGTGCCGGGGGACTTTACCGTCACGGAGGGTGTGCGCGCGGCCGAGAAAATCTTTGACGCGCCGGGAGACGCCCCGACGGCGGTTTTTTGCGGTTCTGACGAGATGGCCCTGGGGCTGATGTTCGTGGCGCGCCGCCGCGGCATCCGCATCCCGGAAGACCTCTCGGTCATCGGGATCGACGACCACGACTTTTCGGCCCCCGCCGGGCTGACCACCATCGCCCAGAAGCCGCTGGAACACGGGCGGACGGCCACCGAAATGCTGCTGGCCGAACTGCGCGGGAAACCGGCGGCCATCCAGGACCGCGTCCAGCCGTTTGAGCTGGTGATCCGTGAATCCACGGCCCCGCCGCAGCGCTGAGCCCGCGGGCTGCCCCGGCGCGCTCCAGCGCCCCGAAGCGTCCCCAAAGCGGCGCCGAGTGCGTAGATAAGGTTGTTCCCAACGGCGGGAACGACGTTATCTACGCACTCGGCAGCTCAGCACTCGGCAGCTCAGCACCCGGCTCTCTGCACCCGGCAGCTCAGCGTTCGGCAGTTCTGCACCAAAGGGGACGGAGCGGACCCTAATTGGCGCGGGCAAGCTGGCGGATGGGAATCCACCGGGACGCGAGCCGGCGGTATGCCGCGGCGGCTCCGGTGAGGTCGCCGTCGGCCAGGCACTGCAGCCCGGTGTGGACGTCGGCGGGGGACTCGTCCGGGTGGACCCGGTTCGCGACCGGCCCGTAGTCCAGCTCCACCACGCCGTCATCGCTGAAGCCGTCCAGCCATTCATGGAGCTCGGCCAGCTCCTCAAAGAGGTCCAGCTCCGGCGCCATTTCCGCGAGCATCTTCAGCGTCCGCCCGCTCCGGCCGACGGCCACCGGCAGCGGCACCTGGATGCGCACCGTGAGCACCCGGCCATTCGCCTCCACCACCTCCATGCGGTCGTTGGCGTACACCAGCGTGAACCAGCTAAACGGGATCCCCCACGTGGAGGTGCGGGTCTGCAGCGGGCCGATCAGTTGCGGCACGGCCCCGGCCCGGGTCACGTGGGTGCGCCACTCCGTCTCCGGCACCACCAGGTGCGCCAATGGTGCGGTGGCGCCGCTGAGCAATTCAACGGCCGCCGCCACGGCCCGCGCGGCCACCTGGTTCGGCGCGTACAACAGCGGGGAGCCCTGCGTCATCTGCAGGATCCGCACCCGATCCACCGCCGGGGTGGGCAGCGGGTTGGGCGAGTTGCGGCTGACCCGCCCGAGCGAGTCCGCCAGTTCCTGCGCGTCCACGCTGACCGGGTTTTGTTCGGCGTCCAGCCTGCCCTGGAGGTAGGCGAACTGTTCGGCCGTGTACGCCTCGCGGGGCAAATAGATGCGCAGGCTGGAAACAAACGGCAATTGCACGCCGCCCAAATACAGCCCGTTGCGCATGGCCTAGCTCAGCTCCACAATCACCGGGGCATGGTCCGAGGCGCCCTTGCCCTTGCGTTCCTGGCGGTCAATCCGGGCGTCCGTCACCCGGGCGGCCAGGGCGGGCGAGGCCATGACAAAGTCAATGCGCATGCCCTCCTTCCGTGGGAAGCGCAGCTGCGTGTAGTCCCAGTAGGTGTAGACGCCCGGTCCGGGATGCAGGGGCCGGACGACGTCGGCAAATCCTGCCGCGACAAATGCGCCAAAGGCCGCCCGCTCCGGTTCGCTGACGTGGGTCAGGCCCTCGGTGCGGAAATAGTCGATGTCCCAGACGTCGTCGTCCTGGGGGGCAATGTTCCAGTCACCCATGAGGGCGATCTGGGCCCCGGGATCGGCGGCCAGCCAACCCGTGGCCTGGCTCTTCAGCTCGCTGAGCCACTGCAGCTTGTAGGGCATGTGTTCATCGTTGAGCGCGCGGCCGTTGGGCACGTACAGGCTCCAGACGCGCACGCCGTTGCACGTGGCACCGATGGCGCGCGCCTCCTGGACCGGGTCCTTGCCGCCCTTGCCAAACACCGGCTGGCCGGCAAAGGTGCGCTCGACGTCCTCGAGCCCGACCCTGGAGGCGATCGCCACGCCGTTCCACTGGCTCAGCCCGAAGTGGGCCACCTCGTAGCCGTTGTTTTCAAAGAGCTCCCAGGGGAAGTTCTCATCCCGGCACTTGGTTTCTTGGATGGCCAGCACGTCCACGTCGGTGCGGCGCAGCCAGTCCTCCACGCGGTCGGCTCGGGCGCGCAGCGAATTCACATTCCAGGTAGCAATCAGCACGTACCCAAGCTATCAAGTTATCGGGCCCGGCGCGCCGGCCCGGCGGCGGCGTTATTTGTCCGTGAACTCGGTGTCCGAATATTCCCGGCCCAGGCCGGTCGGAACGGCCGCGCCGCCGTGGCGCTGCTGTTCATGCGCCCGCAGCTCCACGCGTCGGATCTTTCCGGAAATGGTCTTGGGCAATTCCGCGAATTCCAGCCGGCGGATCCGCTTGAACGCGGGCAGGTGGGCGCGGCAGTACGCGAAGATCTCACCGGCCAGCGCGTCGCTGGGCTCGTAGGCGGCCGCCAGCACCACGTAGGCCTTGGGCACGTTCAGGCGCAGGGCGTCGGGGGACGGGACGACGGCGGCCTCGGCCACKGCCGGGTGCTCGATCAGCACGCTTTCAAGCTCGAACGGGGACAGTCGGTAGTCGGAGGACTTGAAGACGTCGTCGCTGCGCCCGATGTAGGTCAGCACGCCGTTCTCATCCCGGCTGGCAACATCCCCCGTGTGGTAGTAGCCGCCCCGGAACGCCTCCGCCGTCTTTTCGGGGTCGCCAAAGTAGCCCTTGGTGAGCCCCACGGGGGCCGGATCCAGGCGCAGGCAAAGTTCGCCGTCGTCTCCCTCCTCCCCTGTGAGCAGGTCAACCAGGGCCACGTCGTAACCCGGCAGGGGCCGGCCCATGGAGCCGATCTTGATGGGCACCCCGGGGGTGTTGGCGACCTGCACGGTGGTCTCGGTCTGGCCAAAACCGTCGCGGATGGTCTGGCCCCACGCGCGCTCGACCTGCTCGATCACCTCCGCGTTCAGCGGCTCACCGGCGGAAACCACCTTGGTGGGCGGGTTTTTCAACAGGGTCAGGTCCGCCTGGATGAGCATGCGCCACACGGTGGGCGGGGCGCAAAAGCTGCTCACATGCTCGCGGTCCATCTGCGCCATGAGGGCCTTGGCGTCGAAGCGGGCGTAGTTGTAGATGAAGACGGCGGCCTCGGCGATCCACGGGGTGAAGACGTTGGACCAGGCGTGCTTGGCCCAGCCGGGCGAGGCGACGTTTAGGTGGACGTCCCCGGGCTCGAGCCCAATCCAATACATGGTGGACAGGTGGCCCACGGGGTAGGAGGTGTGGGTGTGCTCGACGAGCTTGGCCTTGGAGGTGGTGCCGGAGGTGAAATAGAGCAGCATGGTCTCATCGGCCAGGGTGGGTGCGGTCGCGGTGAAGTCCGTGGCGACGCGGGCCGCATCCGCATAGTCCAGGACCGGCCGGCCGACGTCCCCATCCCGGGCCCCGGCGCCGATGCCGATCAGGGTGTAGTCACCGGGCACGTGCGCAAATTTGGCGAGGTCCTCGGTCCGGGCGCCGACCCAGCGGGCGGCGCCGCGTTCCACCCGGTCCCGCAGGTCCGCCGGGCCCATCATGGTGGTGGTGGGGATCATGACCACCCCGAGCTTGATGCAGGCGAGCATCAGTTCCCACAGTTCCACCTGGTTGCCGAGCATGATGATCATGTGGTCCCCGCGGGCGATGCCCTTCCCGCGCAACCAGTTGGCCACCTGGTTGGAACGGGCGGAAAGGTCGGCGAAGCTCCGGCGCATGGCGCGCCCGTCCTCCTCCACAATGACCAGGGCGGGCTTGGCGCCCCGGATCGGGTCCCGGGCGATCGCGTCGATCCAGTCCAGGGCGAAGTTAAACTCGGTGAATTGCGGCCACTGGAATTCCCTGTTGGCCCGGGCGTAGTCCAGGCGCAGCGCCAGCAGGTGGTCGCGCGCTGCACGGAATTCTTCAGTGACGTTCATGGTGTTCACCTTTCGCCTGCGCTGCCGGCCTGTGGCGCGGCACCAGCGGGACTCAATTCACGGTCGTTGACTCATCTTGAAATATACGCGCRCCTCGGCGAAGTTGGCCCGCTAGTGCCACCACGTGTCCAGCAGGGAGACCGGGGTGGTGCGCTTGTGCCGGGTCCGCACGAAGCGGCGCTCGATCGACGCAGCGGCAGCCTCGGGGATGTCCCTGCCCTCCAGGTAGTCATCGATGTCGTCATAGCTGACGCCGAGCTCGTCCTCGTCAGTGCGCCCGGGCCGCCCATCCAGCAGGTCGGCGGTCGGAACCTTGTTGTAGAGCTGCTCCGGGGCGCCAAGCTCGCGGAGGAGGGCCCGGTTTTGGCGCTTGTTCAGCGTGAACAGGGGCAGGATGTCGGCGCCCCCGTCGCCAAACTTCGTGAAGAAGCCCGTGACCGACTCCGCGGCGTGGTCGGTGCCGATCACCAGCAGGTTTTCCTGCCCCGCCAGCGCGTACTGGGCCACCATGCGGGAGCGGGCCTTGATGTTGCCCTTGTCGAAGTCGCTGATCACCCCCTCCGCAGTCGTGGCGAACGCGGCCGCAAACCCGTCCACGGCCAGGGCGATGTCAAACGTCTTCGCGGTCTTGGGCCGGATGAAGTCCATGGCCGCCCGGGCGTCGTCTTCGTCGTGCTGCACCCCGTACGGCAGGCGCACGGCGATGAAGTTGGCCTCGATTCCCTCCTCGGCGAGCCGTTCGACGGCCAGCTGCGCCAGCCGCCCGGCCAGGGTGGAGTCCAGCCCGCCGCTGACGCCCAGGACGAAGCCCCCGGTGCCGGTGGCCTTGAGGTAGTCCACCAGGAAGGACACCCGCCGGGTGACCTCCGCGGCCGGGTCAATCCGGGGCTTGACGCCAAGTTCTGCAATGATTTGTGCCTGGAGTTCGCGCATGGGACCAGCGTAGCGCGTGAGAGATGTGGCCACGCCGGGCCGGGGGCGTCCCCGCCTATCGCTTTCGCGCTCGCGGCTACGCCGCGGGCGGGTGGTCCTTTTGCCAGATGACGGCCGTCTCGTCGATGGATTGTTCGACTATTTTAGTCATGGCCGCATGCGCCGCGTCGCCGTCCCCGCGCTGGATGGCGCCGGCGACGTCCACGTGAAATTGCAGGGCCAGGCGGTTGGGCGTGTGCGGCATCAGGCCATGTTCGTTCCGGCCCTTGAGGACCTCGGCCACCACGTCGTTGAGCTGGGCAAACATTTCATTGCCGGAGGACTGCAGGACCTTGGCATGGAAGAGGACATCCAAGGCGAGAAATTCATCCATGCGGGAGGCGTGGCCGGCGGCCCACATCTTGGCGGAGAGGGAGACCAGGTCGCTGGCGTCGGCCAGGCTGGCCCGCAGTGCCGCCAGCTTGGCCGCCTGGGGTTCAATGGCGGAGCGCAGCTCGCTGAGGCTGCGCAGCTGTTCGAGTCGCGCGTCCGAGGCCAGGCGCCAGCGGATGACGTGGGCGTCGTAAAGATTCCAGCCCGACTTCGGCTGGACGACCGTGCCCAGGCGCCGCCGGGAGGCCAGCAGGCCCAGCGAGGACAAGACCCTGATGACCTCGCGGATGACGGAGCGGGAAACGCCATAGCGCGCCTCGAGCTCCTCAATGCTCAGCACCGTGTTGGGCGGGAAGTCCCGGGTGACCACCGCCAGGCCGAGTTTGTCCACCAGCGCGGAGTGCAGGTAACCGCGCGGCGGCACGGGTGGGGGCGCCGCCGACTCCGCCCCCGGGGTGTGCTTGGGGGTCGGCGCATCAGCGGTCCGGGACGTGGTCATGGAAGCATCATACAGATCAGGCGTGCCCTTGATAAGTATGCTTTATGTGACTACCATCTCAGATACGGCATATGTGTTACCGTGCCGGCGACCTTGTCCGGGGCCCTCGTTCCGGCTTAATCGAAAAGGAAGTCGTAATGAAGCGACGCTCTGTACTTCAGCTCCTGGCTGTTGCGGTTGTTGTTCCGTTTGGAGTGGCAGCTTGCGGCAGCAGTGGCGCCAAGACCTCGGGCACGGTCCGTGTCACGTTGGCCAACCATGTGTGGACGGACGGCATCAAGGCCGCCATCCCCGAATTTGAAAAAGAGTCGGGCCTGAAGGTGGAGCTGACCCAGCTCGGCGAAGACCAGCTCTCGGACCAGTACAACGTCAAGCTCAACGCCGGCAGCGATGAAATTGACGTCATGATGTACCGCCCGCTGCAAGAAGGCAAGTCCTTTGCGCGGAACAAGTACCTGGCGGACCTGACCAAAAACGTCAACGCCGATGCCGGCTGGGACTGGAAGGACTTCCAGAAGGGTCCGGTGACCGCCTGCACCTTTGAAAACAAGGTGGTCGGCGTGCCGATCATCACCGAACGCGAGGTTTTGTATTACCGCAAGGATCTGCTGGAGGCCGCCGGTGTGGCGGTTCCCAAGACCATGGAGGAGCTGGAAGCCGCGGCCAAGAAGATTGCCGCGGCCAACAAGGGCGTTGCCGGCTTTGTGGCCCGGACCGGGAAGTCCGCGGCCGTCACGCAGTTCTCCAGCTTCCTGTACAGCTTTGGCGGGGACTTCATGGACGACGCCGGCAAGTCGACCATTGCCACACCCGAGGCCAAGGCCGCCTACGCGTTCTACGGCGGCTTGATCCACAATCACGGTCCGGCCAATGTCAGCACCGACATGAGCTGGCCCGAGGCCATGGCCATCTTCACCCAGGGCAACGCCGCGTTCTATACGGAGGCCGACTCCCTGTACAAGAACGCGACGGACACCAGCAAGTCCAAGGTGGCGGACAAGGTGGGCTTTGCCGCACTGCCGGCCGGGCCGGCCGGGTCGAAGCCGTACAACGTCCCCTCCTGGGGCCTGGCCATCAACGAGGCCTCCGGCAACCAGGAAAACGCCTGGAAGTTCATCCAGTGGGCAACGTCCAAGGCGCGCACCCTGGCGGCACAGAAGGCCGGCGTCCCCGGCCCGCGTGCGTCCGTCTGGGCCGATCCGGAGGGCACCTCGACGTATCCGAAGGACCTGGCCGAGGCCATCGCCTTCAGTGCCGAACACGGGATCGGCCACGACCGTCCCCTGGTCATTGCCGTGGGCAAGGCCCGGGAAATCGTGGGTGAGCCCATCGTCACGGCCATCACCGGAGGCGACTCCGCCGCCGCGGCAACCTCATCCAATGACCAGTTCCAGAAATTCCTGGACAGCGATTCCTAACAGCTCCGGGTGTGGCAGGGGCAACGTAGCGCACCTGCCACACCGGCCGCGCGGCCGGCTGGCGCAAACCGATTTCTCACGACTCCTTAGGTGAACCATGTCTGTTTCCGTTAAATCCCACGCGGCTCCCAGAACTGTGGCGAAGTCGAGTGCTTTTTCCGACTGGGCCAACAAGCACAGAAAGTGGCTGTTTGCCTCCCCGGCGATGATCTTCGTCGGGCTCTTGATCATTTTTCCGCTGGCGTGGACCATCTACCTGAGCCTGACCGACTCGCGGGGCTCCGTGCGGGCGCCATCGGAGTTCATCGGCCTGGGAAACTACCTGACCGTCCTCTCCGACACGGACCGGTTTTGGCCGGCCGTCGGGCGCACCGCCTACTTCACCGTCACCGCCCTGGCCGTGGAAATGGTCCTGGGCATGATCATCGCGCTGCTGCTGTGGCGCCCGTTCCGGGGCGAGAAATGGGTCCGCGTCGCCATCCTGCTGCCCCTGGTGGCAACCCCCGTGGCCGTGGGCATGATGTGGCGGCTGATCTTCGATCCCAACATGGGTTTCGCCAACCAGATGTTGTCCTGGGTGGGGATTCCCGCGCAGCCCTGGCTCTCCGGCCAGGCCACGGCCCTGCCGACCACCATCTTCATGGATATTTGGCAATGGACGCCCATGGTGGTTCTAATCCTGCTGGCCGGATTGACGTCGCTTTCGGACGAACCGGACGAGGCCGCGCGGGTTGACGGCGCCAACGCCTGGCAGCGATTCTTCTTCGTCACCCTGCCGCTGATGATGCCAACGGTGATTGTCGCCATCCTGCTGCGCAGCATCGACGCCCTGAAAACCTTCGACATCCTCTACGCCACCAAGGGCAAGGGGGGAGGATCCTTCCATGAGGTCGAAACGCTCAACGTGTACGCGTACGGGCTCAGCTTTGACTACAACGAATACGGGCTCTCCTCCGCCGTCCTCATCCTCTTCTTCTTGATCATCATCGGGTTCATGTGGGTTTTGACCCGACGCCGGAAAGGAAACAACTAAATGGCACCGTCAGTGATCCCGGCCGAAAACCCCAGCCTGGTTGCGGCGGATGAACCGGCCCTGCGCCGGCGCCGGAAGCCCCTGGGCGTCCGTGCCTACTCGAGCTTCCGGGTCGTTGCCCTCATCGTGGTCGTCGTGGCGTTGCTGGCCCCGTTGGCCTGGCTGGTTGCGTCCTCGCTCAAGACAAACGTGGACATTTACGATCCGAGCAAGACGATCGTCTTCACGCCGACCTTCGACAATTATGTCAACGTCCTGACCCGCAACAACTACTTCATCTACATTTTCAACAGCTTCTGGGTGGCGTTTGTCTCCACCGCGCTGTCGCTGGTGCTGGGTGTGCCGGCCGCCTATGCCATGAGCCGGTTCACCATGCACCGCTCGGCCCTGGTGGTGCTGATGGCCCGCGTCATCCCGGGCATCTCGCTCTTGGTCCCGTGGTACTACGTCTTCTCCAACATGCGCATGGTGGGCGGCTTCAGCGTCCTGATCATGAGTCACATGTTTGTGGCGCTGCCCTTGATCGTTTACATCATGATGAGCTACTTCGACTCCATGCCCCTGGAACTGGAGGAATCCGCGCAAGTCGACGGCCTGACCCCCATCGGGGCGTTCCGTTTCATCACCCTGCCCTTGTCCGTGGGCGGCATGGCGACGGCCGGCATCCTGGCCTTCATCTTCTCGTGGAACAACTTCATGTTCGCGCTGGTGCTCTCCGGCGCCAAAACCAAGACCCTCCCGGTGGCCATTTTCGACTTCGTCTCCTACGCCAGCATTGACTGGGGCGGGCTCATGGCCGCGGCCACGGTGGTCACCGTCCCCATCATGGTCATCGCCCTCTTCACGCAAAAATACATCGTCTCCGGCATGACCGCCGGCGCAATCAAGTGATAGGCGCTCCACAGTGACCCGCATCGTAAAAATTGAAACATTCCTGGTGCCGCCGCGGTGGCTGTTTGTCCGGATCGAAACGGCAAGCGGCATCATCGGATGGGGGGAGGCGACCTGCGAGGGCCGAAGCGAGACGGTGCGCACCGCCGTCGAACAGCTTGCGGAAATCCTGGTCGGTGCCGACGCCCTGCGCATCGAGGACCACTGGCAGACCATGACGAAGGGCTCGTTTTACCGGGGCGGCCCCATCCTGGCCAGCGCGGTATCCGGCCTCGACCAGGCCCTGTGGGACATTGCCGGCAAGCACTTCAACACCCCCGTGCACCAGCTTCTGGGCGGGCATGTCCGCGACCGCATCCGCGCCTACGGTTGGGTGGGCGGCGACGAGCCCGGCGAAGTTGCCGACTCGATCCAGGCCCAGCTGGACGTGGGGCTGACCGCCGTGAAGATGAATGCCAGCGGCCGGATGAGCCCCCTTGGCACGGTTGCCGAGATCGACGGCGTGATCCGCCGGGTGGCCGCGGCCCGGGAGGTCCTGGGCGAGCATCGCGACGTCGCCGTCGACTTCCACGGCCGCTTCTCCCTGGCCAACGCCCGCCGGGTGGCGCCGCTGCTGGAGCCGTACCGGCCGTTCTTCCTCGAAGAGCCCGTTGTCCCGGAAAACACGCACCTGCTGCGCGACTTCACCACCTCCACCACCATCCCCGTCGCCACGGGGGAGCGCCTGTACAGCCGGGCGGAGTTCCTGCCCGCCCTGCAGGCCGGGATCGCCGTGGCCCAGCCGGACCTCTCGCACGCCGGCGGGATTACCGAGGTACGCAAGATTGCCTCCCTCGCCGAGGTTTACGGCGTGCAATTGGCGCCGCACTGCCCGCTGGGCCCGCTGGCGCTGGCCGCCTGCCTGCAGGTGGGCTTTGCCACGTCGAACTACCTCATCCAGGAACAGAGCATCGGCATCCACTACAACCTGGGCGCGGAAGTGCTCGACTATGTGCTGGATAAGTCGCCGCTAAAATTTGTCGACGGCCATTTTGAACGCCTGCTTGGCCCGGGACTGGGCATCGAGGTGGATGAACATGCGGTGCGCGTGGCCGACAAACGCGGCCATGCCTGGCGCGGGCCCGTGTGGCGGCATCCCGACGGTTCGTTTGCGGAGTGGTGATCCGCCCGCCATTAGGATGGAAGCCATGACCCAGACACTTGCCGCCGACCGCGCCCGCCTGCTCGACCTCATTAAGGAACTGGCCGTGGTGCGCGGCAAGGTGATCCTGTCCTCCGGCAAGGAGGCGGACTACTACATCGACCTGCGCCGCATCACCCTCCACCATGAGGCGTCCCGGCTGGCCGGGCGCGTCATGCTCGCCCTCCTCGATGATGCCGGCATCGAGTTTGAGGCCGCCGGCGGGCTGACCATGGGCGCGGACCCGGTGGGCACGGCGCTCATGCACGCCGCCGTCGACGCCGGCCGCGCGATCGACGCGTTCGTGGTGCGGAAAGCGCAAAAGTCCTATGGCATGGGCCGCCAGGTGGAGGGCCCCGGCGTGGACGGGCGCGACGTCGTCGTCCTGGAGGACACGTCCACCACCGGCGGCAGCGCGTTGGCCGCGGTGGAGGGCGTGCGCAAGGCCGGCGGCAACATCAAGGCCGTCGCCGTGATCGTGGACCGCGACACCGGCGCCAAGGAGCGCATCGAGGCCGAGGCCGGGGTGCCGTACCTGTTTGTGTTCGGCAAGGCCGAGCTCGGGCTGGACTAGTCCCCACGCCCTCCCACATGAATCCGCCGGCGCGGCTTCACGCGGGTCCCTCGGACGCGTGGGCCCACCCGCTGGTTGGGAAGCTCGCCGCGAGACCGCCGCTCAGACGACCAGGGTGATCTGGTGGATTTCGTCGGCCGGATGGCCCGTGTGCTCGTGCACGCGCCGCACGGCGTCCGCCGACGGCCCCTCGGACAGGCAGAACACCTTGCCGCTGTTGGGGTCGGCCCACGCTTGCTTGAACACCACGCCTTCCTCGCCTTGGGCGGCGAGATCGGCGGCATGCGCCTCCCGCAGGCCTTCCTCGGTAACACCCTTCATGTTGTTGTGGACGTCCATGAACTCAGGCATGGCAACGCTCCCTTCACAGTGATGATGCTCACAACTGTTTGCTGTAAATTCAACTATATGGTAAAGGAATTTTCCCCGGAAGGCGGCGGCCGGAATTTCGCGGCAGGACCCGCCGGTGCGCCCCTGGTTACACGGTGAACGCCGTATCTATGAAAGGACAGTCTTGGCCAAGCTTTATTTCCGCCACGGTGCCATGAATTCCGGCAAGTCCGCCGGACTCCTGCAGGCCGCATTCAACTACGAGGAACGCGGCCAGCGCGTCCTGCTCGCCAAACCCGGCGTGGACACCAAGGGCGAGAATGCCATCGTGTCCCGGCTAGGGGTCAGCCGCGAGGTGGACTTCGTCATCCCGCCCGGCGCCGACGCCCGGGCACTGTTCGCCGCGCACGCGGCCGGCGACGACCCCGACGCTCTGCTCAAGCACGTGGACCTGGCCCCCGTCGCATGCCTGCTCGTGGACGAGGCCCAGTTCCTGGACGCCGCCCAGGTCGATGAGCTGTTTCGGATCGCCGTGCTCGACGGCGTGCCCGTGCTGGCCTACGGGCTGCGCACCGACTTTCGCACCCGCGCGTTTCCCGGCTCGGCGCGGCTTTTGGAGATCGCCCACTCACTTGAAGAGCTCAAGACGATCTGCCGGTGCGGACGCAAGGCCATGTTCAACACCCGCCGGACGGGGGAGACCATCTTGTTCGACGGCGACCAGGTCGCCATCGAGGGAGCCGACATTTGGTACGAGTCCCTGTGCGGCAACTGCTATCTGGACGCCTCGGGCGGAAAGCTCCTCAGCTAGCCGCACCAGTCAAAGCTAGATGTGGGCGATCAGGTCCGCGACGGAGTTCATGGCCTGGTCCGGGCGAAACGGGAAGGCATCCACGTCCTCCGGCCGGGTGATGCCCGTGAACACCAGCACGGTATGCAGCCCGGCCTCCATGCCGGCGACGATGTCGGTGTCCATGCGGTCCCCGATCATGGCGGTGGTCTCCGAGTGCGCCTCGATCCGGTTCATGGCCGAGCGGAACATCATGGGGTTCGGCTTGCCCACGATGTACGGCTCCCGGTTGGTGGCCTTGGTGATCAGCGCGGCAATGGCGCCGGTGGCCGGCAGCGGGCCCTCGGCGGAGGGGCCGGTGGCGTCCGGGTTCGTGGCGATGAACCGGGCGCCGTCGCCGATCAGCCGGATGGCGCGGGTGATCGCCTCAAAGGAGTAGGTGCGGGTCTCGCCCAGCACCACATAGTCCGGGGCCTGGTCGGTGAGGATGAAGCCGGCCTCGTGCAACGCCGTCGTCAGCCCGGCCTCGCCGATGACGAACGCGCGCCCGTGCGGCATCTGCGACTTCAGGAACTGCGCCGTGGCCAGCGCCGAGGTCCACAGGTTCTCCTCCGGCACCTGAAGGCCCGAGGCGCGCAGCCGGGCGGCGAGGTCGCGCGGGGTGAAAATGGAGTTGTTGGTGAGCACCAGGAACCGCTTGGACGTGTCCACCCAGCGCTGGATCAGTTCCGCGGCCCCGGGGACGGCGCGGTTCTCGTGGACCAGGACGCCGTCCATGTCGGTGAGCCAGCATTCAATGTCGGCCGGCTTGCGATGGTTCAACGTGCTCATGGTGCCTCCTGGTGGCGGGCATGCGATCTGGTCCAAGTCTTGCAGATTTCGGCGTTGCGGATCCGTCGCCTTGCGAACGGCTAAAATTGAACGGTGAGTATTCCCGTCCCCGCCCCAGTCCCTGACGCCGCCGACCCCGAGGACAACCGGCACGAGGTCGGGGTTGGCCCGTGGGAGGGGGAGCTGCCCGAGGGCGAGCAGTGGGATCCGGAACTGCTCGCCGGCGGGGATCGCCGCAATGTCCTGGACGCGTACCGCTACTGGAGCATGGATGCCATTGTTGCCGAGCTGGACACGCGCCGCCACGACTTTCACATCGCCATCGAAAACTGGCAGCACGACATGAACATCGGCACCGTGGTGCGCACCGCCAACGCCTTCCTGGCCAAGGAGGTCCACATCATCGGCCGACGCCGGTGGAACCGTCGCGGGGCCATGGTCACCGACCGCTACCAGCATGTCCGCCACCACCCCACCGTGGCCGACTTTACGGCCTGGGCCCGGGGGGAGGGCCTGGCGATCATTGGGGTGGACATTTTCCCGGACTCGGAAAAGCTGGAGACGTACGAGCTGCCCCGCCACTGCGTCCTGGTTTTTGGCCAGGAGGGCCCCGGGCTGAGCGAGGAGGTCCATGCCGCGGCGGAGGCGACGCTGTCCATCGAGCAGTTTGGCTCCACCCGGTCCATCAACGCCGCCGCCGCGGCCGGAATCGCCATGCACGCCTGGATTCGTCGCCACGTCTTCGACCAGTCCGTCGGCTAGGGCGAAACACCGTGATTTCCCAGATCCCGGCCCCGGAATTCGCGCGGGTTTAGGCTCGAGCTTGTGCGGGCGCACAAGGTGCCCAACTGCTGAAGGGTTCCGTGTGAAGCCAGCTTTCAAATCCCAAAGGATCATCACAAAAGTCTTGGCCTTTGGCGCGGCCACGGCCTGCGTGCTCACCTTTGGAGCCACCGGGGCCATGGCGTCCCCGGCCTCACCGGATACTTCCTTTCCGGGCGCCGTCCCGAGCTGGGCGCAGCCGGCCAATGACGCCGGCGCCGCCGCGGCGGGTGCCTCCGTCGAGGGAAAAATGTACCTTCCGCTGCGGGATCGCCCCGGTGCCGAGGCGCTGGCCCGCTCGGTCTCCACCCCCGGGCACCGCGACTACCAAAACTGGCTCAGCCCGGCCCAGTGGATCGCCCGCTTTTCACCCACCCAGGGCGACTATGACGCCGTCGTCAATCACCTTAAATCGCGGGGCCTTGCGATCACCGGAACGCCGGACAGCCGCCAATACGTGGTGTTCCGGGGTACGGTGGACCAGCTGAATTCCGCGTTTGAGACCCGGCTGCGCAACTACTCCTTTGAGGGCACCACGCTGGTGGGCCCGTCCGATGCCCCGAGCCTGCCCGCCGCCATTTCCGCCAAGGTGGCCGGCCTCATGGTGGACCAGGGCAGCCTGATGACCCGGCCGAACTCCGTGCGCCCGGGCGACGGGCTGCCGGAGCCGGTCCGCGCCGCGGCCCCGCAGGCTCGGGCCGCGGTCCCCAAGGCCGGCAACGCGGCCACCACGGCCGCCTGTTCGTCGTACTACGGCCAAAACACCACCGCCATTCCGGAGGCGTACGGCAAGACCACGGCCCCGACCTTCATCTGCGGCTACACGCCCGGGCAGATCCAGTCCGCCTACGGCAGGGACGCGCTGGCGAAGTCCCTTGCCGCCGGCAAGCACGGCACCGTGCCGGACGGCAGGGGCCAAACGGTGGCCATCATCGGCGCCTACGCCTCGCCCACCATGCTCGCCGACGTCAACGCCTACTCGCAGCGCTACGGGCTCCCGGGCATGGATGCCGCCAGTTACCGCGAAATTGTGCCCTCTCCGGCGGAGTTCATGGACCAGGCGCTGTGCCGGTTCCCCAGCGGCTGGCAGGGCGAGCAGGCCCTGGACGTGGATGCCGTCCACGGCACCGCGCCCGGCGCCACCATCCTCTACGTTGGCGGGTTCAACTGCGGCGGCGGCCTGGACATCGCCATGTCCAAGATCCTGGACAACAAGCTGGCCACGATCGTCAGCAACAGCTACGGGAACGTGGGGGAGGCATTGCCCGCCGACTCCATCGCCGGGGCGGTGAACCTGCACCTGCAGGCGGCCGGCGAGGGCATCGGCCTGTACTTCTCCAGCGGCGACAACGGTGACCAGGCGGCCAACCTGGGCTACGCGTCCCCGGACTTCCCGGCCAGCTCGCCGTGGGTCACCGCCGTGGGCGGCACCAGCCTGGCGGTGGACAAGAAGGGCGCCTACCAGTTTGAAACCGGCTGGGGCGGCATCCTGGATAGAATCGTCGACGGCGCCTACACGGCGCCGCTGCCCGGCAACGTCTACGGGGGCGGTGCCGGCGGCGGCGTCAGCGGCGTGTTTGCGCAGCCGGACTACCAAAAGGGCGTCGTGCCGGCCTCACTGGCCAAGGGCATGCGCGTCGCCCCGGACATTTCCTCCCTCGCCGACCCCTACACCGGCTACGTTGTGGGCCTTAGCCCCATCACCGACAACGCCACGTTGGCCACGGGCCCGTTCATGACGCAGACCGTGGGCGGCACGTCCTTGGCCGCCCCGCTGTCCGCCGGCCAGATGGCTGTCGCCCAGCAGGTCTCCGGCGAGACGCTCGGCTTCGCCAACCCGGCCATCTACGCCGCGTACAAGCAGCAGCCGCGCGTATTCAACGACGTGGTGCCGCAGAAGACGCAGCCCGTGCTCGCGTACACGAGCGCCCGCTCCGGCAGCCAGTACCTGCTCTCGATGGACCATGACACGTCCCTGGCCACGGCCAAAAAGTACGACGCCGTCACGGGCGTGGGCAGCATGAGCTACCGGTTTGCGCTGGCCCTCAACCGGCACGGCCGACACTAGTTCCCCCGGGCATCGGCAGGACCCGACGCCCGACGCGGGCCCCGGCACCCACGCCGGGGCCCGCCGTCGTGCCTCCCGGGAGTCCACCCGGCGGGCGGGACCTTCATCCTCTTCGACACCGTGGGCGCAATCGCTAGGATGGGGGGAGACATGGGGTGGGCGGCCAGGTGCCGGCCTCGCGTGTATCGACAAGCGTTGTACCGATTAGCCCTGAGGAGCTTTCAATGCCTATTGCATCACCGGACAAGTATGCCGAAATGATCGACCGCGCCAAGGCTGGCGGTTTCGCCTACCCGGCCGTCAACGTGACCTCCTCCCAGACACTCAGCGCGGCACTGCAGGGCTTCGCCGACGCCGGCTCCGACGGCATCGTCCAGGTCTCCACCGGCGGCGGCGCCTACTGGTCCGGCGCCGGCGTGAAGGACATGGTGGCCGGCTCCCTGGGCTTCGCCGCGTTCGCCCGCGAAGTTGCCAAGAACTACCCCGTCAACGTGGCCCTGCATACCGACCACTGCCCCAAGGACAAGCTGGACGGCTTTGTGCTGCCGCTCCTTGAGGAGTCCGAGCGGGCGGTGAAGGCCGGGCGCGACCCGATCTTCAACTCGCACATGTGGGACGGCTCCGCCGAGACCCTCGAGGAAAACCTGCGCATCGGCCGCGAGCTGCTGGCCCGCACCTCCGCCGCGCACATCATCTTGGAGGTGGAGATCGGTGCGGTCGGCGGCGAGGAGGACGGCGTGGAAAACGCCATCAACGACAAGCTGTACACCACCGTGGCGGACGGCCTGGCCACGATCGAGGCGCTGGGCTCGGGCGAACACGGCCGCTACATCACGGCCCTGACCTTTGGCAATGTGCACGGCGTGTACAAGCCCGGCAACGTGAAGCTGCGCCCGGAGATCCTCAAGGACATCCAAGAGCAGGTCGGCACCAAGATCGGCAAGGACAACCCGTTTGACCTGGTCTTCCACGGCGGTTCGGGTTCCTCGGAGCAGGAAATCAAGGACGCCGTCTCCTTCGGCGTCATCAAG
The DNA here is from genome assembly GCF_052114065.1 of Specibacter sp. RAF43. Classification (NCBI taxonomy): domain Bacteria; kingdom Bacillati; phylum Actinomycetota; class Actinomycetes; order Micrococcales; family Micrococcaceae; genus Specibacter; species Specibacter sp. RAF43. The sequence continues at coordinate 35,309 of NZ_JBFREA010000006.1, read as the reverse complement.
ATGAACATCGACACCGACACCCAGTACGCGTTCACGCGCCCGGTGGTGGACCATTTCATGAAGAACTACGACGGCGTCCTGAAGGTGGACGGCCATGTCGGGAACAAGAAGACCTACGACCCCCGGGTGTGGGGTGCGCTGGCCGAGCAGGGCCTGGCCGCCCGCGTGGTGGAGGCCGCACAGCAGCTCGGCTCCGCCGGTCAGACGTTCTAGCCCGATGAGCGACGAATTTCGCAAGAACCTCCTCGGTCCCGAGCCCACCTTGCTCCCGGCCGAAGAGGACGTCGACACCCGGCTCGCCGCCGGCGACGAGGCCCTCGACCTGGCCGCCAAGCACCCGACGTCGTCCCTGCTCTGGGCCATCCTGGCCGATGAGGCGTATGCGGAGGGCCGCACCATCGAGTCCTACGCGTATGCGCGCACCGGCTACCACCGCGGCCTGGACGCGCTGCGCCGCAACGGCTGGCGCGGCACCGGTCCCGTCCCGTACGCGCATGAGGGCAACCGCGGGTTCCTGCGCGCCCTGTACGCGCTGGGACGGGCGGCCGGGGCCATCGGCGAGGCCGACGAGGCCGCCCGGATTGCCTCGTTCCTCAACGACTCGGACCCCCTGGCGGCGGCCGCGATCGAGGCCGCCCTCTAACCGCCGACTGACCCTCTAACCGCCGACTGACCCTCTAACCGCCGACTGACCCGCAATAGATGTCGAGAAACCCCGAAAATTCGGGGTTTCTCGACATCTATTGCGGGTCAGATGACGGGGGCGTGCGGGATCAGTTGCGGACCATGCTCAGCTTCCAGTTCTCCGGGCCGTTCTCGACGTAGTCGACCGTGAACTTGCCGGCGGCGCGCTGCTCGAGCTGGGCAAGCAGCGGCAGCGGGTTGTGATTGGCGATCAGCAGGATGCCGCGGCCGGCGGTGAGGCCCTCGAGGGCCCCGAAGATCGTGGCGTGCCGGATGGCGTGCGGGATGACGCGGGTGTCGAGCTCGGACAAGCCCGGCTCGTCATGCCCGCCGCAGGCGCAGCCGCCCGTTGCGGGGGCCGCGGCCGCGACGTCGGCGGTGCGCTCGGGCAGGACGCCGGCCAGCGTGATCGACGGGTTTTGCGCCAGGGCGGGAACGATCAAGTCGGCGGCCTGGGCCAGGAACGCGGCGCCCGCCTCCTGTAGGCGAGCCCCGGCGTACACCATCTGCAGGGGCGCTTCCTGCTGCTCCAGCGTCTTGGCCGCGTCGATCAGCCGGGTGCTGTGTGCCGCGGCCAGCCCGGCCACGACGCCGCCCACGTCCTTCAGTGCCGCGGCAAACGCCGCGGCCAGCGGCAGCAGTTCCTTTTCGGCGAAGTCCACCAGCTTGGTCTGGTCCGCCTCGGCGAGCTCGCCGCCGCGCTGGTTGGCCGCGGCGGAGACAAGGTTGGTGGCCAGGGTTCCCAGCGTGCCGCCGGCCTCGGCGATGCGGGTGCGGGCCTCGTCCAACGCGGCAGCGTCGGTGGAGGAGGAGGCAAGGACTAGATTATTCACGGCGGCAACCTTACGGGGGTTCGAATGGAGATTGTGGGATTATATTACTACAATAAATTCCGTGGAAAATAATCAGTCAGGACTGCCGCCGCGCGGACCCAAGCCGGGCGGCACGGAGTCCGTCGCGCCGATGTCCAGGGCCCGCGCGGCGGTGCTGGAGCGGCTGCGCGCCGCCGATGGCACCCTTAGCGTCGAGACCCTCGCCGCGGAAACCGGCCAGCACACCAACACCGTCCGCGAGCACCTGGACGCCCTGGTGGTGGCCGGATTTGCCACGAGGGCGACGGCGGCGCGCACGGGTCGCGGCCGGCCCGCCTGGCTCTACCGGGCAGCAACACCCGCGTCCCGCCCCGCCGGCTACGCCGCTCTGGCCACCGCCCTGGCCCGCCAAATCGCCGCCACCAGCGAGGACCCCGCGGGCGCCGGCGACCTGGCCGGCCGGCAGTGGGCGCACGTGCTGAACGCCCGCCCGGCGGGATCCGGCCCCGCCGCCCCCGGCTCCTCCGGCCCCGCCGAACAGCGCCTGGCCCGTCGCGGGGTGGTGGACGCCTTGCGTGAAGCCGGCTTTGGCATCCACGGCAACGCCGACGCCACCGACCTCACCCTGACCACGTGCCCCATCGTGGAGGCGGCCCGGGAAAACCAGGACGTGGTGTGCGCCGTGCACCTGGGGCTGGTCAAGGGACTGCTGGAAGGCAGCGGCGTGCCCGAGGACGGGGTCCGGCTGGTCCCCTTCGCCGCACCCGGCGTATGCACCCTGCGCCTGCCCGCCAACCTGCCCGCCACCCTGCCCGCGAACGCGGGCCGGTGAGCGGCGGACGGGCCGCCGCCCTTGCCGCCCAGGCGCCCCAGCGCAAGAAGCCGCCGCGTCAAGGGTCCCGGCGCACCACGGCGTTCCTGCGCAGGCCCGCCTTCAGGATGCTGTTCCTGCTGCCGGCCGGTGCCGCCCTGCTGGTGGGCCTCAATGCCGGGCTGCAGCTGCTTGGTGCCGATGCCCCGGTGGACATCGGGCGGTTCCCGCAAGTTCACGGCATGCTGCTGGTGCTGAGCTTTGTGGGCACCGTGATCGCCCTGGAACGCACGGTCGCGCTCGGCAAGGCGGCCGGGTACGCATCCCCGGCGTTGCTGGGCGTGGCGGGGCTGCTGTTGATTTCCCCCCTGCCATTGTGGATCGGCAAGACGGTGCTGCTGRCCGGCACCGTCGCCATGGCACTGGTCTACCTCCCGTTGTGGCGGCGGCAGCGCGACAACGTGGTCCTGATCCAGATCCTCGGCTCCGTGACGGCCATCGGGGCCGCCGCACTGTGGCTGCGAATCCCCGCCATCCCCGTGCTGCTGCCGTTCCTGGTCAGCTTCGTGGTGCTGACCATCGCCGGGGAACGGCTGGAACTCGCCCGGATCGGCATCGCCAGCCCCCGGGCCGAACCGCTCCTGACGATCCTGGCCTTCGCCATGACGGCGGCCACGGCGGCCACCCTCTTGTGGCCCGCCGTCGGCTACCCTCTCTTCGGGCTGACCCTGCTGGCGATGGTCGGCTGGCTCGTGGGGTACGACGCCGCCCGCAAGACCATCCGCGGCCAGGGCCTGCCCCGCTACATCGCCGCCTGCCTGCTGGCCGGCTACAGCTGGCTGGCCATCGCCGGGGTCGTGCTGGCCCTGCACCAGGGCACCCTGACCGGGGCGTCCTACGACGTCGTCGTCCACTCGGTCTTCCTTGGCTTCACCATCTCCATGATCATGGCCCACGCGCCCGTCATCCTGCCCGCCGTGTTGCGCAAGCCGCTGCCGTACACCGAGCTGTTCTGGGTTCCGGCCGGGCTCTTACACCTGTCCCTGCTGATCCGGCTGGGCCTTGGCGACGCCGCCGGCCTCCACGGCGCCTGGGTGAGCGGCGGCGTGCTGAACGTGATCGCCATCCTGCTCTTTGCCGTCATGGCCGTCTGGCAGGCCACCCATCCACCGAAAGTCCTGGCGTGAACCTCAATCTGACCCCTCCCGGTGCGGGCGGGCAGCCGCCTGCCGCCATGAGCCGGGCCGGATGGCACCTGCGCGCCAACGCCCCGGCGGTGTTCTGGCTGGTGGCCCTCGTGGTGGTGGTGCTCATCCACCGCAACATCCCGGCATCGGGCTGGCTCATGGTGCACCTGCTGCTGCTGGGCGCGGTGACCAACTCGATCCTGGTGTGGAGCTGGCACTTTGCCCAGGCGCTGCTGCGCGGCCCCAACCCCAGCTCGCGCGGCATGGTGCTGCGGCTGGTGCTGCTCAACGTGGCCGTGCTGGCCGTGGTGGTCTCCGTGCCGGCCAACATCTGGGCGCTGACCTTGGCGGGCAGCATCCTGGTGGGCGGCGTCGTGGCCGCACACGCCGTCACCTTGGGACGGCGGGCCCGCACGGCCCTGCCCTCCCGCTTTGGCGCGACCGTTTGGTACTACGTCGCCGCCTGCCTGCTGCTGCCCGTGGGGGCCGGGGTGGGCGCCGCGCTCGCCTCCGGCGTGGGCGGCGAGGCGCACGCGAGGCTGCTGCTGGTCCACCTGACCGTTAACGTCCTGGGCTTTGTGGGGCTGACGGTGCTGGGAACCCTGATGACGCTGCTGCCCACCATGCTGCACACCCGGGTGGCCGACGGCGCCGAATCCGTCGCGCGGCACGGTGCCGTGCCGCTGCTGGCCGGCGTGCTGGTCACCGCCGCCGGCGCCGCGGCCGGTGCGACATTCCTGTGCACCGTGGGGCTCCTGATCTACCTGGGCGCGGTGGTGTACGTCTGCGTGCCGCTGGCCAAGGTGGTGCGGGGCAGGCCGCCGGTCACCTTTGCGCCGCTGTCCGCGCTCGCCGCCGTCGCCTGGCTGGCGGTATCGCTGGTATGGCTGGTGCTCCTGACCGTCACATCGGGCGGCTGGGAAGCCCTGCACCACGGCATCGAGGTGGTGGCCCCCGTGCTGGCCGCCGGTTTCGCGGCCCAGGTCCTGGGGGCCGCCCTGACCTATCTGGCGCCCGTGGTGTTGGGCGGCGGGCCCTCGATTCTCCGGCACCGCGCGGCGATGTTGGACAAGGCCGCAGTGTTCCGTGTGGTCCTGACCAACGGCGCCCTCCTGGTCTCCCTGCTGCCCGTGCCCAGCCTGGTTCGCGTGGGCACGACGTTCCTGGTCCTGGCGGGGCTGGCCTGGTTCCTGCCGCTGCTCGGGATGGCCCTGTTGAAGAAACCGTCCCAGGCCCCGGGCGCCGGTCCGACGCCGACCCCCCGGCCCGGGGTTGTGGCCTATGACCCGGCCCCGGGCAGCAGGTGGGGGATGGCGGCGACCGGGCTGGCCGTCGTCGTGCTGGTCATTGTGGCCGGCATCATGGCCGACCCCGCCGCCCTGTCCGGGCTGAACCGGGCCGGGGCGCAAACCGCCGCGCACGCCACCGGGCAGACCACCACGGTGGAGATGACCATGAAGAACATGCGCTTCCACCCGGACAAGGTGTCGGTCCCCGTGGGCAACAAGCTGGTCATCAACGTCACCAATGAGGACACCATGGTGCATGACCTCGTCACGGCCGGCGGTGCGGAATCCGGACGGCTGTATCCGGGCGAGAAGGCGAGCGTGGCGGTGGGCGTGGTCGGGACGGGCATGGACGGGTGGTGCAGCATCGTCGGGCACCGCCAGCAGGGCATGGTGTTCACGATCGTGGCCACCGGCGCGCCCGCCCCTGCCTCCGGGTCCACGCCGCCACCGGCCGATGCGGGGGGCATGGCGGGCATGGACCATGGCACCCCCGCCGCCGGTGCGCCAAGCGCCGCCTCGCTGCTGGACTTCATGAAGGAACCGGCCGCGGACTTCACCGCCCGCGACGCCGCGCTGCCGCCGCTGCAGCCGGGCACGGTGCATGAGCTCACCCTGACGGTCTCCGAGGCCGAGCGCGAGGTGGCCCCGGGCGTCAGGCAAAAGCTGTGGATGTTCAACGGCACCGCCCCCGGACCCACGCTGCACGGGAAAGTGGGGGACAAGTTCAAGATCAAGCTCGTCAACGACGGGTCCCTGGGGCACTCGATCGACCTCCACGCCGGCGCCCTGGCCCCGGATCGGCCCATGCGCACCATCAACCCGGGTGAGTCGCTGACGTATACGTTTACCGCCACGCGGGCGGGGATCTGGATGTACCACTGCAGCACCATGCCCATGAGCCTGCACATCGCCAACGGCATGTTCGGCGCCGTCGTCATCGACCCGCCCAAGCTGCCGCCGGTGGCCAGGGAGTACGTCCTGATCCAGTCCGAGCTGTACCTGGGCACGCAGGGCGGGGTGGCCGACCTGGCCAAGATCCAGGCGGACACCCCGGACGCGGTCGTCTTCAACGGCTACGCCAACCAGTATGACTCGCGCCCGCTGGCGGCCAGGGCCGGCGAGCGGGTGCGGGTCTGGGTGCTCGACGCCGGACCCAACCGGGCGTCGTCGTTCCACATCGTCGGCGGCCAGTTCGACACCGTGTGGAGCGAGGGCCGGTACCTGATCGACGGCTCCGACCCCGCGGCCGGCTCGCAAACCCTGGGGTTGGCGGCCGCCCAGGGCGGATTCGTCGAGCTCACCTTCCCCCAGCCCGGCAACTACCCGTTTGTCTCGCATGTGATGGTCGACGCCGAACGCGGCGCCCACGGACTGTTCAAGGTCGAGGCCGGCGGCTGAGCCCGGCCTCGACGCGGGGATGCCGGATCCGGCATGATTCCCCTATGGAGAAACTAGTGCCCTCGGCGGCCGCCGTGGCCGCCTTTGAGGTCCTTGCCGCTGACTTGGCGGATGCAGGAGTCACGGTGGGAAAAATGTTTGGCGCCACCTCGCTGATGATAGGCGGCAAGGCGATCGGCTGCCTGCACGGCGACGCCGTCGCCTTCAAACTGGGGCAGGACTCTGCGGGCCATGCGGCGGCCCTCGCACTGCCCGGGGCCGCGTTGTTCGACCCGTCCGGAATGAGCCGGCCCTTCAAGGACTGGGTGGTGGTGCCGCTGGCGTCGGCGGAGCGCTGGCCGGCGCTGGCGGATGCCGCCCTGACCCTGACGGGCGGCTGACCCTGCCGGGCCGCATGGGTACCTTGAGGGACGGAAGCGGGGCACGGATGGGCATGGCCGGGACGAGAGGCACTGGAGCGGGCGTGATCATTGTCGGCGGCGGGCCGGTCGGGTTGATGCTCGCCTGCGAGTTGGGGGACGCGGGCGTCGCCTCGATCGTCCTTGAGCGTGCGGTCGAGCACAGCGCGATGCCCAAGGGCAACGGCCTGGTCGGGGAGATCGTGACCATCCTGAGGCGGCGGGGGCTGCTGCGCGGGCAGAAAGGACTGCACGCCATTCCGGTGCCCCGCTATTTCTTCGGGACGCTGCCGCTGAGGCTGAACCCGGTGAGGCCCAACGCCCTGCGGGTGCTGCCCATACCGCAGCATCGGCTCGAAGCGCTGCTGGAAAAACGCGCCCGCGCCCTGGGCGCCGACGTCCGCCGCGGGCACGCCGTGAGTGGATTTCACGACGACGGTGAACGGGTGGTCGTGGACGTCCGCGCCGACCACGGCGACTACGCCCTCGACGGCGGATTTCTCGTCGGGTGCGACGGGGCCCACAGCTTCGTGCGCCATCACCTCGGGGTCGGCTTTCCCGGTACCACCGGCGACCAACTCGTGCGGATCGGGCGAGTGGCGATTCCTGCGGGTGTGCGCCGCCGGTCCAGGCACGTCCTCGAGCTGGCCGACGGGCGGACCCTGTTCCTGTTTCGGCCCAACCACCTGCCGTCGGGCATCCTCACGCTCGCCCCGGTGTCGGACCTGGACCGCGGCGCCCCGGCGGATCTGTACATCGTCGGCACCCACGAGCCGCGGGACGGCCAGGAACCGGCCGAGCAGATTTCCCTGGACGAGATGCGGGCCAGCATCCAGCGAGTACTCGGCAGTGACCTCCCGATCAGCGGCGGGCAGTGGCTGCGGTCCATGATCGCCAACAGCCGCCAGGCCGAGCGCTACCGAGTCGGGCGGGTGTTCCTCGCCGGCGACGCCGCGCACGTGTTCTCCGCCGGCGGCTCCTCCTTGAACACGGGGATGCTCGACGCCGTCGACCTCGCCCCCCGGCTCGCCGCGGTGCTGGCAGGCGCGGCCTCCGTCGAAACCCTCGAAAACTACCACACGGTCCGCCACGAAGCAGGCCGGCAGGCGATCGTGCAGACCCGGGCGCAGGCCGCCCTGTCCGCTCAGGGCGCCGAGGCCGAAGCCCTCCGGCAAGTTCTCGGCGCCGCGCTGCGCACCCGCAATCCCCATCGGTATCTGGCCACCCTGCTCATCGGCAAACCGACCAGGGCGCCGCGGCGCTGACACCCCGGTGGGACACAACGCCGCCATTCCCCGGATCGGCGCCTGCACACTAGGGTTGGTTCCCAACAAAACGCGAGGAGAGGAACCAACCATGAACGACACCGACAAGACCGCCACGGGCGCCACGACGCACGAACGATTCACGGACGAGGAACGAGCCGCGATGAAGGAGCGCGCGAAGGAGCTCAAGACGGCCACCCGCCGCGGAGCGCGCGGTGCCGCGGTGGACGGGGAAAATGACGTGCAGGAGAAGATCGCCGAGATTCCGGAACCGGAACGGGCCCTCGTCGCGCGGGTCCATGCCATCATCAAGGCCAGCACGCCGGAACTCTCGCCGAAAACCTGGTACGGGCTACACAACGATCGGCTTCAACGACTCGGCAATCCTGGACGAGGGCACCATGTGGCCGACCGCCTTCGCCCTGACGGAGCTGAGCGCCGCGGATGAGGCGAGGATCGGCGCGCTCGTCAAGAAGGCCGTCGGTTAAGGACGGACTCTCCGCGCCGCGCCCCGGCGGCGAGCCGGAACGCAAAGGCCGCACCGGCGTCGTCCCTTCCACCACCCAATGTGCGCCCGCCGCACCGTTCCGGTAAACTTGGGACGCAAGACCCCCTTGATTGCCTGCCGGTACAGCATTGCTGGAGACGGCAGGTGGTTCCCAAGGGGTATTTTAGTGTCCGGACGGTGTACGGCGGAGCGACCGCCGAACCATGCAGCGACCGGCTCAACTTTTGAGCAAGGGGGAGGATCCCATGCCAGCAATCGTAATCGTCGGCGCCCAGTGGGGCGACGAGGGCAAGGGCAAGGCCACAGATCTTTTGGGCCACCGCGTCGACTATGTGGTCAAGCCAAACGGCGGCAACAATGCCGGGCACACCGTCGTCGTCGGCGGTGAGAAGTACGAGCTCAAGCTCCTTCCCGCCGGCATCTTGAGCCCCAACGCCGTCCCCATCATCGGCAACGGCTGCGTGGTGAACCTGGAGGCCCTGTTCGAGGAAATTGAGGGCCTGGAGGCGCGCGGGGCGGACACGTCCAAGCTGCGGATTTCTGCCAACGCCCACCTGGTGGCCCCGTACCACCAGGTACTGGACAAGGTCACCGAGCGCTTCCTGGGCAAACGGGCCATCGGCACCACCGGGCGCGGCATCGGCCCGGCGTACATGGACAAAGTGGCCCGCCTGGGCATCCGCGTCCAGGACGTCTTTGACGAGTCCATCCTGCGCCAAAAGGTCGAGGGCTCACTGAAGCAGAAGAACCAGCTGCTGGTAAAGGTGTACAACCGCCGCGACGTGCAGGTCGATGAGATCGTGGACTACTTCCTGGGCTTCGCCGACCGCCTGCGCCCCATGGTCATCGACGCGACCTATGTGCTCAACACGGCCCTGGACGAAGGCAAGGTGGTGCTCATGGAGGGCGGCCAGGCCACGTTCCTGGACGTCGACCACGGCACCTACCCGTTCGTCACCTCCTCCAACCCCACCGCCGGCGGGGCGTCCGTGGGCTCGGGGATCGGCCCCACCCGGATCACCCGCGCCGTGGGCATCATCAAGGCCTACACCACCCGCGTGGGCGCCGGCCCGTTCCCCACCGAGCTCTTTGACGAGATGGGGATCTACCTGCAAAAGACCGGCGGGGAATTCGGCGTGAACACCGGCCGCCCGCGCCGCTGCGGCTGGTACGACGCCATCCTGGCCCGGCACGCCTCGCGCGTCAACGGCTTCACCGACTACTTCGTCACCAAGTTGGACGTGCTCACCGGCATCGAGCAGATCCCGGTCTGCGTGGCGTACGACGTCGACGGCGTTCGGCACGACGAGATGCCCATGACGCAGACCGAATTCCACCATGCCGTGCCGATCTTCGAGTACTTCCCGGGCTGGACCGAGGACATCACCGGGGCCCGCACGCTCGAGGAGCTGCCGGAGAACGCGCGCAACTACATTCTGGCGCTGGAGGCCATGTCCGGCACCCGGATCTCCGCAATCGGYGTGGGCCCGGACCGCGACCAGACGATCGTGCGCTACGACCTCATCAAGGACTAGCCCCAGCCCCTTCGAGTCCACCGGGCGCCGGCCCGGCACCCAAGGCAGGACGACGGCGAACCCTGTGTTCCGCCGTCGTCCTGCCTTTTGCGTACCCGCCTGTTGCGGACCCTCGGGCCCGCCGATCGCACCGCAGCGGCGCCGTGGCGGGGCAAAACGACTAGGCTTGAGACCAGAGCAATTCACGGTGCGAGGGAGATGCCATGAAGGTCAGCGTTGGTCAGTTCAACCCGGGCGGGCGCGTCGCGGACAACCTCGCGGTGATGCGCGGGCTGGCGGTCACGGCGCAACAGGACGGCGGCCGGCTGATCATCTTCCCCGAGGAATCCATGTTTTCGGTGGGCCGGGTGGAGGGGGACTTCGTGACGGCCGTCGACGCGCAGTGGAGCACGTTCGTCCAGGGAGTGTCCCGCATCGCGGCGGACGTGGGCATCGCCGTCATCGCCGGCGGCTACGAATCCAGCGGTGAGTCCCGCCCGTACAACACCGTGGTGGCCGTGGACGACGACGGCACCATCCTGGGCACGTACCGCAAACTGCACCTCTACGACGCCTTCTCCTACCAGGAATCCACCCGGATCAAGCCCGGCGACAACGGCGTGACCCTGGTGGACATCGGCGGATTCAAGGTGGGCATCATGACCTGCTACGACATCCGCTTCCCCGAGCTGGCCCGGGCGCTGGCGGTGGAGGGCGCCGACCTGATCGCCGTGGCGGCCGCCTGGTTCAAGGGTGACCACAAGGTGGAGCACTGGGAGACGCTGCTCAAGGCCCGTGCCATCGAAAACACGTGCTGGGTGGCGGCGGCGGGCACCTCCAGCGACCACTGCATCGGGCACTCGGCCATTCTTGACCCGATGGGCATCGCCCAGGATTTTCTCGCCGACGAGGCCAACGGGGTGGCCACCTCGGACGTGACGCACAAACGCATCGAGGAGGTGCGCGAATTCCTTCCCGTGCTGCGCAATCGCCGGTTCCAAGACAACGCCGTGGTGGTCCCGGCGGGGTAAGAGTATTCCATTGACGGCACAGGCCCCGGTGGTTAGTGTCAGGACAACAGAGGAGGCACGCATGAATGATTCCAAGATCTGGGCGGCATTGGAACCAATGTATCCATCTGCCCTTGAAGACATTCCCCTGGACGGTGCCTGGCTGAAGCCTCCTTTCTCCAACGACCCCAGCGGCCGTGCCGTGATCTGCAACGACGGTGATTTCCAGTTCGTGGTGGTGGACCGCAAGAAAGGCGCCGTGCTGTTCGTCTGCGAGGACGACGAGTCCGTGATTGCCTCTTCCCTGGAGCAGTTTGTGCGGATTGTTTCCGCCTGGGAGTCCATTGACCGGGACACCGTGGGGCCCGAAGACGACGACGACTTCGCCACCGTGCGCAAAACGTTTGAGACGCTGCTCAAGGAAATCGACCCCCTCGCGGCCGGACCCAACGAGTTTTGGTCGCTGTACACGGAGGAACTCACCAGCGAGGACTACGTGGACGTCGATGATCTCGACGAGGATGACGACGAACTGGAAACCGACACCGGCGACAACGACCGGCCTGGTCTCAGCGAGCCGGGTTCGGCCTCCGGCTCCGACTCCGATAATTTCGACGACTCCGACGACTCCGACGACGACATCGACGACGACTCGGAGGACGACGCGGACTCGGAGGATTTCGACGACAACCCCGACGAGCTGGAAGATCTTGACGACTACTCCGGCAAGGCCGCGCGCGAGATCCGCGTCGACTCCTGACCGCTGCCCCGCCAAACGCCCCTGCGCCGCTTGAGCGCTGCCGGCCCGCTTGAGCGCTGCCGGCCCGCATGAGCGCTGCCGGCCGACAGCGTTGGAGCGCCGCCGCAGCGTTTATCCGGCTCCCCGGGGTTCGCGGGCGGCTCCGGCGGCTCCTCCACAGCCCCGCTTGACGGCCGTCTTGTGCACCCCGGCAACGCCACCCGCGTCGGCAGCTCACGGTTCGGGCCATCATGAATCATGGAACGCGCCGACTTACAGGAAATGCTGCAGCAACGGTGGCCGGTGCGCGCGGTGGACGGCATTGCCACGACCCGGATGCTCGCGGACGCCGGCATCACCGACCGTGCCCTGACGGCCGGAATCCGCTCCGGGATCATCCGGCGGCTGCACCGCGGCTCCTACATCCCCGCCGTCATGTGGAACCAGGCGTCGCCGTGGACCAGGGACAGCCTGGTGCTGACGGCGCACGTCCTGGCCGCCCAGGGCGACGGCGTGTACAGCCATGCCAGCGCCGCCCGCCTGCACGGGCTGACCACCTGGAACTGCGGCCCGCGCATCCACTTGACCCAGCCGTACGCGATTGGCCGGGGGAGCCACAGCCCGGACGTTTCCGGGCACCGCCAGCTACTTCCGGCGGAACAGATCCTGCCCCTGCGCGTCGGGCCCGCGCTGGTCCGGGTGACCTCCATGGCGCAGACGGTCCTGGATGCGGCGCGATCCCTCGACACCCAACGCGCCGTCATCATTGGCGACAGCGCCCTGCGACGCGGGGTCACCGCGGCCGCTCTGCAAACACTACTGGACACCAGCCCGGTGGTCCGCGGGTCCGCGCGGGCGCAACGGACCATCGCCCTACTCGATGCGCGAAGCGAATCAGCCGGTGAGTCCCGCACCCGCGTCGTGATGTCCGCAATGGATCTGCCCATGCCCCGCCTGCAGCTGGTGGTCCAGACACCCGATGGCGAGTATCGCGGCGACTTCGGATGGGAAGAGGTCCGGCTCCTCATGGAGTTTGACGGGTGGGGAAAGTATTTTGACTACCGGCCGACGGACGTTGCGATCGCCAGGGAACGGAAACGCGAGAAGGCGCTGATGGAGTCAGGGTGGCAGGTGCTGCGGATCCACTGGGAGGACCTGGATGATCCACGCGAACTCGAGGCGCGCATCCGGGCCGCGCTGGAACGGGCAGCCTACGCGGTCCGCCGGCGCGGCCTGGGGCGGCCGGCCTGAGCGCCGCCTTCCCGCACGGGCGCGGCGGCCCCGCACGGGCGCTGTGGCCCGGCAGCGCCCAAGCGGGTAAGCAGCGCCGAAGCGGGAAAGCGGCGCCCAAGCGCCGCCGTCCACAGCCCCAGGGGCTAGGCTCAATCCATGGCCCACGTAAACGACCCCGCTGTTGTCCGCCGACTCCTCACCACCCCCGCCCGGTGGGCCGTGGTTGGCCTGTCCACCAATCCCCTGCGCGCCGCCCTGGATGTGTCCTCCTACCTGCACAGGCACCTGGGCCAGGAGATCATTCCGGTCAACCTGAAGGGCGAGGACGTCCACGGCGCACAGGGCTACAAGACCCTGGCGGAGATCCCGGGAAACATTGATGTCGTTGACTGTTTCGTGAATTCGACAAAGGTAGGATCGGTGGTGGATCAGGCGATCGCGGTTGGTGCCAAGGCCGTCTGGCTGCAACTGGGCGTCGTGGACGAGGCCGCCGCCCGGCGTGCGGCCGACGCCGGCCTGGACGTCGTGATGAATACCTGCCCCAAGATCGAAGCGCCCGCTCTCGGCCTCTAGCCCCCAGTGGAAGGTCCGCATGCCCCGCCACCTGCACAATCCGGCTGCCGCCCGCCGCTGGCTGGCCGCGGTCATCATTGCCGTGGTGGTTGCCGGCGCTGTCGTCGGGGGACTGTGGTGGACCGGCTCCAGGGGGACGACGACGGCCGCAACGGACACGTCCGCCCTGCCTTCAGCGCCGGGCCCGTCGGCAAGCACCTCCGCCAGTGCCGGGCCGGCGAGTCCAACGGGACAAACGTCGTCGCCCGCCCCGGCGGCCGCCACCGCCCCGGCGACCACCCCGGCCCCGGACCCGAAGACCGGCCGCGTCAGCACCCTCGGCGGGCTGGTCCCGGACTTTGCCCTGCCACCGATTGAAAACGGCCTGGCCCCGGTCCTGACCAGGATTCCCACCAAGCAGAAAGTGGTGTTCCTGACCATCGATGACGGAGCCATCAAGCGCGCATCGGACTTGGCCCTGCTGGAAAAGAACGGCATCAAGGCCTCCCTGTTCCTGGCCCACACGTTCATCGCCGGCCATGCCGACTTTTACCAGGGCTACCTGGCGGCCGGGCACCTGGTGGAGAACCACTCGATGACCCACGACCTGGGCTTCATCCACCTGGGCTACGCGCAGCAAAAGGCCGAAATCTGCCAGATGGCCGACTTCGAGGAAGCACACTTTGGCCGGCGCCCCGTGTTTTTCCGCCCCCCGGGCGGCCCCTACACCGACTCCGTCCGCAAGGCCGTGGCCGACTGCGGCCTGGCGGCCGTCGTGGACTGGGAGGCGAAGGCCAACGCCAAGTCGATGCAGTACCAGGTGGGCCAGGCGCTGCGCCCGGGGGACATCGTGCTGATGCACTTCCGGCCCGAATTCCCGCAAGACCTGGCGGCCTTCGTCAAGGCCCAGAAGGCGGCGGGGTTGAAGGTGGTCCTGCTGGAGGATTACCTGGGCGTGAAGTAGCCCCGCATCGGGCGGCGCCCCGGTAACGTTGATGCCATGACACGGATTGTCTATTACACCGCAAGCACCATGAACGGCTTCCTGGCCGATCCCGAGAACTCGCTGGCATGGCTCTTTGCCGTGGACACCACGGAGGCGCCGGACCTGGCCGGGCTCATGGACGGCATGGGCGTGTTTGTCGAAGGCTCCACCACCTATGAGTGGGTGCTCCGGGAGGAAAAGCTGCTGGAGAACCCGGCCAAGTGGCGGCAATTCTACGGCGAGAAACCCACCTATGTCTTCACCAGCCGCCAGCTGCCGGTGCCCGACGGCGCCGACGTCCGGTTTGTCAGCGGTTCCGTCAAAAACGTCCTGCCGGACATCGTCGCCGCGGCCGGGGAGAAGGACGTGTGGGTGGTGGGCGGCGGCGACCTCGCCGGCCAGTTCCTGGACATCGACGCACTGGATGAAATCACCGTATCCATCGCACCGGCGCTCCTGGCCGGAGGCGCGCCACTGCTGCCGCGCATCGTCGGCCCCGACCGACTGGTGCTGCGCAGCGCCCTCCAACAGGGCCAATTCGCGACCCTGAGCTACGGGGTCCGGAAAACGGACGCCGGGACCGTGACCGGCTCCGGCGCGGAGCCGGCATGAACCTCACGGGCGCCGGACTCCGTGCGGCCGCGCTGAAACTGCCCGGCGCCTACGAGGACTACCCGTTCGGCCCGGAGACGGCCGTGTTTAAGGTGCTCGCGCCCAGCGGCTCCGCCCAAAGGGTGGGCAAGATGTTCGCCATCGCCAACCTGAACCGCCCGGGCCTGTCGGTGGGCCTTAAGTGCGACCCCGAGCTGGCGCCGCAGCTTCGCCTGGCCAACCCCGCCATCACGCCCGGCTACCACCTGAACAAACGGCACTGGAACTCCGTGGACTGTACCCGCCTGGAGGCCCGGACGGTGCTGGACATGCTGGAGGATTCCTACGACCTGGTGGTGGCCGGACTGCCCAGGCAGCAACAAGACGCCTTGAAATGGAGTGCGCGTGCCACTGAAGACTGAACGGGGCGGCCTGAACTACCCGCAGCTGGGCCGCACGCGCATCCTGGCGGGCGAACCGACGGGTGCCGGAAACTGGCCGGACGGCTTTGACCACGTGGACCTGCAGATTCGCGTGGGCACCGGGGACGCCGACTTCACGGCGCTGGCCGACGGCATCATGACCTGGCAAATTCAGCGCCGCGCGGGGCTGCGCGTTTCGGCGCCGCCGCGCGCCGCCGTGGGCGCCGTGATCGTGAGCGGCTTCGGCGTCGGAAATCTGCGCGTGCCCATCCCGTGCGAGGTCGTGTGGGCGGAGGAACCGACGGGGATCGTGCGCACGGACGGTCTGGAGGTGGAGCTGGCCGGCTTCGGCTACGGCACACTGCCGGGACACCCCGCGCTCGGCGAGGAGTCGTTCATCGCCATGAAAACGCCCGACGGCGGCGTGTACTTCCGCCTGTTGGCCTTCAGCAAACCCTCGCGCCTGATCTTCAAGCTGGGCTCCCCGGTCACCAGGTTCACCCAGCGCGGGGTCACCAGGAGCTACATGCGGGCCGCCCGCTCCCTCGTCGCGAAGCTCGTCTAAAAACGTCATTTCGACCTCTTTCTTCACATTTGTTGTTCATGCGCCGCGGACGTGTGGATACTTGAGCCAAGATCATGAGTCCCGATGACAAGCCCTGGCTCGTCGGGCGGCAACCCTCTTCCGTAGCGGGGTGCCCCAGGTGATGATCTGGTTGTCCGGCCATGCCGGACGGCAAGTACGGCGCCACCGACGGCGTCCCAACCGTGAAAGGCGCCCAGCACAAATTGCATGCCCGCAGGGGACCGGTGTCCCCAACCGCGGCACCCCGCGGAGTTGCCCCCCAGCCCATCCCGCGCAGCCGGAATCCCCCGCCGCGTGCGGCTCGGTCATGCCCGCGGCCGCATTCAATTCCATTGACCCGTTCCAGGAGTACCCATGAGCATCCCCCAGAGCACCTATGAGAGCACCATAGAGAGCACCATCGGAGGGTCGGCCTTTTCCGCTGCCGCCTCAATCTACCGGCCCATATTCGACCGGATCGCCGCCGGGGCCGCCGTGCGCGAACGCGAGCGCACCCTGCCGTTTGAGCAGATCGGCTGGCTCCGGGACGCAGGCTTCGGCGGGGCCCGGATCCCCGCCGAACTGGGCGGCAACGGCCTAAGCTGGGAGGAATTCACCGCCCTGCTGATCGAGCTGGCCGCCGCGGACAGCAACGTCCCGCAGGCCCTGCGCGCCCATATTGCCCTGGTCGAGGAACACCTCTACCACCACACCGTCGACGCCGGTCGCGCACCGTGGCTGCGCCGGTTCGCCGCCGGGGAGATCGCCGGCAGCGCCTGGACGGAGCCGGGCGCGGGCGGCACCGCGACCACGCTGGATGATTCAAGCGGCACCCCGCTGCTGACCGGGCGCAAGTTCTACACCACCGGCACCATCTTCGCCGACTGGGTGGACGTCACGGCTCGGCGCCCGGACGGGTCCGAGGTTTCCGTGGTCGTCTCCACCCGGGCGCCGGGCGTGGAAACCCTCGACGACTGGGACGGATTTGGTCAGCGCCTGACCGGAAGCGGCACCACCACCTTCCACAACACCCCGGTGGACCCGGCCAACGTCTCCGACTTCGCCGACCGCTTCCCGTACCAAACGGCCGTCTACCAGCACCTGCTGCTGATCACCCTCGCCGGAATCGGGCGCGCGGTGGTGGCGGACGCCGCCGAACAGGTCCGCGGCCGGACCCGCGTGTTCGGCCACGGCAACGCCCCGCTGGTGCGCGAGGATCCGCAGATCCTGCAGATCGTGGGCGAGATCAGCGCCAAGGCGTATGTCGCCGAGGCCGCCACGCTGCGCGTCGCCCGGTCCCTGGACAACGTGTACGCGGCCAGGCACCTGGACGCGGACGCGGAGCGGACGGCGAACATCGCCGTCGAACTGGAATCCGGGCAGGCGCAGGTGGTCCTGAGCACCCTCATTCCCGACGCCGCCGGGGCCCTGTTCAACGCCCTGGGCGCCTCCTCGACCAGCACCAGCAAGCAGCTGGACCGGCACTGGCGCAACGCCCGCACCGTCGCCACGCACAACCCGTTCGTCTACAAGGCGCGCATCATCGGCGACTTTGAGGTCAACGGCACCGAGCCGCCCTACGTGTGGTCCATCGGCGAAGCCGGCGCCGACACTCACCAGCACCCGACCGCCGTCGTACCGGCCTGACCCGCGAAAGACTCCTCCCATGACCACCATCACCCGCCAAAGTGAAAAAACCGCACCCCGCCTGACCGGGCGCCTGGGCGTGACCGGCATCGTCCTGATTGTTGTTGCCGCCGCCTCGCCGCTGGGCGTCATCGGCGGTCCCGTGCCGCTGGGCATCGCCTCCGGCAACGGGGCAGGGCTGCCCACGATCTTCCTGGCCGCCACCGCCATCTTGCTGCTGTTCGCCGTCGGCTTCACCACCATGACCCCGCACGTGCCCGACGCCGGCGCGTTTTCCAGCTACATCCGGCGCGGGCTCGGCCGGCGCGCCGGAACCGGTGCCGCATTCGTGGCACTGCTGTCCTACCTGGCGCTCGAGGCCGGCGTCTACGGGCTGCTGGGCCCGGCCGTCGGTCAGGTCGTCACCGCCTACGGCGGCCCGGACCTGCCCTGGTG
Source organism: Specibacter sp. RAF43 (assembly GCF_052114065.1). NCBI lineage: Bacteria > Bacillati > Actinomycetota > Actinomycetes > Micrococcales > Micrococcaceae > Specibacter > Specibacter sp. RAF43. The sequence continues at coordinate 17,264 of NZ_JBFREA010000006.1, read as the reverse complement.
GCTGTGGGCCGCCGTCGCACTGGCCGCCGTCACCTGGCTCGGCCACCGCAACATCGAGCTTTCCGGCAAGGTGTTGGGCGTCCTGCTCCTGGCCGAGGTGCTGATCGTCCTGGTGCTCGACGCACGCGTGATCCTGGCCGGCGGCGGCCCGCAGGGGCTCTCCGCCGGGTTTGCCGTGCCCGCCACGGTCTTCTCCGGCGCCCCCGGGGTGGCCCTGTTGTTCGCCATCCTCAGCTTCATCGGCTTTGAGGCAACGGCCGTGTTCCGGGATGAGGCCCGCGACCCGGACCGCACGATTCCCCGGGCCACCTACCTGGCCCTGGCGCTCATTGGGCTGTTCTACGCCGTCTCCACCTGGGCCCTGCTGAGCGCCTGGGGCGACGACGCCGCGGTGGCCCGCGCCCTCTCCAACCCCGGATCGATGCTGGCCGACACCGCCGGCGCCTACCTCGGCCCCGTCGGCGCGCACCTGGTGCAGGTGCTGCTGACCACCAGCCTCTTCGCCTGCATCCTGGCCTTCCACAACATCGGGTCCCGGTACTTCTTCCAACTGGGCGCCAGCGGGGTCCTGCCCGCCACCCTGGCCGGCACCCACCCGGTGCACCGGTCCCCGCACCGCGCCTCCCTGGCGGACAACGCCGTCGTGGCGATCTTCCTCGCCGCGGCCCTCGTCACCGGCTGGGACCCAATCAATGAGTTCTACACCTGGTTTGCGGGGTTCGCCTCGCTCGGGATCGTGGTGCTCATGACGTTGACCAGCGTCGCGGTGGTCGTGTTCTTCCGGCGGCGCGGGGCGCCGTGGGTGAACTGGCGCCGCAGCGTGGCCCCCACCCTTGGCTTTCTGGGCCTGCTGGGAATCCTGGCCCTCATCCTGTCCAACCTGCCGGCCCTGCTGGGGGGCAGCACCCTGCTGTGCGTCGTGGTGCTCGCCGTCCTGGTGCTCGCACTGGCCGCCGGCTGGGTCATTGAAAATGCCCGCCCGGCCACCGCACCGGCCGCGACCATCACCAACGGAGAACCATCATGAGCGAAACAACCCGCCGCCACATCCGCTTCAACGCCTTTGACATGAACTGCGTGGCCCACCAGTCACCCGGGCTGTGGCGCCACCCGGAGGACCAATCCTGGCGCTACAAGGACCTGCGCTACTGGGCGGAGCTGGCCCAAACGCTGGAGCGCGGGCTCTTTGACGGCATCTTTATTGCCGATGTCCTGGGCACCTACGACGTCTTCGGCGCCTCCAACGAGGCCACGCTGCGCCAAGGCACGCAGGTGCCCGTCAACGATCCCTTCCTGCTGGTGTCCGCCATGGCCCTGGTCACCGAGAACCTGGGCTTCGGCGTCACGGCCGGGACCGCCTACGAGCACCCGTACCCGTTCGCCCGCCGGCTCTCCACCCTCGATCACCTCAGCAACGGCCGGGTCGGCTGGAACGTGGTCACCGGCTACCTGCCCTCCGCCGCCCGGAACATGGGCAACGAGGACCAGCTTGAACACGATGAGCGCTACGACCATGCCGACGAGTATCTGGAGGTGGTCTACAAACTGCTGGAGGGCTCCTGGGAGGACGGCGCCGTCGTCCGTGACCGCGAAACCGGCGTGTTTACGGACCCGAGCAAGGTCCACGAAATTGGCCACGACGGCACCTATTTCAAGGTGCCCGGCATCCACCTCAGCGAACCGTCCCCGCAACGCACCCCGGTGATCTACCAGGCCGGCGCGTCACCGCGCGGCGTCGCGTTTGCGGCCGGCAATGCGGAGGCCGTCTTCGTCGGCGCACCCACCAAGGAATTGCTGAAAGCCACGGTGGCGCGCATCCGCGATGCCGTCGCGGCCGCCGGGCGGAACCGGCACGCGGTGCGCATCTACACCATGCTGACCATCATCACCGATGAGACGGCGGAAAAGGCCCACGCCAAGCATGAGGAGTACCGATCCTACGCGAGCACCGAGGGCGCGCTGGCGCTGCTCTCGGGCTGGTTGGGCCTGGACCTGTCCACCTATGACCTTGACGAGCCGATCGGCAACGTCAAGTCCAATGCCATCCAGTCCGCCGTGGCCAATTTCGCCAAGGCGCGCAATGACGACGGCGCCGCCTGGACCGTGCGCGACCTCGCCGACTTCGCCGCCATTGGGGGCATGGGCCCGCGCCTGGTCGGCTCCGGCGCTGACGTGGCCCAGGAGCTGATCGACTGGGTGGAGGAGACCGACGTGGACGGCTTCAACCTCGCCTACGCCATCACCCCCGGCAGCTTCGAGGACGTGGTGAGGTTTGTGGTCCCGGAGCGATCCCCCCAAAACCGGGGGGATCTCGGCGCGCACCGGCTACCTCAGCGCCTAGCCGAAGTGCTTCGGCAGGGTCGCCTCATGGGCTTCGCGGAGTTCGTCCAGCGTGGCGCTGAACTGGCCCTGCAGATCCAGGGCCCCGGACGCCCCGTCCACGACACCGATGCGCGAGACCGGGAAGCGGCGGGCGGTGCACATGTCGTTGAAGCGCACCTCCTCACTGCGCGGGACGGCCACGATGGCCCGGCCCTGCGTCTCGGAGAACAGCAGCGTGAACAGGTCCACGCCGTCGCGCTGGGCCACCTCGTCAAGGGCCACCCGGGCACCGGTGTTGAAGCGCAGCGAGGACTCCACCAGGGCGGCGGCCAGGCCACCCTCGGAGAGGTCGTGCGCGGCGTCGATCATCCCGTCGCGGGAGGCGTTGATGAGGATCTCGCCCAACTCGCGCTCACGCTTGAGGTCCACCTTGGGGGCCATGCCGCCCAGGTGGCCGCGCAGGTTGGCCCACTCGGAACCGTCAAGCTCCGCGGCCGTGGTGCCCAGCAGGTAGATGGCCTGGCCGTCCTCCAGCCAGCCCGAGGGCGTGCGGCGGGCGACGTCGTCGAACCGGCCCAGGACCGCCACCACGGGGGTGGGGTGGATGGGGGTGGTGCCCGTCTGGTTGTACAGCGAGACGTTGCCGCCGGTGACCGGGATGCCCAGTTCCATGCAGGCGTCGGAGAGGCCGCGGATGGACTCGGCCAGCTGCCACATGACGTCCGGGTCCTCGGGGGAGCCGAAGTTCAGGCAGTCGCTGACGGCCATCGGGACGGCCCCGGAGGTGGCCACGTTGCGGTAGGACTCGGCCAGGGCCAGCTGCGCGCCGTGGTACGGGTCCAGGAAGGTGTAGCGGCCGTTGGCGTCGGTGGAGATCGCCACACCCATGCCGGTTTCCTCATCCACCCGGATCACGCCGGAATCATCCGGGAAGGCCAGGGAGGTGTTGCCGCCCACGTACCGGTCGAACTGGTTGGTCACCCAGTCCTTGGAGCACATGTTCGGCGAGGCGATCAGCTCCAGCACGGCGGCCTTGAGCGCCGCGGCGCCGGCGGGGCGCCCGGCGTCCTGGACCGAGCCGGTGAACACGTCGGCCTGGAGCGCATCCTGCCAGGCGGGGCGGGCGTACGGGCGGTCGTAGACCGGGCCGTCGTGGGCCACGGTGCGCGGGTCGACGTCGACAATGACCTCGCCGTCCCACGTGATGATGAGCCGGCCGGTGTCGGTGACCTCGCCCAGCCAGGAGTACTCCACGGCCCACTTGTCCATGGCGGCCTCAAAGGCGGCCACGTTCCCCGGGGCGACCACGGCCATCATGCGTTCCTGTGACTCGGACATCAGGATCTCGCCGGGGGTCAGGGTGGGGTCGCGCAGCAGGACGGAGGTCAGCTCGACCTCCATGCCGCCGTCGCCGTTGGAGGCCAATTCACTCGTGGCGCAGGAGATGCCCGCGGCGCCCAGGTCCTGGATGCCCTCCACGAGGGAACCCTTGAACAGCTCCAGGCAGCACTCGATCAGCACCTTCTCGGCGAACGGGTCGCCCACCTGAACGGCGGGGCGCTTGGACGGCTTGGTGTCGTCGAAGGACTCCGAGGCCAGCACGGAGGCACCGCCAATGCCGTCGCCGCCGGTGCGCGCGCCAAAGAGCACCACCTTGTTGCCCTTGCCCGACGCGTTGGCCAGGCGGATGTCCTCGTGGCGCATGACGCCCACGGCCAGGGCGTTGACCAGCGGATTGCCCTGGTAGATGGAGTCGAAGACCACCTCCCCGCCAATGTTCGGCAGGCCCAGGGAGTTGCCGTAGCCGCCGATGCCGGCCACCACCCCGTGCATGACGCGGGCCGTGTCCGGGTGGTCGATGGCGCCAAAGCGCAGCGGGTCCATGACGGCCACCGGGCGGGCGCCCATGGAGATGATGTCCCGGACTATGCCGCCGATGCCGGTGGCGGCACCCTGGTAGGGCTCCACGAACGACGGCGAGTTGTGGCTTTCGATCTTGAACGTCACCGCCCAGCCGTCCCCCAGGTTGGTGACGCCGGCGTTCTCGCCGATGCCCACCAGCATGTCCTTCTTCATCTCCGCGGTGACCTTGTCCCCGAACTGGCGCAGGTGGTTCTTGGAGGACTTGTAGGAGCAGTGCTCGCTCCACATGACGGAGTACATGGCGAGCTCGGCGCCGGTGGGGCGCCGGCCCAGGACCTTCACCACGTCGTCGAACTCGTTTTGCTTCAGGCCCAGCTCGGCCCAGGGCAGCTCGACGTCGGGGGTGGCCGCGGCGTTTTCCACGGTGTCGATGTTGAACTTTTTCGCCGATGCGGTGGGCAGCGGGGTCTCGGACATTTATTTGCCTCCCAGAAGCGTGTTCAGGACGGAGCTAAAGAATCCCAGTCCGTCGGTGCTGTACGTTCCCGACGCGGACAAGGGGCCGTAGCCGGCCTCGACGGCGTGCTCGGGGTGCGGCATGAGGCCCACCACGTTTCCGGCGGCGTTGGTGATGCCGGCGATGTCGCGGCGTGAACCGTTCGGGTTCCCCCCGACGTAGCGGAAGGCCACGCGGCCCTCGGCCTCCAGGGCATCGAGGGTCAGCTCGTCGGCAATGTACTGCCCGTCCTGGTTTTTCAGGRGGACGGTGATTTCCGTCCCGGGTGCGTAGGCGTTGGTCCAGGCGGTGGCGGTGTTTTCCACGCGCAGCACCTGGTCGCGGCACAGGAACTTCAGGTGGTCGTTCTTGATCATGGAGCCGGGCAGCAGGTGTGCCTCGGTGAGGATCTGGAAGCCGTTGCAAATGCCCAGCACGGGCAGTTTTGCCGCGGAGTTGGCGGCGTCCACGATCTTGCCCATGAGCGGGGCGAACCGGGCCAGGGCCCCGGCGCGCAGGTAGTCGCCGTAGGAGAACCCGCCCGGGATGATGACGGCGTCAACGTCGGCCAGGGTGGCGTCGCCGTGCCAGAGCTCGACGGCGGTGGCACCGGAGAGGCGTACGGCGCGGGCGGCGTCGCGGTCATCCAGCGTGCCGGGGAACGTCACGACGCCGATGCGGGCGCTGGCAAGCCTGGTGTCGGGCGCCGCGGTGTGCACCGCGCCGATCAGGGGAGTCTCGGTCATGGCTAGTCCGCCACAACTTCGACGTTGACGACGTCTTCGATGACCGGGTTGGAGAGCATGGTCTCGGCGGCCGTGCGGGCCTGGGCCAGGATTTCCTCGGTCACCTCCCCGTCGACCATCAGTTCAAAGCGCTTGCCCTGGCGGACGGCGGAGAAGGCGGTGAAACCAAGGCGCGGCAGCGCACCAACAATGGCTTTCCCTTGCGGGTCAAGGATCTCGGGCTTAAGCATGACGTCGACAACGATCCGGGGCATCCGTAGGACTCCTGTTTTAAAAGGGGGTGGCCGCGGGTGCCGTCTCACGCCGTCTCGGGTGTTCCTGGGGTGGGGACCTGGGAACGGGGAAAGTAGCGCTCCGCGAGCTTGCCTCACCATTCTACCGGTTCCCGGGGCGGGCTTTCCCCGTCCGGGCGGCGCCCCGGGCGGCCCGCCGCGCCACGGATCGAAAAAGGCCGGCGTAATGCATGACGGGGCTTAGCCGTGTGACGGGCAACACGGTATGTTTGTAGAACATCCCATGTCGGAGGTCTTGAAGATGGCGGCCCCCGGCGGGATGAAACGGCAATGATCGGGGCCCCGTGCGGCCCCAAGAAAGGACCACATGAAATCCATTGACACAGCCCTGCGCTGGCGAAGGGCCGGAGGCGCCGCCCTGGCCGGGGCGTTGACGGTGGGGCTGCTCGCCTCGATGACGGGACCGGCCGTGGCGCAGGACGCCGCCGCGGCCCCGGAATCCGGGCCGGCCCAGGCCGCGAGCTACACGGAACAGGTGCTGGCCCGCAACGGCGACAACGCGATCGACCCCGTACTGGGCCGCTACTACCGCATTCCCGCCTTGGCCGATCTCGGCGAGGGCGTGCTGCTGGCCTCCTATGACGGCCGACCGGACGGCGCGGACGCGCCGTCGGCGAACTCCATCCTTCAGCGCCGGAGCACCGACGGCGGGAAGACCTGGGGTGCGCCAACGTACATAGCCCGCGGCCAGGTCGGCGGGAACGGCCAGCTCAAGTACGGGTTCAGCGATCCCAGCTATGTGGTGGACCGGGAAACCGGCGCCATCTTCAATTTCCACGTGTATTCCAAGGACGTCAGCTTCCAGGGCAGCGCCTTCGGCAACGACGACGCCGACCGGCAGATCACCAGCGCCCAGGTCTCGGTCTCCACGGACAAGGGCGTCACCTGGTCCAGCGACCCGGCGAACATGCCCGTCCTCCCGCCGTCCGGCTACGACGCCGGATCCGGGTACGCCGGATTTGCCGGCCCGCTCATCACCGACGTCGTCAAGCCCGAAGGTGAAACCGTGGGATCCATCCCCAACGTCGGCGGCGTGGCCGGCGTCTTTGCCGCCTCCGGGGAGGGCATCCAATTGCGCTACGGCGCCCACAAGGGCCGCTTGATCCAGCAGTTCACCGGGAAGGTCAAGCAGGCCGACGGCAGCACCGCCTACCAGGCCTACAGCGTGTTTTCGGATGACCATGGCAAAACCTGGCAGCGCGGCGCGTTCACCGGCACCGGCATGGATGAGAACAAGACCGTGGAACTCTCCAACGGCGACGTCATGCTCAACTCCCGCACCAGCAGCGGCGAGCGGGCCCGCAAGGTTGCCATCTCCCAGGACGGCGGCGCCAGCTACGGTCCCGTCACGGTGAACACCGCACTGGTTGACCCGGTCAACAACGCCGCCATCACGCGCATGTACCCCGATGCGGCGCAGGGCTCGGCAGCGGCCAAGATGCTGCTGTTCTCCAACGCCAACAGCAACGCCGGCCGCGTCAACGGAACCATTCGCTATTCGTGTGACGACGGCGCCTCCTGGAGCCCCGGCAAGCAGTTCAAGGCCGGTGCCATGAGCTATTCCACGGTGAGCGCGCTCACTGACGGCACGTTCGGCGTCTTTTACGAGGGCGAGAACAACACCATGACTTTCGGGAAATTCAACGCCGAATGGCTGGGCGTGTATTGCGGCGCCCGCGTGGCGGCCGCACCCGTCACCGGCGCCAACGGCACCACCGTCCCGGCCCGGGTCACCGTCACCAACACCGGCGCGTCGGCCCTGGAAAACGCCTCCGTCACCTTCTCGGCGAAGACCGGCTGGACGTTCGGGGCGGCTCCGGTCCCCGAAATCGCTCCCGGCTCCTCCACCACGGTTGAGGTCCCCGTCATCATCCCGGCCTTCGCCAAGGCCGGGGCGGTGGACGTCACGGCCGTGCTGACCGTGGACAAGAACTCCGTACTCGCCGGCACCACGGTCACCATCACGGGCGGCGCCACGGAGAATATCGTAGGCCTGGAGATCCTGGGCTCCCGCACGGACTCCGACCGCGACCTGGCCACCGACCCGTACGCCGCCGGCGAGGCCGTCCCGTACCAGTTCGCGGTCAACAGCCTGGGCAACATCGCCTCCAACGCGCTCCCGGTCAGCGGCAACTTCGCCCCGCTCGTCCCGGCGGGACCGGGGAACTGCCGCTACAACAACCTGCCCGTGTGGTCTGGTTACGTGTGCTCGACGCCGCGGCACGCCGTCACGGCGCAGGAGCTGGCCAGCGGCTACTTTGTCCCGCTGACCACGTGGGAGGTCACCGGCACAGGCGCCCCCGCGCAGGCCTACACCATCACCGGTGACGAGGTGGACCTGCTGGTGCGCAAGCCCGCCCTGGCCGGCGCGGCCACCGTGACGTGGAACGACGTCGACGGTAACGCACTGGCCGGCCCGGGCGACACCGTCACCACCACGGTCACCGTCACCAACGCCGGCAACGTGACGTTGACGGACGTGGCGGCGGCCGGCGTCGGCTCCCCGGCGGCAAGCCTGGCAGCGGGGGAGACCACCGCGTTCACCACCACCCGGAACGCGACCGCGGCCGAACTGTCCGCCGGCCAAGTGCGGGCGAGCGGCGTCACGGCAACCGGGCACAACGGAACCAAGGCCGCCGTCGTCGAGCTGAGTGCCGCGGCGCTTGAGCTGCCGGTGGTCACGGCGAAGCCCACGGGCGAGCCGTCCGTGGACGGGGCGAGGGTAAAAGGCCAGCCGCCGGTCGATTTGAAACTGGGCTCCGGCAAGTACAGCGTTGGTGACACCGTCACGGTGGGCAACGCCCCGGCCAATCAGTGGGCGTACGTCTACCTGGCCAAGCACGGACAGCGGATCGGCTGGTACCTGGCGGACGCGAACGGAACCATCACGTTCACGCTCCCGCGCGGCACCAAGAACGGGAAGGACACGCTGGTGCTCCTGGACCGGGACGGCACCCAGCTCTCCTTCGGCGCCCTGCATGTGACACCCCGGGCCTAGGAAACACTTCCGCCGGGCGCCGAATCCGGCCCGGGTCTTGCGTCAGTGTCCACGCTGCGCAAAACTCGCCGCGAGTCGTGCGCCCGGCGAAAGTGCCAGGCAGCTAGAGCGCGTCAAGCGCCGCGCGCAGCCGCTCCCGCAACACGGCGGCCTCCTCGCTGAATCCGCGCTGGTGGGCCACGTAGTCGGCCTTCCCGGCGGCTGTCTCGATGGGGATCGGCGGATAGCCCCACGCGGCGAGGTCGTACGGGGAGGCCTGCATGTCCATGGCCCGGATCCGCCACGAGAGCTCAAATGCGGCCATGACGAGCTCCGAGGGCAGGGCGGGGGAGAGCTTGTACGCCCATTTGTACAGGTCCATGTTGGCGTGCAGGCAGCCGGGCTGCTCCAGGTCCCGCTGGTTCTCGCGCGTGGGCGTGAACTCGTTGAGCCCGCTGGCCTGCGGCGTGTAGAAACGGTAGGCGTCAAAGTGGGTGCAGCGAATCTTGTTCTCCTCCACCACGCGGTCGGTTCCCTCCGGTCCCAGCCGCAGCCCAAGGTACTCGTGCCGGACCAGGTTGGCCTCCTGCCGGTAGACCATGGCCCACTCGTGCAGCCCAAAACAACCGAACCGTCCGTCCCGGGCCGCCGTCCGGCCCAGGATGATGCGCGCAAAGTCCACGGCCTCCGCCCGCTGGGCCAGGAATTCCGCCGCGTCCACGACGACGGCGGCCCCCGCCCCCGGCGCCCCGCTCGCCGCACGCTCGGCGGCCGTCGCGGCACGGTAAAACTTCCAGCCCAGACGCCCGGCGGCGGCCTCCCCGTGCAGGACCACGCCCGCGCCCGGGTGCCAGCGCCGCAGCTGGCCGGGCTTTTGCGTGTAGTAGGTAAAGAGGAAGTCCTCCACCGGGTGCTTTTGGCCGGCCGCGCGGCGGGCAAGATAGGGATCGGCGTACCGGGCCACCCGCTGCTGGTGGGCGGACTCGCGCGCCTGCCACGCTTCCGCCTCAAGCCATTGCAGGGAAGGGGAGGTCATGGTCTCAATTATCCGCACAACATTATCCTCACAACGCAGTCGGCACGTCATCGGCGTGCGCAGCGGCCTCGATCAACTCCATCATGGACCGGTGGAGGGCGGCGGCCGACTTCCGGTCCAGTCCGAGCCGACGCCTCATGGTGCCGGGGACCTCCAGGGCCTGCTCCCGCAAGGCGGCGCCCGCCGGCGTCAGGTCGACGGCCAGGGCACGTTCGTCGGCGGTGGACCGCCGGCGGCTGACATAGCCAAGTGCCTCGAGGCGCTTGAGCAGCGGGGACAAGGTGGCCGATTCCAGCAGCAGGGCCGCACCGAGCTCCTTCACTGTGCGCGGGGCCCCTTCCCAAAGCGCCAGCATCACCAGGTACTGGGGGTGCGTGAGCCGCAGCGCCGCCAGGACGGGCTTGTACGCGGCGATGACGCTGCGCGAGGCAACACTGAGGCCGAAGCAGAGCTGGCGCTCAAGCAGGAGATCATTTTCCGGGGCAGGCAACAGGGACGTCCTTTGGGGCAGTTGGAGGCGACACCAAATTGGTTAGTGCACTAACCAACAGGGTACTATGGCTGGCATTGCCATTCATCCACTGCAAGGGAAGCCAGATGTCCGACGAGCGATTTGTCCACAGGCTCATGCGTTTCACCGGCCGGTTGCGCGCCATCTTCGGCCCAGCCCAGAGCAGCCCCCTGGACCATGAGATGACCCCGGAAAACAAGGACCTGCTCTCCCGCCAGGAGGCGGCCACCGAGCAATGGGTCTCGGTGAGCCGAGCCGACGGCAGCACGTACCTGGTGCCCCGGGACCCCACCGACCAGTCGCTGCGCTGACCGGGGCGCCCCTGCACTCCAGTGCCTTTGCGCCCCATCCGGCGTAGCATTAAGAGAGGTGCATCACAGGACTTCTAGGGTGGAGAGGAGGTGCTGATGATGACGAAGGACGAAAAATTTGTGGACAAATTCATGCGCGCGACGGACAAGTTCCAAAAAGTCTTCGGTCCGGCGGAGCAGGGCGACATGGATGCCCCGGTGGTACACCGTCACGACGAATTTGAGGACGAAAGCGACCTTGAACTGTCCCAGGTCGAGCAGCGAACGGACTCCGAAGGCCATCACTACGCGGTCCGGAAGTCGGATGAGGACGAGGCAGAGGCATAATTGCGCCCCTTCGGGCTAGTATGGGAAGACACAGGGGGTGTGTTGTTTTAACGGCTCAGCGTCGAAACAACGCACCCCCTGCTGTATGCCTAAAAGGATGCACGCCCAAAAGGATGCACGCCCAAAGGGCGCCGTCAGCGGCCGGTGCCGCCGTACACGGTGGCCTCGTCGTCGCCGTCGAGCCCAAATGCCTTGTGCACGGCCCGGACGGCGGTATCGAGCAGGTCCGCGCGGGTGACCACGGAAATGCGGATCTCGGAGGTCGAGATCAGGTCGATGTTCACGCCGGCGTCGGAGAGGGCCTTGAAGAAGCTGTACGAAACGCCCGGATTGGAGCGCATGCCGGCGCCGATGAGGGAGAGTTTGCCGATCTTGTCGTCGTAGATCAAGTCCTCGAAGCCCACGGCGTCCTGCTGGGCGCGCAGGGCGGCCAGCGCCTCCTCCCCCTCCACCATCGGCAGGGTGAAGGAAATGTCCGTCTTGCCGGAGCCGTGGGTGGAGATGTTTTGCACGATCATGTCGATGTTGGAGTGGGCGCCGGCGATGATGCCAAAGATCATGGCGGCCTTGCCCGGGATGTCCGGCACACCCACAACGGTGACTTTGCCTTCGGACCGGTCGTGGGCCACGCCGGAGATGATTGGCTGCTCCAAGGCAACTCCCTCTGTGAACTTGATTTTGTCGTCGGGGCTGGGCAGCACCCAGGTTCCTTCATGGTCGCTGAACGAGGACCGCACGTGGATGGGCAGCCCGAAGCGGCGGGCGTACTCCACGCAGCGAAGGTGCAGGATCTTGGCACCGGAGGCCGCCATCTCCAGCATTTCCTCACTGGAAATCTTGTCGATCTTCTGCGCGCTGGACACCACGCGCGGGTCGGCCGTGTAGACGCCGTCAACGTCTGTGTAAATCTCGCAAACGTCCGCGTTCAGGGCCGCCGCCAGCGCCACGGCCGTCGTGTCGGAGCCGCCCCGGCCCATGGTGGTGATCTCATGGGTGGTCCGGCTCATGCCCTGGAAGCCGGCCACGATCGCGACCTTGCCCTTGTCCAGGCAGGTGCGCACGCGGTGCGGGTCCACGTCGATGATGCGGGCCTTGCCGTGGATGCCGTCGGTGATCATGCCGGCCTGGCTGCCCGTGAACGACTGCGCCACGCCGCCGTGGGCGCTGATCGCCATCGCCAGCAGGGCCATGGAGATGCGCTCGCCGGCGGTCATGAGCATGTCCAGCTCGCGGGCCGGCGGGTGCTCGGCCACCTGGGCGGCCAGGTCCAGGAGTTCGTCCGTCGTGTCGCCCATGGCGGAAACCACCACCACCACCTCGTGGCCGGCCGACTGGGTCTCCACCACGCGCCGGGCGACACGGAGGATCCCCGTGGCGTCGGACACGGACGATCCGCCATATTTTTGAACGATCAAGCTCATGGGTGCACACTCATCGGCTAACCTAACGCAACATCTTGATGATTTCGGTGATTCCTTTGCTGCCGCTCGCGCCCGCACGCGTCAGCGCGAACGGCCTTTGCGGCATCTTCAGCGCGGCAGGCAGTCGTGCCAAGTTTAGCCCCGGGCCGTCCCCAAGATGGAATTGGGGTGTCCACATGACGGACAGGTGCCGGCATCTCGGACCCCCGGGGCCGCCGTGTTCAAAGATGCGACGGCGGGATGATGCCCTCCGCGGCCGGCCCACCTTAGGATGGGGCAAAGGCCGCCTCCGCGGCTCCGGTGCGGGAGGGACGCATGGCAAAGGAAGCAGTGCAGCACGGCGAGGCGGTGTTCCGGGGGCTGTCGGCGTCGGGCCTCTCGCGCCGCTTTGGCCCGGTCACGGCCGTTGTCAACATGGACCTGCAGGCCCCGGCCGGTGAAGTCACGGCGCTGATCGGGCCCAACGGCGCCGGCAAGACCACCCTGTTGCTGATGCTGGCCTCGCTGCTGGCCCCGGATGCCGGCACGGTAAGCGTCATGGGCATCGACCCGACGCGGGACCCGGTCGCGGCCCGGGCCAGGATTGGCTGGATGCCGGACACCCTGGGCGTGTGGGAGTCGCTCACCGCCCGCGAGATTCTCACCGTGATGGGCAGGTTTTACCGCCTCCCGGCCAAGGACATTCCCGGCCGGGTGGCCGAACTCCTGGCCCTGGTGAACCTCGTCGAGCTGGCCGACCAGCAGGCCCGGGTGCTCTCCCGCGGCCAGCAGCAGCGGCTCAGCCTTGCCCGCGCCCTGATCCACAACCCGGACGTGCTGCTCCTGGATGAGCCGGCGTCCGGGCTGGACCCGGGATCCCGGGTGTCCCTGCGCGGCATCCTGCGAGGGCTCGCGGCGGAGGGCAAGGCCGTCGTCGTCTCCTCCCACGTCCTGGCGGAACTGGATGAGATCGCCGACCGGGCCGTGTTTGTCAGCGCCGGGCGCTCGGTGCTGGCGCAAACCGTGGGGCAGGCCGCATCGCAGGGCCGGCGATATTCCATCGCCGGGCTGGATCCGGCGGCGCTGGCGGCGGAGTTGGGCCGGCAGGGCGTGCCGTTTGCGGCGGGCACCGGGCGGCGGGACTCGGTGCAGGTGCTGCTGGGCACGGAGGCCGATGCGGCCCGGCTGCTGGCCGGGCTCGTGCGGGCGGGGGTCGCCGTCACGTCGTTTGCCCCCGCGGCGGGTGCCCTGGAGGAAACATACATGAGCATGGAGGTGGAGCAGCGATGAGCACCATCACGGACGGGTCCCCCGCAGCGCCCGGCCAGCCGCAACCGCGCGCGGACCGCTTCGGGGCGTACTGGGCCGGCGTCGGCGCCGTGCTGGGCATGGAGCTGCGCCAGCGGCTGCGCTCCCGCGGCTGGTACATCATGCTGGTCATCTGGTTTGTGGTCATTGGCGCCGTGACGGCGTTGACCTGGTTCAGCTGGGACATCCAGCGGGGCCATCAGGACAACCCCGGCTTCGTGGCGCCGGACTCCGGCTCGCTGATCTTTGAAATTGTCCTGGCCTTTGTGCTCCTCTTTGCCTTGCTGGTGGCACCGGCGTTTTCCGCCAATGCCGTCAACGGCGACCGGGCCGGGGGCACGCTGGCCATCTTGCAGGTGACGCTGCTGCGGCCGGGGCAGATCCTGTGGGGAAAGTTCCTGGCGTCGTGGGTGGCCGGCCTGGCGTTCCTGGTGGCCAGTGTCCCGTTCCTGGTGTTTGCCATTCTCCAGGGTGGGTTGGGCGCCGGCCACATCCTGGTCGCCCTGCTGATGCTTGCCGTGGAAATAGCGCTCGTGTGCGCCCTGGGGGTTGGGATTTCCGCGCTGGCCAACCGGCCCCTGTTCTCCATCGTCGTTACTTACCTGGTGGTCTCCGCCCTGCTCGCCGGAACGGTCATCGCCTTTGGGCTTGGCATGCTGGTCAGCGACGGCACCGTGCGGGCCAACCAGATCTATTACAAGAATTCCGGCGTGTACTACCCGAACGGTGAGACACCGCCCGCCATGCCGGCCCCGCCGGGGAACATCACCGATCAAAACGACGAGTATGCCTGCTACGGCCCGCTGGTGGAACAGCCGGCCCAGCGGTCCGACCGGGTCGCCTGGATGCTGGCCATGAACCCGTATGTGGTGGTGGCCGACGCCATCCCGTACCCGGACCGAACCGGGAACGTCAGCTACTCCACGGGGGCGCTCGAATCGATCAGTCAGGGCGCGCGTTTTGCCCAGGCCGGGCCGGACGCAACGTACCAGTGCGCCAACGGGCGGGTGACGGCGTCGTACCTGGGGCAAACCACGCCGCTTTGGCCGCTAGGGCTCGGGCTGCAGCTGCTGGTGACCGCCGGGATCGTGGCCCTGGGCCGGCGGGCATTGCGGACCCCGGCCGGAAAGCTGCCGAAGGGGACCCGCGTCGCCTAACGGCACACGAGGTTTGGCGCCGCCGCGGGTGCCGTGAGAGGCGGCTTACGTCAGGGCGTTGCGCCGGCCCTCGAAGGCGCGGCCGAGCGTGATCTCGTCCGCGTATTCCAGGTCCCCTCCCACGGGCAGTCCGGAGGCCAGACGGGTGACGGCGATGCCCAGGGTTTTCAGCATCCGTGACAGGTAGGTGGCCGTGGCCTCGCCCTCCAGGTTGGGGTCGGTGGCGATGATGATTTCCTGGATTTGGCTGTCGTTGAGCCGGGTGAGGAGTTCACGGATGCGCAGCTGCTCGGGACCGATCCCGGCGATCGGGTTGATGGCGCCGCCGAGCACGTGGTAGCGGCCCCTGAACGCGCGCGTGCGTTCGACCGCCAGGACGTCCTTGGACTCCTCCACCACGCAAATCACGCTCGGATCGCGCCGCGGGTCGCGGCAGATGTTGCACGTTTCGGCCTCGGTGACATTGCCGCACACGGTGCAGAATTTCACCCGCTCCTTCACGGTGATAATGGCCCGGACCAGTCGTTGCATGTCCTCGGTGTCCGCCTCCAGGATGTGAAACGCCAGCCGCTGCGCCGATTTGGGGCCGATGCCCGGCAGGCGCCCCAGCTCATCAATGAGCTCCTGAACTGCTCCCTCGTACACAATGGCTCTTTCCTGGTGGTCAAAATATGGGGGGCGATCCGGCTGTGGGGCCGCATCGCATGCGGGCGGTTGCCGGTCAGAGCGGCCGTTCCTCGATCAGCGCTCCGCCAAGGATACGCTCCACGGCGGCCTGTCCCACCACACCGGACTCCTCAAGGGTGACATCATCCGGGCTGGGGACGTCGTCGGCGTACTGCGTTTCGAGCGCCCGGGCCGGCGCCTGCGCGCGACCGGCCTGCGCCTCGGCACTGTTGGCGAGCCGCTGGTACATGCTGATCTTTTCGCCCGGGACCGGCGGCGCCTGTTTCCGGGACGACGCCGCCCGCGCGGACACGTCCGGTGCCCCGCCGCGCGGGCTCTGGTCGGAACCGGGCGTGCCCGCCGTTCCCCGGCCCGGCCCGGTCCGGGCGGAGTCGGTCTGGGCGGGATCGGCGTTGGCGGGGCCGGCTGGAACGGGGTCCGTCTGGGCGCGGTCGGGTTGGGCGGGGTCGGGTTGGGCCCACTCCGGCACACTTGACGGTGCCCCCCATCCCGGGTCCGCAACCGTGGATCGTACGTCCGCGCCGAGCGACACGCCCCAATCCTGCGGGGCATTCCCGGTCCGAATCCGATGGTGGGCAGGGTCGGCCGGCTCGGCGGCCCCCACGGGTTCCGGGGCGGGTTTGGAATCCGGCATGTCCCAGCCGGACGTCCACGCCGAAATGGGTGAAACCTTGGGCCGGTGCGGCACGGGCTCCGGCCCGGCCGTGCGCCCGTTCGACATGGCCGTGGGCCCGTTCGGCATGGCCGCCGCCTGGTTATTGGGCAGGCTTTCGGGCAGGCTTGCGGGCAGGTTTTCGGGCATGGCGCCGCCAACCTGCCGCCCCCCATCCGGAGGCGAGCCGGCTGGACGCTCGCCGGCCGTGCCCATGTCCTCGCCGCTTGGGGTTGCGGCCGTTGGCGCCGGGCTGGGCCAGACGGAGTCCATGGGAGCCCCGTCGTCATTCGGGGGTTCGGTGGGCCACGGCGGCTCGTCCGGAAGGGGATCGGGCCAACCGGCAGTCGCGACCGGTGCAAGGCCACTTTGCGCACCACCCGCCGCGGCCGGAACAAGCGTCAGCGGACCGGGCGCCTGCGCCGCGGGTAGCCCGGTTCGCGGTCCGGCGGACGGGGCGGAGTCAGTGGGAACTTTTGGGTTTGGCTCAGAGCTCTTTCCGGGCGCGGGCCCGTCCCCGGTCACGGTGACGATCTGGCACGTGATGCCCAAGGTGGTGTGAATTGCCTGCCGCAAGTTATCGCTGTGCCCACCCGCCGTGAACGTTTCGATCAGGCCCGATGAGGGCAACGCCAGGCGCAGGGTCTGGCCGTCAAAGGCCTGCGGGACGGCGTTGGCCTTGACCAGCAGGAACGACACCTTGCGGATGCTGCTCAGGCTGTCCAGGATCTCGGGCCAGGCACGGCGGATGACTTCCACGCTGCTGGGCCCGGGGGCGCCGGCCGGGACCGGCTGTTGGGCGGGCGGTGCCTGTGCCGGGGGACCCTGGTGTCCGGGGGCGGCGGGGTTGGCGCCCCGGCCGGGCTCGGTGGCTGCCGGGGAGTGGTCCGGTGCCGGCGCCCAGGGATCCTGGCGCAGCGGCTGGGCAGGCGTGGCCTGGCGGCCATCCCCAGCGGCCTGGCGTCCGTCCCCGGTGGCGTGCGGCGGGGAGACGTGATCGTTGGAGGGCCGGCCGTGATCCTGCGTGGCCGGTTGGGGCGCGGCGTTCGTCTTGTGGCGGCTGGCCACCGCCTCCCCGGCGGCCTCCTTGGCCCGGGCGAGCTGGGCGCGCACGGCAGCCAGTCCGCCGCCCGCCGCTTGCGCCGGGGCCGGCGTCGTACCGGGGGCGGCCCCGCCGG
>NZ_JBFREA010000005.1:0-106201 GCF_052114065.1 Specibacter sp. RAF43 | reverse complement strand
GTAGCTTGATCAGAAGACTGTCCACCCTAACTGGGGTGTGACCCATCACAGTTCTGCTCCGACAGTGACTTCTCCCCGGACTGGTACCGGCCGCATACGGCCGAATGCACCTGTTCCGATCAGAGAAAGAGCATCAAGCCGCATGACTAYCGTCTCCCACACCGTCGCCAAAATGTACTCTTTTGTAGTGGGTGTCGACACCCATGCGAAAAAGCATGTCTACGCCATTATGACCAACACAGGCGAACACCTCGAAACCCGAGACTTCCCCACCACTAGTACTGGCATCAAGCGAGCCATCACCTGGGCCGGCAGGCGCACTGGAGGCGACGCGAACACGCTCTGGGTCGTCGAAGGGACATCCTCGTACGGAGCCGTGCTCACCGGCGCGGTTACTGACGCTGGCTACAAGGTCACTGAAGCGCCGGGCGGGTACGCGAAAATCGGGCGCGGCGTCGGCAAAACCGATCCTCTGGATGCCCAGCGCATGGCCGTCGCGGCACTCCCGGTGGAAGCCGGGAAGCTGCGTACCCCACGGCTGAATGAGGGCGCACGCGCCGCACTACGGGTTCTCGTGACCGCCCGTGACATGCTCGCTGTGGAACGTACGAAGTATGTCAACGCGCTGACCGCGCTTCTGCGCATAACCCTGCTGGGAGTAGACGCGCGCAAGGCGCTGGGCAGTGCCCAGATCCTCGAAGTCGCTGGATGGCGCACCCGGAATGAAGCGCTCGAGTTGAAGGTGGCCCGCGCCGAGGCGGTGCGGCTGGCTCAACGTATCACCGAGCTGGACGCACAAATCAGGGAGAACACAGTTGAGATGAGCGCTCTGCTTCAGCTCAGCGAGGGCAGGGAACTGCTGGAGCTCGCTGGTGTTGGACCGGTTGTTGCGGCGGTCTGCGTGACTGCGTGGTCGCACCCCGGCAGGCTGCGTTCGGAGGCGGCGTTCGCGTCCCTAGCGGGTGTGAATCCGATTCCTGCGTCCTCGGGGAACACGGTGCGTCATCGGTTGAATCGCCGTGGCGACCGGAAACTGAACAAGGCTTTGCATACCGCTGCGATGGTAAGGATGACCCATGACGAAGAGACCAGGGTCTATGTCGAGAAACGCACTGCGGAGGGTAAGACGTTGAAGGAGATCCGCCGCTGCATCAAACGGTTCTTGGCTCGCCGAATCTACAAAATCCTCGAGTCAGCGGAAGTGTTGCCGATGACATGACGGCTTGACAGACATAGAAGCTTCTGCCCATAGGCGGCCACGAAACTGCCCACTGGGGCGAGTTCTAGCGAACGTTGCAACACCTCCGACAAACCGGAGTTGCATCACCCATGGAACCATCATCAAGAAATAGTTCGTCATTAAAGAAAAAATCTCCTTCAACGGAGAAATCCGCGCCGTTGGCTATAGCTGCGGTGAAGCGTCAGCAGCAGTCCCATAGCCGGGCCCAACGGGAGGATTTCCTTTCCGCCCTGGCGCGTCTGGGAACCGTCGCCGATGCAGCCAAGGAACTCGGCATCAACAGGAGTACCCGCCAGTAATGGGGCTCTTCGTAATTAGGCATGGTTGGGGGGTTTGATCCGGTACGGGCGGTGGCCGCCGGCACTGAGTAGATTGCGCAACCTGTAGTTCGAGAAGTTCCTAAACCCACGAGCAATCCGCCGAGTTGTTTCCATGACTCCGTTGACAGCCTCGGTAGGGCCATTCGAGGCACCTTGGGTTTTGAAGTAGGCAAGTATTTCGTCCCGCCAGGACTTCAAAGTCCGTCGGAGCCGGGCAACTTCCGGGATCGGGCACGATGGAAAAGATGACAGGGCTTTGGCCACGAGTTCCCGTCCTTTCTCCGGTGGTGCGTGATAGATCGCCCGGACTTGTTGGTAGCACTGCCATGCGAGGCTGACTTCGTGGTTCGGGTCCCCGGCCTCAAGCTTGGCGTTCAGCCGGGCGATCTGTTTCTCACTCAAGTGCTCGACACCGATCTGTAAGGAACGACGGATCTGAAACAGCGGTTCACCCTTGCGTCCGCGGTGTCCGAGTGTGTCTTGCTGAACCCGGCGGCGAACGTCATCGACCATTGCGCAGGCCAGTTTCACCACGTGGAATGCATCAAGGACCTGGATCGCGTCATGTGGTTCATCACGGATCGTGTTGGCGTAGCCACGGAACGGATCCAGGGTGGCAACCTTGATTCCAGCCCTGAATTCGGGTGCTTGGGCTTTGAGCCAGTCAGCGTACGTTTTCCCTGAACGGCCCTCGACCAGGTCAAGCAGCCGGGCATGCACGACACCGTTGGCATCGCGGGTGTGGTCAATGATGCCGGTGACCATGCCCGACCCGGGGAACCCGGTATGCACCCAGACATGCTCATCAACACCCAGCGCATCCACCCCGGCCAGCCGGTCCTCAGTGCTGGTACGGCGTTCCGCTTCAGCTTTCACCGCCTTCCAGAGTGTGTGCCAAGAGACGCCAAGCTGATAGGCCAGGGCCGAAACCGAGGTGTCAAAGGGAGAGAGCGCGTCCGTGGCCCAAGTGATGGCGCGAGTGGTTAGTTTCGCCTTCACCGGCGCCAGCGCATGGGTCTCGGTAAAAGGCCCGGCAGGACAATCAGGATAAGCGCAGCGCCAGATCCGTTTGGCCCAATCCAACCGGACCGGGCGACCATGAGCTGGCGTGTCATGCAGACGCACCACGCGCCGGCCGTGGCCGATCGCTACCACCCCACAGACAGGGCACCAGCAAGGAACTGGTCGGTTTCAACAGTGATGATTTGCCCGCGGGCAGTGTTCTCCGCGGCAATGACGTGGATGCCTGGGACATCCAGGAGCGCGTCGGCACGCACACACCACCGGCGGCAACAAGTAGCATTATTCATGTCAGGGTTTCTTGTGAAGGTGTTTCTTAGTCGATAACCATTCAAAGCGACCCTGACGTCTCTTACATGCCGCCACGCCGCACCAAAGCGAATGAAACAACCCGGCGGATTGCTCGTGGGTTTAGGAACTTCTCGAACTACAGGTTGCGCAATCTACTCAGTGCCGGCGGCCTCCGCCCGTACCGGATCAAACCCCCCCAATCATGCCTAATTACGAAGAGCCAGGAATGGGGCAACGCTGCCGGGATCAGGCGCCAGCGTCAGTACACCCAGGCGGAGAAGGAACAGTTCCATACCGCCCTGGATCGAACCGGCAGCATCGTGACCACTGCCTGGGAGCTGGGGTTGAATATCGGCACCGCGCACAGCTGGGCTGGCCGAATCAATCCGGCAGCCAGGAAGCCACGGAACACCACGTCGGTGAAGACCAGTCCCGCGCAACGCTACTCACCAGCGGTGATTGAGGAGTTCCTCAGCGTGCTCCGCGAAATCGGCAGCGTCAGTGCGGCAGCGAAGCAGCTGGGCCTGAACCGCTCCACCTGCTCGAACTGGGCGATCGATGCCGGCATGTCCTCCACATGCCCTGTCAACGCCAACTGAAAATAGGGCCATTTTTGCCATTTGAAAACAGGGCCACGGTGTGTTGTTTTATTGTGCCAGAGTTTGTGGCTTGAGCCGGCCTTGGAGCCTGTAGCTGTTGCCGGAGAGGTTGATGACCTCGGCGTGATGAACGATCCTGTCGATCATGGCCGACGCGATCGTGGCGTCACCGAAGACGTCGGCCCAGCGGCTGAAGGACAGGTTGCTGGTAAGGATCAGCGAGGCCCGCTCATWGCGGGAGGAGACGAGCTGGAAGAACAGGTTCGCCGAGTCCTGGTCGAACGGGATGTAGCCTACTTCGTCGATGACAAGGAGCTTGTAGCGGCGGAGTTTAGCTAGTTCCGCCGCGAGTTGCCCACGGTTGTGGGCCTCGGCGAGACGGGCGACCCAGCCCGTGGCGGAGTCGAACAAGACCCGGTGCCCGGCATGGGCGGCCCGGGTGGCGATGCCGATGGCCAGATGGGTTTTGCCGGTGCCGGGCGGGCCGAGCAGGACCACGTTCTTGGCTTCTTCCAGGAACACCCCGGTGCCCAGATGGGCGATCAGGGACCGGTCCGCGGCGGGCTGGTGCTCGAAGTTGAACTCCTCCAGGGTTTTGTGCCCGGGGAACTTCGCGGCCTTGACCCGCAACGCGGCGCCGGAGGCTTCTCGCTCGGCGACTTCCCGGGAGAGGACGGCGGCGAGGTATTCCTCGTGGGACCACCCGGCGGTGCGGGCGGTGTCGGCCAGGTGCCGGTAGCCGTCCCCGATCCGTGGCGCCCGCAGCGCCCGGGCGTAGTACTCAATGTCCTTGCCGGCATTGGCTGCCACCGCGGTCACAGTGTTGATCCGATCAATTCCGGTGCTCCACCGGTGGTGATGCCAAAGGCCTGGTCGTAAACGGAAAGATCACGCTCCTGCACGACTGCCTGCCCGGGCGGTTTCCTGGCCATGGAACTCCGGTAGTCCCGCCGCAGCTCGGCGGCGCGGCTAACGTGGGCCGGGTCCGYGAAGATCTGGTGCCGGGCCCACCTGCGTTCATGCCGTGCCAGCACCATGGCGCCGGCGGTGACGGTGACGGTATCCAAATCCGCGGTAACCTGCACCAGCCGCCCGATCGCTGACGGGTCCACGGAGTAGTCATTCGAATGCACCCGCACGTAATAGTCCCTCGGCAGGCGGACCTCCTTGCGGAACGCGGCATCCGGGGCAATCGGACCCAGCGGGCGCATCGCCGCCCGGTCCGCAATCACAAGCTCCGCAGGGGTGCCGTGACGGGAGCGGGTGTAGCGCGCGTTGGCGCGTGGCAGCCAGGCGTAGAGCTGGTCGTTGAAGTCATGCGGGTCAATGAAGTCCCGCCCGGGCATGAACCCGCGCCGGAAGAACCCGTTCATCCGCTCCACCATGCCCTTGGACTCAGGATCCCTCGGCGGCAGGAGCTTGATCTCGGTGCCCAACACCCCGGCGAACGCGCTGGCAGCCTCGGTGAGTTTCCCGCGCCCGATCCCGGTCTCGTTGTCCCACAGCAGGCGGGCCGGGACGGCATCGGCTTCCTGGATCAGTTCCCACATGCCACCGAGCAGGTCCTCGGTGGTCCGGGAAGGAATCATCCGGGCTTGCACGAAGCCCGAATAGGTGCTGGTCATCACCAGCACCGGCGGCTTGCCCTCCTGCCCATACCCCAACGGCAGCCCCTGGTGCGGGAACCACAGATCACACTGCACCGTTTTGCCCGGATCATGCACGAGCCGGTCCGCCGGATCCGCCGGCGCGTACTCCGGCCTGATCTTAGCGACCTTGGCACGGAACAATGACGCGGACCCGGTCCAGCCCACCCGCTCGGCCAACACCGTCGCCGGCATCCGCGGCGTCACCACCAGCAAGCGCCGCACGTCCTTCTCGAACGCGTCGAACGAAGACCCCGCGGGCCTGCGTTCATACTTCGGTGCGGTCTGAGCGGCCAACGCCCGATCAACCGTCCCCCGAGAGACACCCAGCTGCTTCGCCAACCCCCGCTTCGAGATCTTCTCGTTCGCATAGCGGTGGCGGATAGTTACCCAATCATCCAAATTGATCACCTTCAATGAWGTCAGGTGGCCTCATTTTCAATTGGCGATAGTGGCCCTATTTTCGGTTGGCGTCGACATATCCCCCACGGTAGCGTTGGAAGCTCTGGAACAACCCATCAGCGCCCGCTACCTGTCCCTGCAGGAGCGGGAGAGGATCGCGGACCTGCGCTCCCATGGGACCTCAATGCAGGCCATCGGCAGGGAACTGGGCCGGTCCGTGGGCACCATCAGCGGGGAAATCAAACGCAACAGCCACCCGGTGCTGGGCTACCGGCCTTACGGTGCCCACCGAGCGGCCACCGCTGCCCGGGCACGGCCCAAGGACAGTAAGCTGGCAGTACCCGGGAAACTGCGCGACTACGTGAAAACCAAGCTCCTCACACACTGGTCCCCACAACAGATTTCGAAGCTCCCGATCAAGGAATTCCCCGATGACGAGCAGATGCGCGTGAGCCACGAGACGATCTACCAGGCCCTCTACGTCCAGGCCCGCGGCGGACTCAAACGCGAGGTCAAGGACGCCCTGCGCACCGGCCGAACCCGCCGCAAGAAGCACAGGAATCCCGAAGAACGCACCAGCCGTTTCCGGGACCCGATGATCAACATTTCCGAACGCCCCGCCGAGATCGAAGACCGCGCGGCCCCGGGCCATTGGGAGGGGGATTTAATAACCGGGGCCTATAACCAGTCGGCGATCGCCACCTTGGTTGAACGCACCACCCGCTACGTGATGTTGGTGCACCTGCCGGTGGATCACACAGCAGAATCAGTCCGAGACGGGCTGATCAAGACCATGTCCGCCCTACCGGCACACCTGCGGGGATCCCTCACCTTGGACCAAGGCGCCGAAATGGCCAAGCACAACGCATTCAGCATCGCCACCGACATGGACGTCTACTTCTGCGATCCCGCCAGCCCTTGGCAACGTGGATCCAACGAGAACACGAACGGGCTGCTGCGCCAGTACTTCCCCAAAGGCACCCACCTGAACGCCTACGGCCCCGAGGACCTCGAACACGTCGCCCAAGAACTCAACGCCCGACCACGCAAAACGCTCGACTGGGACACCCCAGCCGAGCGTCTTCGTGATTAACTGATAGYCAGCTAAGCACGGGAGTTGCAACGACTCCTGGAATTCAAGCAGTGGGCAGAAAACCTGGCCGCTGGTGGGCAGAAACTCATGGCCCTTGACAGGGGTTAAGCGTGGTGCTGTCCTTCGTGGACGCGCTCGGATTCGGGAGTTGCGTGAGGATCGTTTGGGCCAATTCCTCCTCGCCGGGGCAGGGCACCGCCCTGGTATGATCTCGGTTCCTTGGCAGGGATGATCGCCGGCGGCGTGGGAATACGTCAGTGTGGCCGCCACCATGAAATCCCCGGGTTAGCCTAGTCCGGCGGGCTACCAGTGCAAAGTCATTAGACCCCAACTTGGGCATAAGCCATTACCTTCCACATGGAGAGAGCCATTCATCACGTTCTATTCAGTAGCCTGCGTCGTATGCGCCACGCACGTCGGCGCAGGTTCATTAGGAGATGGTTGCGTGAAGTTAGCGGCACCTCAGAATCTTCCGTCATATTCCAATAGGCAGACTTTCGAACAGTACTTGCGTCTGGCTTGTAATAGGGCGCATGACCGGATAAATGAGGGCGTTCCCATACTGTATTCCGTCGCACAACTCGGGCGGGTGAGCCCACGGCAACGCAGTTGTTGGGTATTTTGCCGGCAAGTAGGCTCCCATGCCCAAGAACTGAGCCGTCCCCTATCTTCGCTCCCGCCAGGACTGTAGAGCCCTTGGCGAGCCAGACGTGATTTCCAATTTGGATGGATTGAGACGGATTAACACGTTTGCCTGAAAGAACATCGAATATAGGGTGTCCATCGTCGGCCCTGATTTCGACGTCCGTGGCGATCATTACATCGTCACCGATGGTCACGCTCGTCCCTTCAGCCGCGGTGATGGTGAGCGTGTTCGTTGTTGAGACATTATATCCTAACCGGACAGTGGCGTCCTGACCAATCCGAATGTATGCCTTGAGTGGATTGACGCTTCCATGGCCACCTATCTCAATCGTGGCGTTGCTGCAATCAAACTGAAGGGTTAGTCGATCAATTGAGGCATTGTCATGCACGGTC
Source organism: Specibacter sp. RAF43 (assembly GCF_052114065.1). Classification (NCBI taxonomy): domain Bacteria; kingdom Bacillati; phylum Actinomycetota; class Actinomycetes; order Micrococcales; family Micrococcaceae; genus Specibacter; species Specibacter sp. RAF43. The sequence continues at coordinate 98,552 of NZ_JBFREA010000005.1, read as the reverse complement.
AATCTATTATTTGATCCGAGGAAATTTATGATGATGTTTTTGTCGAGTTTTCCAGAATATGTAATCATGTTTCCACGATCATCTTGATAGCTTTCGAGTGCCCTTAGATTCCTCATTTGATAATTTTACCCCAACATGAGTGGGCCGTTATGCCGGCTATGTCATCAATTCGCCGGCAGCGGAGAATACCAGCGCCGCCGAGCTCACCACAGTGCAGGAAGGCCACTGGACCATCGTTATGGCCGGCGACCCCTGCACCGAGAAGGCCACGAGACAGACCGCATCAGTGAGGACGTTGACGGATTCGGTGGGCAAGTTCGAGTTACCCTTGCTGAGGAATTACCCCAGAACTCGTTCGTCAAACGGTAAATGCCCGACCGAGTCGAGCGACTTCCAGGACCCGGCCGCTGAAACGAGTATGACCTGATGGTTCGGTTCGCAAACGCATCGAGGATCTAGATTGGCGTTCGGCCAGGGCCCCCTGCCGTAGGCGTCTGTCGGGTGTGAAGCGGATACACATCAGCCGGCCCACTGGCAAGCACTCGAGCAAAGCGTATGAGGGAGGATATAGCCCCCGGCTATCACGGGCGGCCTAATCGTGCCACGGTCCACCGCCTCGGATGGACTAACCGACAGACAGGAGGCCCGCACCATCAGTGCGGGCATCACATAGCCGCCTGCGACACAGTCCCTTCGCCGGCCAAACTATCTGGATGACCCAAATAGCACGGTAGTGTCATTCAGCTTGGGAGGGTGCTTTTGTAGCCGGAAAATCGTGCGTGACCACCCCGATCTTCCTAGCTACGGCTCGCGCAAGGTCTCAAACAAGCAGCATAGTCAGGCGCCGAAGAGCGATTAGGGTTAGTCAATATGATGAACCCCCACGCGCATATGTAACCCATATAGATGACTGTTCATTAGCATTGTGGCCGAATTAACAGTCGCTCCGCCGACATCCGGATGGTCCATAATCTCGGGACTTCTAGAATTCAAAAATACCATTGAGTCTGCCAATTGCTCAACAAGTATGGAGTTAATGTATTTGAATTGAGGCGACCGCTCTGAATAGATGACGGACCACATAGGGCGTGAGCTTTCACCTGCAGGCCTTGCCGCCTTCACCTTATCGACTAAATCAATAAATATCGATTGCTTTGTTTCGGGAAATATGCCGGTCGCCGTAAAGTGCGAGTCATGATATTTGACTACATAGTGTTCATCCGAGACGATTGGGTCGACAGCCACGCAGCGATATCCACCAATTATCGAGTGGTATAGTGCGCCCGTGCCACCCTTGGATACGCCGTATATGACGCGTGAATCGCGGCCAATACTGTATTGATGGCCAATACTTTCTATAAGCCTCTGTATGTTTTGAATATTATTTGGCAAAAATTGTGTATTCAAATAGAAGGCGCCGACTACGCCGCCGATATCGGCGATTCTCAAGATAAGAGTGTCCTTGGGCAGATATTTATGTACGCTTTGAAAATTCTGCATGAAATGACGCATCAAACTGGCAGTGTATATATTTTCGTGCATTGCCGACATGACTATCAACAGCCGCTTCGGTTTCAAACCGGAGTTTGGGGCCTCAAGCTTATATATAATACCTTCATTTGAGACCCTGAATTCGCCATCTCGCACGTTATTCCACAATTTAGGTATATAGTCGTGACGAACTAATCTACTTTCGTCATCGGAGGACTTATAGACGTAGTACCCAGCCACGGACAATCGAGTGAGCACCTGGCGAACGGATTCATCTATAACTGCGATACGAATCAGGTTGGCGTTCAACTTTGAAAAAGTGGCATGCGCAACGTGTATGAATTTCGGTTGTGGTGACCAGGAATCTATCGCACTAATAAGGTCTTCTGTAGAATCCTGAAGATTGAGGTACCGCACATCTGGATTGACTACAGTTTTATCGTTTGTCAGAACACTCATTTCAACGCACCAACTTCTCTGCTAATCGTCGCCCGTGCAAAACTGAGCGAAGCGCGGGATATGTAAGCATCCTCATCGAACGATGGATCAGGTATAGAATCGGCCAATAGAGCTCTAATTCCTTGAACGAGTCCTTCCATGGAGTTCTCGACGAGTTTGCCCATGCCGCTCTGCAATACATGCCGTGTTCCAACGATATCCGTAGAAATAATTTTCTTGCCCAACACCATTGCTTCCAACAGCACCATCGGCTGGCCTTCGTGATTCGAGGATAATATAAATGCGTCGGCCCGCTTTAGCACGGGGAATGGGTTTTCCCGCAAACCACCGAGGTAAACAGACTGTTCCATTCCTAGGCTCTCAATAAGTTGAGTTAGGGCCGCCCGCAAGGGTCCGTCACCCAGAATGACGAGCTGTACCCTAATATTTGTACTTTCATCCGTATTGATTGCCTTGACGGCGTGTATCAACTTGGCGTGATCCTTTTCTGGAGACAATCGACCAATTGACACTAGTTGAATGACATTCGGTTTGATGAACGCTTCAATGTCGGCATCGATATTGCTAAGCGCAAGTTTTTTGATCCTTGACGGATCTATCTGATTCACGCAATCTATAAATCTACTCCGCGGTACGTTAAAACGATCACTCAAATTACTCGAGTTTTCATCCGAAATCGAGGATGAAACAGAAATAAGGTTGTCAAAATACGGATAAATTCTAAATAGCGATTCCAGATATTGAAATCGTTGTTTCCATTCGCTCATCATGTCGTTGTGAAGGTAGATCGACTTGCTTGCGGTACTATCGGCAAAGCCAAGTATGGAAGACCAGAAAGTTGAGTAGCCCTCAAATTCAATTATGGCATCAAAATTTGCAGCCCCGAAAATTCTCCTATATTCCCTAGCAAACGACTTTCCGTATACGTTCCATTGTTCGGCAGAAGTAAGAGTCCTATTTCGGTTTAACTTGTCTACAATCCACTTCTCTTCTGGTGTGAAGAGTTGACGACCGGTTCTCCCGATGACACTGACATGTGCTGGGAGCTCTGACAGTTTCGCTATCCGGAGCGGATCTGAAGCCGTCGTTTCGGCGGATACCACCACCGTAGTCATGTACTCATCGGGTCGTAGAGTTGAAATCAGATTCTGTATCGATGTGGTAATACCATTAGGAATAAAACTGTGATGAAAAAGAAGAGATGGACGCTTTACGTCCGCGATTTCGACAGCGTCCGCCTCGTCGTCTTCAAAAAAGAACTTTACTGCCCTTCTTGACGCCATTCCGTCGTCCATGGGACAGAATTTTTCAATGTACATTGTTGCGTCGAAATGGTTTGTGCCGTCAAGTGTCTTCCGAATTCCTTCTACGAGACCCTCAACTGTCTGCGCCTCATAACCGGGAAGATCTTCCCCGCGGAAGTACAATCCACGTTCTGTGTCAAAATCTGCTGCATCGTAGGTATAGAAAAATAGTGGTTTCTTCGTAGCCAAGAAATCGAACGCGATGCTTGAATAGTCCGTTATGAGGATGTCAACGACGGCCAGCAGTTCGTTTGTCTCAATTTCCTTCGGAATGGTGGTAACTGGAATGTCCAATTCCGCCAGCAATGCCTCGGTGTAGTGGTGGGCTTGGAATAGAATATCTGCGTCGAGTTCGTTAAGTGTCCCTAGGTCATGCACAAGGCGGTCAATGTCAAAGTGACGTGTGTCCAGCCCTCCTCGCCACGTGGGTGCATAGAGGATGGTCGGGCGTCTTGGCTCGGTTTTTGGAATCGAGAGAAGATCTCGAATTTCATCTCTTCGCATCTTGCTGAGGTTCAGAGTTTGGTCTACGCGGGGATAGCCAATTTCAGCTACTTTGGCGGACCAAATATGTTCAACATCGTACTTCTTGGTAAGAATTGAGGTTGTATGTTGGTTGCCTGTTAGCACGTGTGTTGCCTGGAGGAAATTTCTCGCAACATTTTTATGTTCCAGATATCCGGAGCGAATATCCTTACCCAAGGTCTTGATCGGCGTACCATGCCATGTGTTGAGATATTTCTGCCCGTCTCGACGAACGAACCACGCATGAAAGGTAACGTTGCTCACAAGATAGGCCGCTGTGGCCAGGGAGCGGCGATAGGCATCGCTATTACGCAGGATCGTCACTGTTCTCGCGTCTTCAGCCACATCCTGAGGAACAATCGTGCTGTCATTGACTGACCAAACATGACGGAGATGCCCATACTTAGGGTCGTCTCGAAGTTCCCTGTATATCGCTAACGGATTACAGCTGATGGAATCCGAATGAAAACTTTCGTAGAACACGACATTTTCGTCCAGCGGTAGATTTTCGGTCCACGCTGTGTATTGCATTATTTCGAAAAGACCTCTATCTTTCCGATAATTTTTCATGTCTATGCCATGCGGTTCGGAGAATATGTGCATCTGAAGGAACGCTGCAGTTCCCTCGCAATAGTTTCCTACAGCATAGTTCGCGCGGCCGAGTCTGTAATAGAGGTCGGCCTCATGCGTCGACACCCGTTGAATTTCCTGAGTCAGTAGCCTGATGCTGGAACGCCAGTAGCCATGCTTTTCGGCTAATTCGGAAATTTTCACGCAGGGAACAGTTGAGCGAGCAGAGGACTCTGCGTCGGAAATGATCTTGTACTCGTAGGTTTCAGGTGTTACTGAACCTATGCGAGTTGATTCTTCGACAAAAGCCACGGCCATTCCCGGCCGCATTTTTAGGAACGCTTCGCATGCTGTCTGATGGTTATTGACTTTGGTGAGGACGAATCCCAATCTATAAAACCATTCATGTTTCGGTTTTTCGGCATGTTCGGCTGCGAATCGGTAACATTCTGCGGCTTCGTGCCAACGTTCCATTCGCTCCAGACTGAACCCGCGACGAAAATGCCAATCCCACCTCAGTGGATTTAGCCTAATGGCGCTTGCGTAACTCTTGGAAGCCTCCTCCCAGAAATAGCACCTTTCAAGTGCTAGAGCTAGTTTATATTGTAGTTCGGCACTTTCGGGATATATTGTGGCAAAGTCTTGATATTCGTGAGCGGCGGTTTCCCAGTCGCCCATCGCCTGATAAAATGCACCAATGCCGAATTCCGAAGACCGGTATTTTGTATCGTGTGATATAGCCAAGTTAAAAGCAATTTTGGAATTATGCTTTTCGCTGGCTTTTCGCCACGCACGCCCCTCTTTGAAATAATTCAATGCGCTATTCGCACCAAGATTATTTGATTGATGGTAATACTTTCCGGCCTTAGCGTATTGACCCATTGAGTCACAGGCCTCAGCAAGTCGAAAAAGCCATTCTGCGTTACTCTCCTGGAACGGCAGGACTTTCTGCAGTATTTCTATTTCTTCCCATATTTTCCCTTTGGTCCGAAGTTTTTGGGCCAAGGTATCGGCAATGAGTAGATTTCGAGGATCTTTGGTGAGGGCGGTTCTCAATATTCGGAGAGATGCATGTTCCTGGCCCAATTGATCGTGACAGACGCTTTTTCTTCGTTGCCAGGACAGCTTCGAAGGATCGAGTTCGATGGCTCGATCGTAGGAGATTAGGGCAGTCGCGAATTCTTTGTTTCGTTCTTGTATAAAGCCAAGTCGATAGTGCCACGATGCATTATTGGGAGCTTTATTTATTGCTAGCTTGATATTTTTTTCGGCGGCTAAGTCGTCGCCAACAGAGAATTGTGCATTGCCCAAGTGGTATAGGACTCGAGGGTCTGGGTTGCGAGATGATTGAATAATAGATTTGTAGATTGAGATTGCGCGAGTCCAGTCTTTCTTTTGTTCGCACTTTTGCGCGGCCAAGTACAGCGCTTGCCAACCAATCATGTGTGTTATCCCTTAGCTCTACCCGGGAGTTTGGGGCAAAGTCTCTTGTTTAATTGTGAATAATTCGATAGTTTGTGACGATAATTGTGGGGTCACTTCTGAATATTGCGTCCCGTTGCATTAATACGAACCAATTTTGGTTGGAATTAGATGCTGGCGTTTGCCCGAACCAGGTCCTCCGGGAAGTCAATTTCCACGGCGTAGAATTGGCTGATATCAATTGGCAGCCACTTGATGCCATCTTCCTTGATGGTCAGCTCGATGGCGCCTTCAAAGTAGTCCTGCTCGTCAACCTCTTCGAGGCGCTTGATCAGGCTCTTCTTGTCCTTCTTCGAGACGTAGTTGATGCCCACGGCCTCGCCCAGTGCGGCATCATGGGGTACCTTTTTCGAGAGCAGATCGACGAAGCCGTGGTCATCGACCGTGTACTTGACCTCTTCGTCAGAAACGGATGATACGTCGACGGTGACGAAGGACTGGTCCTGCTTCATCATTGGGCGCAGGGTCTTGAGGATCTCCGGATCAAAGACGACGTCGCCGTTCATCCACAGGACGCCGCCCTTGGGGGAGTTCTTCAGGGCCTTGAGGAGACTCTTGGACGTGTTGGTCTGATCGTAATTTTCGTTATAGATAAAGGACGCATTGGGCACATGCTCCATGATCTGTTCCATTTTGAACCCGACCACAACGTTTAAACGCAGCTTCTTGCCAAAGGCCTCCTGCAGGTTGTGAAGCTGCTGGTGCATGATCGAGCGGCCATCACTTAGCTCCGTCAGGGGCTTGGGGTTGGGACGGGCCAGTCGCGTGCCCATGCCTGCCGCCAGAATTACAGCCTGAATTGTCATCGTGAGTTCGTCTTCCCTTAGGTGTGAGTTGCGCGGCAACACAACCTGCGGGCAAAGCGGCGCGAGCCGCCTTCATGTCCTGAGTTGAGTCCCCAAGCCGATTTTAGCTGAACGTTGGAGAAACTTGGCACCGACCCGGATATCTACGGCGTCGATGATTCGTTTGAGTTATTAGTCGAAGTCGCTGATCCGCGTTCCAACTCCGAGCAGTTGGGCGATGGCGGCCACCGTCCGCGCGGCCGCCTTGCCGTCCCCGTAGGGGTTGACGGCCAGGGCCATGGCGTCATAGGCCACCGGATCGTTGAGCAGGCTGTCCACTTCGGTGACGATGCGCTCCTCGTCCGTGCCAATGAGTTTCACGGTGCCGGCCGCCAGGGCCTCGGGACGCTCCGTGTTCTCGCGCATCACCAGCACTGGCTTGCCCAGGCTCGGCGCCTCTTCCTGCACGCCGCCGGAATCGGTGAGGACAATATGGGCCCTGGCGATCAGCCGGGTGAACTCGCCGTACGCCAGCGGCTCCGTGACAAGCACGTTGGCCTTGCCCTCAATGGCGGGCAGGACGGCCTCGCGCACCACCGGGTTCTTGTGGACCGGCATCACGATCATCAATTCTGGTTCGGCGTCGGCGATCCTGGCCAAGGCCCGGCCCACGCCGCGCATCGCGTTGCCCTGGTTTTCCCGGCGGTGCGTGGTCACCAGCAAAATTCTCCGCCCGCTGCCGGCCAGCTCCTCCAACTGGGGATCCGTGAACGGGACCTCCTTGCCCACCGTGGTCAGCAGGGCGTCGATGACGGTGTTGCCCGTGACCACGATGTCCCGCGGGTTGACGCCCTCCGCCAGCAGGTTGGCCTTGCTGGTGCTCGTGGGCGCCAGATGCAGGCTCGCCACCTGGGTGGTGATCTTCCGGTTGGCCTCCTCCGGGAACGGGGAGAACAGGTTGTGGCTTCGCAGGCCGGCCTCCGCGTGAATCACCGGAATGCCGCGATAGAACGCGGCGATGGCCCCGGCGGTTGAGGTGGTGGTGTCGCCCTGGACCACCACGGCGTCCGGCTTGGCGGCGGCAAACAGTTTGTCCAAGCCATTGATGGTGCGGGTGAGGATGTCAGCGAGCGACTGGCCGGGCTGCAGGATGTCCAGGTCATGATCCGGGACGATGCCGAAGAGCTCGTTGACCTGGTCGAGCATCTCGCGATGTTGCCCCGTGACGGTCACGATGCAATCAAAATCGCTCGAGGCGCTTAACGCGGCAACGATGGGCGCCATCTTGATGGCTTCGGGACGAGTCCCATATATAGGCATGACGACAGGCAAAGTTCCCCCAACGCAATATGAGTGGTGTTGTTCTCGAGTTTATCGGAAGAATTCGGGGACTATTTCCGGATGGGGGAGTCACATTCCGGATCGAGAAAGGCGGAGATCAGCCCGCCCGATTCCACCACGAATCGCCGCACCCATTGCCAGGGCGTGAGGTCCGGCGTGGTCGCCACCATGTGGATGTTCGACGGCGTGCACTGGTTGAGCAGCCGCTCCGCCCGCGCGATGTGGTACTTGGACGTCACCACGGCAATGTTCTTCCAGCCGTACTTGGTGGCCAGCAGCCCGAGCTCGTGGGCCTCCCCGCGCGTGTCCATGGTCTTGGGATGGAAGCAAACCACCTGCGGGTCCACCGCCAGCGGACTGTGCGTGGCGCAGTACTTATCCGCCGAGGCATTGCCGTTTGTGTTGGTATTGGAAATCACCATATACGGCGCCTTGAGCTCGAATTGAAGCATCAGGGCGTCCAGGAGCCGCTCCTTGCTGGCGCCGCCCAACATGACCACGGCATCGGCCTGTTGGGGTGCCTCCGTGTGCACGTTGTAGAAGAGCTGAAATGCCGCCATAAACCAAATAACCAGACCGCTCAAAAGGGCCACCATAACGCGGAAAGCGGTACTACGCGGTGGTTTCCTCATGGCAGACATTGCCTCATTCTAACCGGCAAATATTAGCGCCCCGTCCGTTCCGGCCCGGCGATCCAGTCCTGAAGGTGATCGTTGTGCTGGCCCAGGGTGGGGGCGGGGGAGGGTGCCGCCGAGCCCGTCAACCGAAGCGGGGAGGCGAGGGTCTGGAATCCGTCGGACTCCGTGGCAACGGCGCCGCGGTGCCGTGCATGGTCGCTGGTCAGGGCCTCGTTGACCGAATAGACCTTGGAGACCGGGACGTGGTGTGCCGACAGCAGCTCGATGGCCTCATCATCGGTGAGGGAGGCGAGGGCGCCTTCCAATGCGGCCCTGAACTCCGCCGGAAATTCGTTGCGGCGGGTCTGTTCCCGGAAGCGCTCATCCGCCAGCCAGTCCGGCCGGCCCAGGGCCTCCGTCAGGCGCGGGAAGAGGCGGTCCCCGGCGATGGCAATGGCGATCGAGCCGCGTCCGGTTTGGTAGGTGCTAAACGGCGTGGACATGGCGTGGTCGTTCCCGCAGGCCACCGGCTCCTCGCCGTGCAAGGCTCGCATGCCCACGGATTCCAGCACGGAGACCAGGCTGTCGAGCATGGCCACGTCGATGTGCTGGCCCTGACCCGTGTTGTGCCGTTCGTTGACTGCGGCGAGGGCCGCGATGGCGCCGTAGAGGCCGGGGATGACGTCGCCGATGCTGATGCCCACCCGGGTGGGCTGCCCGCCCGGCCAGCCGGTGATGGACATCAGCCCGCTCATCGCCTGGGCGATCAGGTCGTAGGCGGGCGCCTTTTGCAGCGGCCCTTCCTGGCCGAATCCGGAAATGCTGACGATGATCAGCCGTGGGTTCTCGGCCATGAGGTGCCCGGCCGACAGTCCCAGCCGGTCCATCACGCCGGGGCGGAAATTTTCGATGAGCACGTCGGAGCGCCGGATCAGGGCCAGCAGCCGCTCGCGTTCCTCGTCGGCCTTCAGGTCCATGGTGACGCCGTACTTGCTGCGGTTAAACAGCCGGTAGTACGCGGACTCTCCGTTGTACCAGGGGCCAAAGTGCCGGGAGTCGTCGCCGTCGGGGCTTTCCACCTTGATCACCTCGGCGCCAAGGTCGGCCAGGATCATGGCGCAGAACGGGCCGGCCAGCACCCGGGAAAGGTCCAGGACCCGCAGCCCCTCCAGGGAGCCGGGACGGCCCAGGGCTGCGGCGGGACGGGCGGTCTCGGGGGTGGGTGTGGTTGGCATGGGTACACGAATCCTTCGTCTAGCGGGAACTGCCGGCTGGCCGGGGGAGGGGTTTCTCCCATCCCATCATTGAAAGCCGCCGCCGGCGGAAACAGCCCAGTCAAGTCGTCTGTGATCACAGACGAGATGAGGATAGGGTGGGGGCATGAATTCCCCCAGCGTGCCGCCGCAGGTGCCGGCGGCCAGGAACGTGCTCTCTATCCTGCGCTATGTCGCCTCCCAAGCCGGGCCGGTGGGGGCCACGGCGATCGCCCGCGACGTGGCCCTGCCCCGTTCCACCACCTACCACCTGCTGGCGGCCCTGATCGACGACGGATTTGTGGTGCACTTGCCCGAGGAACGCAAGTACGCCCTGGGCGCCACGGCCCACGAGCTGGGCACGGGCTATTCGCGCCAGGCGCCGCTGCAGCGGATCGCCAGGTACCCGCTGGTGCAGTTGGTGGCCCGCACCCGGCGCACCGCGCACCTGGCCGTCATGCACGGACGGGAAGTCATCTACGTCATCGAGGAACGCGCCAAGCGCCAAAGCACCCTCGTCACGGACGCCGGTGTGCGGCTGCCGGCCCACCTGACGGCCAGCGGCCGGGCCATGCTCGCCTCCATGTCCGACGCCCAGGTGGCGGCCCTGTACCCGGGCCCGGAAGCGTTCCCCACCCGGTACGAGACCGGCGTCCACTCCGTGCCGGCGCTCAACGAGCTGCTGGAGAAGATCCGGGACCGGGGATTCTCCTGGGAGCAGGACGAGGTGACGGACGGCTTTTCCAGCCTGGCCGTCCCGGTGCTGGACCGCAGCGGCCACCCCGTGGCCAGCGTGACGCTCACCGTGGCCAACCGCCCGGTGCTGAGCCCGGCGGCGGCGGCCCGGCATGCCGCGGCCGGAACGGCCCCGGAGCGCACGGTGCACCTGGAAGACCTGGCCGCCCAGTGGCTGCCGGACGTCAAACGCTGCGCGGCGGAAATCTCCCGGCGGCTGCGGCCGAGCGCTTAAAAGGGGCCGTCCCAGCACAGCCGGGCTGCGCTGGGACGGTCCATCCGGCGTCGAACATAGGGCGGTTGCGCCACTTGCGGAAGCCGCCCGAACTAGCCGGCCGAAACGGCGGCCGCGGGGGCCGGCGCGTCCACGTCCTCCGGGTAGATCATCTCGGTGGGCGGGCGCTGGAACTTCTTGGCCACCGGGTAATAGACCACGGCCGTGACCACCAGGCCCACAAGCCAGGAGATGTCCGCGCCGCCGAGCAGCGTCGTCATCGGCCCGGTGTACATGTGCTGGGCCAGGAACGGGATCTGGACCACGACGCCCACCACGTAGGTGAGCAGGGCCGGGATGTTCCAGGCGCCGTAGCGGCCCTTGGGGTCGTACAGGGCCGGGACGTCCACCTTTTCCTTGGAGGTCAGGTAGTAGTCCACCAGGTTGATGGAGCTCCACGGGATGAAGACCATCAGCAAGAGCAGCACAAAGTTCTTGAAGTTGGAGATGAAGTCATCGGAGGCGGCAATGGCGATGATGACGGAGACGGTGATGAAGCCGATGACGTAGGCGAAACGCACCCAGGGGGCGAAGCGCAGCTGGCGGGTGAACGCGCTGACCGAGGTCAGGATGGTCATGTAGCCGCCGTACGCATTCAAGGTGTTCACGGTCAGCTTGCCGACCACGATCACGATGTACATCAGCACCGCAATGGCGCCGACGCCGGCGAGGTCGCCCACGAACGCCACCTGGCCGTCGAGGAAGCTCTTGCCCGCCGGCGTGGCCACGGCCGCGAACAGGGCTCCCAGGGTCATGGACCACTGGGCGCCGAGGACGGAGCCGGACATGCAGGCGAAGAACGTCTTGCGGGCCGGGGTGTTGGCCGGCAGGTAGCGGGAGTAGTCGGCCACGTACGGGCCGTAGGTTAGCTGCCAGCCGGCGCTGAGGGAAATGGCGAGCAGGAACGTGGGGATGGCGAAGCCGCCCGTGCCCAGGACGGCGCCGACGTCGTGCTTGAGGAACAGCTGGATGCCCAGGTAGCTGAAGCCCAGGATGCCCACGATCGTGGAGATGCGCCCGAGCATGTGGATGTACTTGTAGCCCAGGGTCGCCACCAGCACGGTCAGGGCGCCGAAGATGATCACGCCCACGGCCGGGTTGCCGGTGGGAATGATCTCCTCGACGGCCTGGCCGGCCAGCACGGCCCCGGTGGCCGCGAAGCCCAGGTACATGATGATGACGAGCACCAGCGGGACGACGGCGCCAAACACGCCAAACTGGGCGCGGCTGGAGATCATCTGGGGCAGGCCCAGCTTGGGGCCCTGGGCGGCGTGCAGCGCCATGACCGTGCCGCCGAGCAGGTTGCCGATGAACAAGCCGATGATGCCCCAGAACGCGTCCGCCCCGAAGAGGACGGCCAGGGCGCCGGTGACGATGGCCGTGATCTGCATGTTGGCGCCGAACCAGAGGGTGAACTGGCCAAAAGCCTTGCCATGGCGTTCGTGATGCGGCACGAAGTCGATGGACCGGCGCTCGATGACCGGCCCGCTCTTTCGCACGGATTGAATTCTTGACATGGCTTTCCTTCGTTTGGTTTATCTCAGGCCCACGGCCCCCTTCAGTTCATCCATCTGAGCATGGATGCGCCGCGGAGGGTGACTTGCTTCACCGAACTCGTCTGTGATCACAGACGCCGAGGCATATTGGGCCTTTCGGTTCCCGGCCGCCGGGAACTCGGGCTATGTTCGAGATACGCCCACATTCGGCGGCCACACCATTCCGGCGAACCCGCCGTCGACCGATGGCCTCCCCCACGCGACGGGCCGTCCCAGTCATCTATTTGGAGGTATTTCCATGAGCGCCCACAATTCCCGGAACGATTCCCTGCCCTACCCGGACGGCGACTTCTTCGCCTTTGAAAGCCTGCTGGCGGAGCACGAGCTGGCCCGGCTCAACAGCATCCGCGAATGGCTGGAGGCCGAGGTGCGCCCGATTGCCCGGGACTTCTGGAACCGCAGCGAATTTCCGGTGCACCTTATCCCCAAGGTGGCCGAGCTTGACCTGATCAGCCCGGTGCGCCGGCAGGGCCACTCCCACCTGTTCGCCGGCATGCTCACCGCCGCCATCCACCGCGTCGACGCCTCCTTCGGCACCTTCTTCAGCGGGCACGACGGGCTGTTCACCGGCTCCATCGAGCTGCTGGCCTCGGCGGAGCAGCAGGCCGCCTGGCTGCCGGAGATCTACGCGCTGAAGAAGACCGGCGTCTTTGCCATCACCGAACCACTGGCCGGCTCCGACGTCGCCGGCGGCACCCAAACCACCGCGGTGCGCCACGGCGAGAACTGGATCCTCAACGGGGAGAAGCGCTGGATCGGCAACTCCACCTTTTCCGACTATGTGATTGTCTGGGCCAAGGACGTCGCCGACGACCAGGTCAAGGGCTTCCTGGTGGACACCAAGACGGCCGGATTCACCGCAACCCTGATTGAAAACCGCATCGCCCTGCGCGCGGTCCAGAACGCCGACATCGTCCTGACGGACGTCGTCGTGCCCGACTTCTTCAAACTGGCCCACGCCAACAGCTTCCGCGACACCAACAAGGTCCTCAAGTCCACCCGTGCCACGGTGGGCTGGCAGGCGGTGGGCCTGCAGCTGGCCGCGTTCGACGTCGCCCGCAAGTATGCGGTGGAGCGGGAACAGTTCGGCAAGCCGATCGCCGGCTTCCAGCTCATCCAGGAGCAGCTGGTCACGATGCTCTCCAATGCCCAGGCCTCCATGGGCATGATGGTCCGGCTGGCGCAGATGCAGGACGCCGGCACCACGCGCAACGAGCACTCCGCCCTGGCCAAGGCCTTCGTGACGAAGTGCATGCGCGAATCCGTGGCGCTGGGCCGGAGCATCCTCGGCGGCAACGGCATCTCCGTGGACTATGAGATGGCGAAGATCTTCTGCGACGCGGAGGCCATCTACACCTATGAGGGCACGTACGAGATCAACACGCTGGTGGCCGGCCGGGCCATCACCGGGGTCGCCGCCTTCGTCTGAGCCGGTCCGCCCACAGTCTCGAATCACAGACGGCCTACGGGTGAAACCCCTAGGAACAACCGGCCCGCCGGGGTTGGATGGAACCATAGGAACTTTCGGCCGGAGCACTTCCGGCCTGGATGACACAGCTCTAGATGACACAGCTAAGGAAACCACCATGGCAACCATGCATGACCCCTCCCGCTCCATTCGTGCGGCGCGCGGTACCGAACTCTCCGCGAAATCGTGGCAGACGGAGGCGCCCCTGCGCATGCTGATGAACAACCTGGATCCGGAAGTGGCCGAGCGGCCCGAGGACCTGGTGGTGTACGGGGGCACCGGCCGCGCGGCCCGGTCCTGGGAGGCGTACGACGCGATCGTCGCGACCCTCAAGACCCTCGACGACGACGAGACGCTGCTGGTGCAGTCGGGCAAGCCGGTGGGGGTGTTCCGCACGAACGTGTGGGCGCCGCGGGTGCTGCTGGCCAACTCGAACCTGGTGGGGGACTGGGCCACGTGGCCCGAGTTCCGCAAGCTCGAGGCCGAGGGCCTGATGATGTACGGGCAGATGACGGCCGGATCCTGGATCTACATCGGCACCCAGGGCATTCTCCAAGGCACCTTTGAGACGTTCGCGGCCATTGGCGAGAAGCGCTTTGGCGGCACCCTGGCCGGGACGCTGACGCTGACCGGCGGCTGCGGGGGCATGGGCGGGGCCCAGCCCCTGGCCGTCACCCTCAACGGCGGCGCCTGCCTGATCGTGGACGTCTCCGCCGAGCGGCTGGCCCGCCGGGTCGGCAAGCGCTACCTGGACGAGGTGGCCCCGGACCTGGACACGGCCCTGGCGAAGGTGCTCGCGGCCAAGGCCGCGAAGAAGCCGTTGTCGGTGGGCGTGGTGGGCAACGCCGCGGAGGTCTTCCCGGCCATCCTGGCCCGGCACCGGGCGGGGGAGTTCACGGTGGACATCGTCACGGACCAGACCAGCGCGCACGATCCCCTCTCCTACCTGCCCACCGAATACACGGTGGAGCAATGGCACACGGAAGCGGAGAACGACCCGGAGGGCTTCACGAAGAAGGCCCAGCACGCGATGGCCCGCCACGTGGCGGCCATGGTGGAGTTCCAGGACGCCGGCGCGGAGGTTTTTGACTATGGCAACTCCATCCGTGACGAGGCCCGCAAGGGCGGCTACGACCGCGCCTTCGAGTTCCCCGGCTTTGTCCCGGCCTATATCCGCCCCCTGTTTTGCGAGGGCATGGGCCCGTTCCGCTGGGTCGCGCTCTCCGGGGACCCGGCGGACATCGCCGTCACCGACGCGGCACTGAAGGAACTGTTCCCCGAAAACACGCACCTGCACCGCTGGCTGGACGCCGCCGCCGAGCATGTGGAATTCGAGGGCCTGCCGGCACGCATCTGCTGGCTCGGCTACGGGGAGCGCGCCAAGGCCGGGGTGCTCTTTAACCAGCTCGTCGCCGACGGCAAGGTCAAGGCCCCGATCGTGATCGGCCGCGACCACCTGGACTCCGGCTCCGTCGCCTCCCCGTACCGGGAGACCGAGGCCATGGCGGACGGCTCGGACGCGATCGCGGACTGGCCGCTGCTCAACGCCCTGCTGAACACCGCCTCCGGCGCCACGTGGGTCTCCATCCACCACGGCGGCGGCGTCGGGATCGGCCGCTCCATCCACGCCGGCCAGGTCTCGGTTGCCGACGGCAGCGCCCTGGCCGGGGAGAAGCTCGCCCGCCTGCTCACCAACGACCCCGGCATGGGCGTCATCCGCCACGCCGACGCCGGCTACGACCGGGCCCTTGAGGTCGCCGCCGAGCGCGGCGTCCGCATCCCCATGCAGGAACAGTAGCCACCGGCACCAACCCGATCCCGGGCCCGCCCCACCACGCGTTGGGCGGGCCCGGTGTGCGTGGGGCTGGGTAAATCCACGATTGTCCCACCCTGGCGCTACGGTGGAACCATGACTTTGACGGTGGACCAACTCTCCGAATCCGGCCTGCTGGCCCGCATCTTCCCGCTCCTGCCCCCGGGCCCGTCCACGCTGCTGGGCCCCGGCGACGACGCCGCCGTCATCGCCGCCCCGGACGCCCGGACGGTCCTCTCCATCGACACCCAGGTCCAGGACCGCGACTTCCGCCTCACCTGGCCCAACGGCTACCACAGCACCGGCTACGACGTCGGCTGGAAGGCCGCCGCCCAAAACCTCAGCGACATCAACGCCATGGGCGCCGTCGCCACGGCCCTGGTGGTCAGCCTCACCCTCCCGGGCACCACACCGGTCGCCTGGGTTGAGGACCTGGCCGCCGGCCTGAGTGCCGCGATCGTGGCGCTCGGTGCCGCCTCCTGCTCCGTGGCCGGCGGCGATCTGTCCGGCGGCTCCGAAATCGTCGTCACCGCAGCGGTCACCGGCACCCTGGAGGGCCGGGAGGCGGTGCTGCGCAGCGGCGCCCGGCCCGGGGACGTCGTGGCGCTCTGCGGCAACCTGGGCATGGCCGCCGCCGGCTGGGCGCTGCTGGAAAGCACCACGGCCGCCGGCGACTTCACGCCGGCCATGCGCGACGCCGTGACACTGTTCACCCGGCCCGCCCCGCCGCTGGCCGCCGGGCCCGCCGCCGCCCGGGCCGGCGCCACCGCCCTGATGGACATTTCCGACGGCCTGCTGCGCGACGCCGGCCGCCTGGCCGCGGCCAGCGGCACCCGCCTGGACCTGGACGCCGTCGTCCTGGCGCAACGGGCCGCGGGGCTCGCCGACATCGGCACGGCGCTGGGCCGGGATCCACTGCAGTGGGTTCTCGCCGGTGGGGAGGACCACGGCCTGTTATCCACTTTTCCGGCAGGTTCCCCGCTCCCGGACGGGTTCGCTAGGATAGGCTCGGTAGTGTCCGCAGACGCCGATAAACCGGCAGTGACCATAGGCGGACGGAACTCGACAGGCGCCGTGAGCGACGCTGTGGGATGGGATCACTTTGCAGTCTAAGATTGCGGCCACCGCCCCCGTGATTCGCCGTTGGTTGGCCAAGGCGGAGCAAACACTGGCAAACCACAGCGACCGGCTCAACGCCATCAACATCTTCCCCGTCGCCGACGCCGACACCGGGACCAACCTGTACCTGACGGTCCGCTCGGCATCCCAGGCGCTGCGGGACATGGAACCGTGCGATGTGGGCGCCACGCTGGCCGCCGCGGGCCGGGCCGCCATGGAGCAGGCGCGCGGCAATTCCGGCACCTTGTTTTCGGTCTTCCTGGCGGCCATGGCCGAGCCGATGGCCGGCCAGCAGCGCCTGAACGGCCCGCTGCTGGCGGCCGCGCTGCACCGGGCGCAGCTGCGTTCCTGGAGCGCGCTGAGCGAACCGACCCCCGGGACCATCCTGTCCGTCCTGGAGGCGGCCGCCCGCGGTGCCTCCAACGTTGAGGCCTCGCTCAACGGCGACGACTCCAACCACGCCCTGGCCCTGACCCTGGACGGTGCCGTGCGGGCCGCCCGGGAGGCGGTGGTGCTCACCGAGTCCCAGCTGGGCGTGCTGGCGGACGCCCACGTGGTGGATGCCGGGGGAGTGGGGCTGCTGCTGATCCTGGACTGCCTGCGCTCGGTGGTGGTGGGCGAGCCGCTCCAGGAAGACCTCTTGGACGGGCTCGCCGGGTACAAGGTGCAGGACCCCAACATCGCGCTGACCATGCCGGAGCAAACCGGCGTGGAGGTCATGTGCACCGTGACCCTCTCACCCCTGGCCGCCGCCGGGCTGCGCATGCAGCTGGACGAGCTGGGCGACTCGGTCATCATGAGCGCCGTGTCCGAGCAGGCCGACGACACCGGCGCCTATCCGTGGCGGCTGCACATCCACGTGCCGTCCCCCGCCATCGCCCTGGACGCCATCCGAGCCGTGGGTGATCCCAGCAACGTGAGCATCTCGCAATTGAGCCCCAACGCCACCGAAGACGCCCATGACCTCCTCTAGTTCCTGGGCCGGGCCGCCCGACCTGCGAATGGACCTCTCCCGGTTGGTCGGCAAGGCCACCGCGGACCGCGTCAAGGAACACCTGGGCATCTCCACCACCGGGGAACTGATCCACTTCTTCCCGCGCCGGTACCTGAACCGCGGCGAGCTGACCGACCTGAACCGGCTGCCCTTTGACGAAGAGGTCACCATCCTTGCCCGGGTGGTGGAGCAGAGCACCCGGCAAATGCAACGACGCAAGGGCACCATCACCGACGTCGTGATCACGGACAACTCCGGCATCCGCTCGCCGCTAAGGATCAGCTTCTTCAGCGGCTGGAAAGCCCAACGGGAGCTGCAGCCCGGCGTGCTGGCCATGTTCTCCGGCCGCGTGAGCATGTTCAAGGGCGCCAAGACCCTCACCAACCCGGGCTACCTGCTCCTGCCCGACGACGACCTGGCCCACCATGAAGCGGAACTGGCCGTCGCCCGGCCCATCCCGGTGTACGCGGCCACGGCCAAAATGGAAAGCTGGCGCACCCAGAAGGTCGTGGAGACCGTGCTGCCGGTGCTGGACCTGACGGACATCCCCGATCCGGTGCCGGCCCACCTTGCCGCGCGGGAGAAGATCATGCCGCTGGCCGAGGCCTACACCCAAATTCACATGCCCGTCACGGTGGAGGACATCCCCGCGGCCCGGAGGCGCTTCCGCTACCAGGAGGCCCTTGCCCTGCAAACCTCCCTGGCCATGTCCCGGCATGCGGCCGCGTCGCAGGACGCCACCGGGCGCCCGCGTGTTGCCGGGGCGCTCCTGGACGCCTTCGACGCGCAGCTGCCCTACACGCTGACCGGCGGGCAGCGGGACATCGGCGAGCTGCTGGCCGTCGAAATCGCCGGCGGACACCCCATGCAGCGGCTGCTGCAGGGCGAGGTGGGCTCCGGGAAAACGGTCGTGGCGCTGCGCGCCATGCTCCAGGTGATCGATGCCGGCGGGCAGGCCGCCTTCCTGGCGCCCACGGAGGTCCTGGCCGCCCAGCACTACCACTCCGTCACGGCGCTCCTGGGCACGCTGGGCCAGGGGCCGCTGCTGGGCGGCCCGCATGCCACCACGGTGACGCTGCTGACGGGGTCCATGCCGGCCGCGGCCCGGAAAACGACCTTGCTGGCGGCCGCCTCCGGCGAGGCCGGCATCGTGATCGGCACGCACGCCCTGCTGTCGGAGACGGTGCAGTTTGCCGACCTGGGCCTGGTGGTGGTGGACGAACAGCACCGCTTCGGCGTGGAGCAGCGCGACGCGCTGCGCACCAAGGCGCTCAAACCCCCGCACCTGCTGGTCATGACCGCCACCCCCATTCCGCGCACCGTGGCCATGACCGTGTTCGGGGACCTGGAGGTCTCCGAACTCACCGAGCTGCCGGCCGGGCGCGCCGCCATCTCCACCCACATTGCGCCCCTGGCCGAGCACCCGGGCTGGGAGGCCCGCGTCTGGGCCCGGGCGCGGGAGGAAATCGACGCCGGCCACCAGGTCTACGTGGTGTGCCCGAAGATCGGCGACGACGACTCGGAGGGTCCGGCCGGCCCGGCGGGCGACGAGCATGCCATGGCCGGGGTACTCGACGTCGTGCAGTATCTGCGCAACGTCCCGGCCCTGGCCGGAAAGCGGATTGAGGAACTGCACGGACGGCTGGACTCGGCCGACAAACAGGGCACCATGGCCGAATTTGCCGCCGGGGACATCGACGTCCTGGTCGCCACCACCGTCATCGAGGTGGGCGTCGACGTGCACAACGCGTCGCTGATGATCATCCTGGACGCGGACCGGTTCGGCATGTCCCAATTGCACCAGCTGCGCGGACGGGTGGGCCGCGGCGGACACGCGGGCACCGCCCTGCTGGTGACGAACCTGCCCCCGGGTCACCCGAGCCGGAAGCGGCTGGAGGCGGTGGCCGCCACCACCGACGGTTTTGTGCTGGCGCGCGAGGACCTGGAGCTGCGGCGCGAGGGCGACATCCTGGGCGCCAAACAGTCCGGCGGCAGCAGCGGCCTGCGAGTATTGAGCGTGCTGCGCGACGAAGCCCTGATCATGCGGGCCCGGCGGGACGCCACCGAGATCGTCCGCGAGGACCCTGCGCTGGACCGGCACCCGGCGTTGAAGCTGGAAATCAGCACCTATCTCAGCGATGGAAAAGAGGCATTCCTTGAACGAGGCTAACCGCGCCCGCGCGGCGGTCCGCCGATGACCCGCATCGTGGCCGGCGCGGCCGGGGGCACGGTGCTGGCCTCGGTCCCCGGCGACGGCACCCGCCCCACCACCGACCGGGTCAAGGAAGCATTGTTTTCCCGGCTCGAATCCATGAACATGCTGGTGGATGCGCGCGTGCTGGACCTGTACGCCGGCTCCGGGTCGCTGGGCGTGGAGAGCGCCAGCCGGGGTGCCAAGTCCGTGGAGCTGGTGGAATTCAATGAGAAGGCCGCCGGCGTGTGCCAGCGCAATGCGGAACTGGCCAACAAGGTGCTGGGGTCCAAGGTGGTGTCCGTGCAACGCTCCAAGGTGGAGTCGTTCCTGGACCGGACGGCCGCCGCCGGGGTGGACCATTGGGACCTGGTGTTCCTGGACCCGCCGTACCCCCTGACCGACGCCGCACTCGGGGACGTGTTGCGGGTATTGGGACCCCAGCTGGGCTCATACGCCGTGGTGGTGGTGGAGCGGTCCTCCCGATCGCCCGAGCCGCCCTGGCCGGCGTCGCTGGAACGGTTTGCGGAGAAGAAGTACGGCGAGACCCGGCTGTGGTTTGCCGAGCCGGCGGGGGCATGAAGCGGCACTTTTGCGGTGCAATCTTTGCAGGAGCCAACGGCTTCCGGACGGTCTACGCTAGGAACTAGCCTTTACCGAATGGGACTTGGGTCATGCAATATTTACTCTCATTTATTCCGCTCCTCGTGGCGATCGTGGCGGTGGTCCTCGCCATTGTGGTGGTGCGGGTGGCGGTGAAAATGATGTGGCGGGTCGCCGAACCGAACGAGGCCCTGATCATCTCGGGCTTCACCCGTGGCAGCCCCGCCGCCACGGACGGCATGGACTTCAAGATCGTCACCGGCAAGGGCGCCTTTGTGATCCCCGGGCTGCAGACCGTGCGCACCCTGTCCCTGACCCTGAACGAGACCGAGCTGCACGTCAACTGCGTCACCTCCCAGGGCATCCAGGTGGTGGTCGAAGGGGTGGTCATCTTCAAGATCGGCGACTCCACCCCGTTCATCGCCAACGCCGCCCGGCGCTTCCTCGGCCAGCAGCCCAAGATGGAAAGCCAGGTCTACAACGTTTTCGAGGGGCACCTGCGCTCCATCATCGGCAGCATGACAGTGGAGGAAATCATCCGTGAACGCGACAAGCTCGCCTCCCAGGTGCGCAGTGCCAGCGGCATTGAAATGGAAAAGCTGGGACTGGTGGTGGATTCCCTGCAAATCAAGGACCTGCAGGATCCCACCGGCTACATCCAAAACCTGGCCAAGCCGCACATTGCCCAGGTGAAGATGGAGGCCCGGGTGGCCGAGGCCACCCGAAACCGCGAGGCCTCGGAAAAGGAGGCCGAGGCGGCCGCCCTGATTGCCGATGCCCAAAGCCTCTCGGCCATCAAGCAATCCGCCGCCCAGGCCAACGCCGAACGGGCCCGGGCCAACGCCGCCCAGGCCGGTCCGTTGGCGGATGCCACCGCACGCCAGCAGGTGGTGGTCCAGGAAACCCAGGTGGCCAAGCTCGAGGCCGACCGGGAGGAACAAAAGCTCCAAACAACGGTCCGCAAGCCCGCCGACGCCAGGGCCTACGCCCAACGCACCGAGGCCGAGGCCCAAAAGGCGGCCGACATCAGCGCCGCGGAGGCCCGGGCCCGGAAGACCGAGCTGGAGGCGCAGGCCAATGCCACGGCGGCGGCCGCCACGGCCGGCGCCACCCGGGTCACCGGTGAGGCGGAGGCCGCGGCCACAACGGCGCGCGGCAACGCGTCGGCGTCGGCCATTAAGGCCAAGGCGCTGGCCGAGGCGGACGGCATCAAGGCCCGGGCGGAGGCGCTGGGGACCAACCAGGAAGCCGTGATCTCCCAGCAATTGGCGGAAAACATGCCGGCCATCGTGGGCGCGGCCGCCGAACCCTTTGCCCATGTGGGCCAGTTGACTGTGCTTAACGGCGGCGACGGCGTCAACTCGATGGTGGGCGGGATACTGGCCCAGGTGGGCAACTACCTGCCGGCCCTGACCGACTCGCTCAGGAGGGGCAGGAATTCGCGGAAAGCTCCGGAACCGCCCCATGCGTAGGGACTTCGATCGGAGCCTGACCGGCAAGATCGCCCGGGTGACCGGGCGCATCGGGCCGGGCACCGTCGGGGAGGTCATGATCGCCATCCACGGCGGCACCACCGCCTTCCACGCCTATCCCTATGACAAGACCAGCACGTTTTCCCCGGGGGAGCGGGTCCTGGTCATGTACCTTGAGCCGCCCAACTCCGTCTTCGTCGAACCGTTGCCGGACTTCCTCCAGCATGCCGACTGACGCATCCGCTGCTAGTGGGTGAACAGCGGGGACAGGGACAAGGCCAGGGATACAATCGCGGCGGCGACGGTCAAGAGTGCCACAGTGCCGATGATGAAACGTTTGTTGCGTTCGGAATGGTCCACGGCACGGTTGAGTCGACGGAATGCCTGCGGCGCTGATCCACTGCGACGCCGGGGCGGACGCTTGATCGCGCGGGACATAACCCTCCAGGAAATAGTTGCGCCGATGGATACCGGCCGGCTTCGAGTCTACCGTTCGTGGTCCAATCCCACACCCGCGATTCTGTGGGTTATGTCACCGCGGATCCGCCTAGAACGTGAAATTTAGGATGGTCGCCGTCCCGGAGTTCAGGGCCACGGTGAGGGTCTGCTCGCCGGCCTTGAAACCGGGCACCTTGGCCTGTTTGGCCGCTGGTACACCGGAGGAAGCCATACCGTCGATCCGGGTTTGATCCTGGGCGGCCAGTTGCGGCCCAGCCAGCTGGGTCATGGTGCCTGTGGCGGTCTGTGCCGGCAGTTTCAGCGTGATCTTGACCGGCGCCTGCTTGGAGGGATCGTTCTGGTTGACCACCATCACGCTCAGGGAGCCGTCCTTGTGGCGGACGGGGTAGGCGTAAATGTTGGCGTCGCCGGCGACCTGGGACCGCAGGAAGTCGCCCGCGCCCAGCTTGTTCACCATCATGATGCCGTAGTACTGGCTGCGCATGGTCAGGGTGCCGTTCGGCTGGCGGTAGGGTCCGCTGTCACACAGGGGAGATCCGGGGGCGCCGCCCTTGCAGGCTTCCAGACCGCCATGGAAATTCAACTGGGTGACACCCTCAGTGGCGGAGCGCATGGCAAAGTTCACGGTCCACATGGCCAGGGCATGAGTCTTCAAAACCGGGTTGGAGCCAAAGCACGTGGAAATGTTCGTTTCACTGTTCCAAACCGGGATGTTGTGGCCGGCGGCGGCCTTGACGGCCGAGGCCGCGTAATTGGCGCTGTAGTCGCTGAGGTGACGCGAAAGTGCATTGGCGATGCTCCGGCCTTCGGGACCGTTCTGCGGTGCGGAACAACTGGAGAGCGGATAGTTGTGATACGTCAAGGCGCCGGCGTTGGGCAGGTCCAGCCCGGCGAACCCCTTCCACCACACCTCGCTGTATGCCTGGGGCCCAACCACCTTCACACCGGGGGCGGCCTTGGCGATGGCCGCCGAATAGGCGCGGGCCTCCTTGGCCCAGTCATCGAACGTGTAGTTGGCCGGGCGCAAGGCCAGGTAGGCATATTCCACGCGGTTGTAGCCGTTGGGCTCATTGCCGAGGCTGATGCCCACCAGGCGGTTGCCGAGGATTTTGTGGGCCCACTTGGCGAAGTCGGCGGCACGGGCGGGATCATAGTGGCCCATGTCCACGGCCATGAGTACGCGCGCGTTGCCCTGGTCCAGGAGGTGCTTGAGGTTTTCCAGCACGGCCGGCGTGATCTTGACGACCTTTCGCTTGTCGGCGGAGTAGGCCGGGACAACCTTCCAGTTCGGGATGGGCTCATCCGTGGACGTCCAGAAGAAACGGCGATCCACGGCTTGCGCGCCGAAGCGGATCACCGGATCACCAGACATCTTCAGAATTTCGGCAAAGTTCGACTGGGCCGGGTCGATGTGCATGTCCACCAGGTGGTCGGTGTCCATCGACAGCCCGGCCAGCCCCTCCGGCATGATCTTCCCGGTCTTGTCCGAACCAACGGTGATGGTGGTCGGCTTGACGGCCTGGGTTGCGGAAGCGGGCACGGCCGGTTGCTTGTAGTCCGGGCGGTTGAATGCAGGAAACGCCTTGGTGGTGGCCGGGGTAGTGATGACGATTGGCGCCTGAGAAGTCTCGCCGGGGCCGGCGTTGCTGGAGTTGTTGAGCAGCGGCAGCCCGACGAACACGATTGACGCGACAGCTGCGGCCGCAACCCCGATCGTGGTAACGCCGACCAGGACGCGCTTGCGGCGCCGGGTCTGCGCTGGTGCCCTCTGCATCCGCCGCGCCTGGTTGGTGGGTTCGGAGTCGTCGGGTTGGATGGGGGCGTTGGGCGCCGGTGTCATTTGTTCTCCAGTGATACGCGGTCAAGAATCGCGGGGCATCAAAAGCAGGCCCCGCCAAAGTCTACCGGGGCAGGGCCGGGCATCCCGCCCATGCACCCGGCGGGTTGCCCGGCCCGCGTCCGCGCCCGAACCAAACCGACTGCCGGCTTTTCCATGCGGGATCTAATTCCCGCCTCAGACACAGTTGTTTCTAACGGATAAATTGCCCTATCTTTAACTTTTGTTGCCAATTCATCTTGACGAATATGGGGAATCCTGTTGAAACGTTTGATAGGTCGGTTGCGCCCGCTTTTTCTCTTGGCCGCCCTGCTACCAATCGCTCTCTTGTCCGAGCTGCTCCATCCCGTTGCCGCAAACGCGGCGCCGGACCTGACCGGCCCCGAGTATCGAAGCAGCACCGTGACGCCCCTGGCGGTGTCAATCGAGAACGGGGCGGCTACCGTCACGGTCAGCGTCCACCTCATCGACGACACCGGAGCCTCCGATCCCACGATTGCCATGAGCCACGCCTCCGGTCACAGCCTGGGCTTCGGCCCAATGGCTCTGCAATCGGGCGACGCACGGGACGGAATATGGGAACGGAGCGTCACCGTCCCGCCGGGATCCGCAATTGGTTCCTGGACCGTTCGCCTGTATCCCCTCAGCGATACGCTGGGCAATTTGTCGGATTCGTTTCGCGACCTTGCCAATATCACTGTTACCGCCGGTGCCGATAAGCCCTTTTTGACGTCAATTCCCAAGATATACGGAACCGCGATAATCGGAAAAGTCCTCAATGCCCAGGCATCCGGCTGGCTTCCGGGAGTGGACTCCTTTGAGTACCAGTGGTTTCGCGACGGGAATGTCATCACCGGCGCCACCGACAGTTCGTATTTAGTGGCAACGGCGGACTTCGGCAAGAAGCTCTCCGTCAGTGCAACCGGGAAGCGTTCGGGCTACCTCACCACGACGCGCACCAGCCTGCAGACTGCCCGGGTTGGAAAGGGTCCCACCCTCTCCTACAGGCTTTCCGGCGCCGACCGCTATGCCACCGCCGCGGCGGTGGCACGGTCGGGGTATCCCGCCACCGCGAAAGTGGTTTACGTCGCGACCGGGTCCGATTACCCGGACGCTCTTTCCGCGGCCCCCGCCGCCGCCAGGGAAGGCGGGCCGCTGCTGCTGACCATGCCCACGTCCTTGCCAGCGGCGACAGCCTCCGAAATCAAGCGCCTGAAGCCATCAAAGGTTGTCGTGGTCGGGGGAACCGGCGCAGTTTCGGCCGCAGTGTTCGACGCCGTCAAGAAGATTGTCCCCAACGCTGTCCGCAGGTCGGGAGCCAACCGCTTTGAAACCTCAAGGGCCATTCTGGCGGGCGCGTTCTCACAGTCTTCGACCGCGTACCTCGCCACGGGGATGGACTATCCCGATGCCCTGTCGGCATCGGCATCCGCGGGCGCAGCCGGGGCGCCCGTGCTGCTTGTCAATGGCAAGGCCAAGGACCTCGATGCCGCAACGCGCGCCGCCTTGGTGACCTTGAAGGTCGGCAAGACCATCATCGCCGGTGGTACGGGCGTTTTCTCACCCGGACTCGAACAATCCCTGAAGGCCTTCGGCTCACAGCGACGCTCGGGAAGTGACCGCTTTGGCACCAGTCAGCGGCTCAATGCGGAACTGGCCAAGAATGCGGGACAGGTCTATCTCGCCACCGGATACGGCTTTCCCGACGCGTTGGCGGGCTCCGCCATTGCCGGTGCCCAGAAGGCTCCGCTCTACGTCGTCAAGCCAAACTGCATCCCTGCCGGAATCTTGGGCGACATCACGGCCTCACCGGCCACCAGGGTCACCCTGCTGGGCGGGTTCGGTGCACTCGGTGACAACGTGGCCGGGCTCAAAGCCTGCTGACTGGGCAGGAATGGCCGATTCCCTGGGTCTGTCGCCAGGGCCCGGCATCCCGCCCATGTACCCGGCGGGTTGCCCGGCGGGTTGCCTATTCGGCAATGTCCTCCGCCCACAGCTGGGGATGGTCCCGCTGGAACGCCCGCATCATGTCCACGCAGCGTTGATCGTCGAGGACCTCCACGATGACACCGCGGGAGCGCAGCAGCTCAAACTCACCCGTGAACGTGCGGGCCTCCCCGACCACCACCCGCGGAATCTTGAACTGGATGATGGTCCCGGTGCACATCGCACAAGGTGCCAGGGTGGTGTACAGGACGGTGTCGCGGTAGCTGCGCTGGCGGCCCGCCGCGCGCAGGGCGGACATTTCCCCGTGCGCAATGGGGTCCCCGTGCTGGACCCGTTCGTTATGGCCGACGGCGATGATCTCACCGCCGCGCGCCAACGCGGCGCCGATGGGAATGCCGCCCTGGGCGAGGCTGTCCTGCGCGGCCTGGTAGGCGGCTTCAAATGCGGGGTCGGTCACCGGTATGTCCCTTTCCATTTTTGCCTGAGTGTAGGCTATCCCGTCCAACCCCTGCCGCATCCGCCGGCCCCCGAGTAGGATGCACCCACAAGGAGAGCGGACATTCCGCCCCTGCAGCCCGGCATGAGTGGAGGGGGCGGGCAATGGAGAATGAATTCCAGGTCATCGTGGTCGGCGGCGGTTTTGCCGGCGTGGCCGCCGTGAAGGCCCTGGCCCGCAAGGGCGTGAAGGTGCTGCTGATCGACCAAAACAACTACCACCAGTTCCAGCCGCTGCTGTACCAGGTCGCGACCGCCCAAATCGGCGTCTCCGAGGTCACGCGCACCTTTCGGGGCATGCTGCAGCGGTACCGGTCCGCGAAGGTGCTCACCGCCAAAGTCACCGCCGTGGACGTTGCCGCCCACACCGTCACCACCTCGGACGGGGACACCATCCACGGACAATTCCTGGTCCTGGCCTCCGGCGCCGAAGCCAACTACTTCAACACCCCGGGGGCCGAGGAGTACGCGTATCCGCTGTATTCGGTGACGGACGCGGTGCGGCTGGGCAACGCCATGGTCAAGGCCCTGGACGCGGCCTACCGGGACGGCGGGGGCCTGCACATTGTGGTGGTCGGCGGGGGACCGACCGGAGTGGAGACCGCCGGCGCCATCGCGGAGAACTTCAAGTACATCGTGCCCAAATACTTCTCCGCGGCCCTGGCCGCGCGCTCCAGCGTCCACCTCGTCGACATGGTCCCGACGGTCCTGACCGCCTTCTCCGAAAAGTCCAAGTCCTACGCGGCCTCGCACCTGCGCAAGGCCGGCGTCGAGCTGAAGATGGGCTCCGCCGTCGCGGACGTTCGCCCGGACAAGGTGGTGTTCGCCGACGGCACGGAACTGCCCGGCCACATCGTGGTCTGGGCCGGCGGGCTCAAGGCCGGCGCCGTCGTCGCCCAGTCCGGCCTCACGCAGGGCCGCGGGGGCCGGATCGACGTCAACCCGGACCTGACCGCGCCGGGGGTCCCGGGCGTCTACGTGCTCGGGGATGCGGCGAACATGACCGACGACCGCGGCGAGAAGCTTCCCCAGCTCGGCTCCTGCGCCCAGCAGGCGGGCAAATGGGCCGCCCGCAACATTCACGCCGACCTGACCGGGGGCGCGCGGGCACCGTTTGCCTACGCGGACAAGGGGTACATGGCCATGATCGGCCGCGGCGCCGCGGTGGCCGAGCTGGGTCGCAAACGCCTCCAAATGCAGGGCCCGCTGGCCTTTCTCGCCTGGCTGGGCGTGCACGCGGTGCTGCTCTCGGGCAATCGGCAGCGCGTCAGCGCCGTCCTGTCCTGGGTCGACGACTACCTCACGCACAGCCGCTCGCACGTCGTGCTGGGGAGCACCGACTAGCCGGCGAGCTCGTCCAGCTCCACACCGGAGAGGACCGTGGCCGGATGCGGGCCGCGGGCCAGCAGCGCCGCCGACCACTCCGCGGGCCAGTCCTGCGCCATCCCCATCAGGATCACATTGCCCGGATACCGCCGGGTGAACAGGTTGCTGGTGCCAAACGCCGCCACGCCCGGCATGGCCTCGCGCAGCGCCCGCGTCTGGCTGCCCACCAGCGTGAACCCGGGCTCGTCGCCGACGTTGACCAGCAGCACGCCGCCCGGCGCCAGCAGGGCCGCCGCCTCGCGGTAGAAATCCGCGCATGCCAGGTGGGCGGGCGCGTCCGGTCCGCTGAAAATGTCCACAATCACGACGTCGAACGTCAGCCCCGCGGGCAGCTCACCGAGCGCGGCGCGGGCGTCGCCCACATGGCCGGCCAGCCGGGTGCCGCGGGGCAGCGGCAGGTGCTCGAGCACAAAGTCCAGCAGCTCGCGCTCCAGTTCGACGGCGTGCTGCACGGAGCCCGGGCGGGTGGCCTGGATGTACCGGGCCAGGGTGAGGGCGCCGGCGCCCAGGTGCAGGGCCGTGACCGGCTCGCCGGCGGGCTTGACCAGGTCCACGGCATTGGCGATCCGGCGCAGGTATTCGTAGAACACGTCCTCCGGGTGGGCCAGATTCACCTGCGACTGCTCGGCGTTGTTGATGCTCAGGACGAAGGCGTCGTCGTGCCAGGGGTCCCGGTCGATCACGGCGTGGACGCCGCTGGTGCGCAGGAATCGGCTGGCGACGGGCATTAGAGCCTGTCCCGGAGCGTGGCCAGGCGCTCGGCGGCCTGCTCCAGCAGCGGCACCTTCTTGCAGAACGCAAACCGCAGCAGGGAGCGGGTCCGTTGGGCGCCGTCGGGGTGGCAGAAGACGGGGACGGGGATGGCGGCCACGCCGATCAACGCCGGGAGCCGGCGGGCCAGGGCCGTGGCGTCGGTGATGCCCAGTCCGGCGGTGTCGGCGTTGATGAAATATGTCCCCTGCGAGGTGAGCACGTCCAGGCCCGCGGCGCGCAGTCCGTCGCTGAGGATGTCCCGCTTGTGCCGCAGCGTGGCGGCGGCGTTATCGAAGAACGACTGGTCCATGCGCAGGCCGGCGGCGATGGCCGTTTGGAACGGCGTGCCGGAGGAGTACGTCAGAAACTGTTTGACGGTGCGGGCTGCGGCCACCAAGTCCGCCGGGCCGGAGAGCCAGCCGATCTTCCAGCCGGTGAAGGAGAACGTCTTGCCGGCGGAGGAGACGGTCAGGGTGCGCTCGGCCGCACCGGGCAAGGTGGCGACCGGGATGTGGCGGGCGCCGAAGGTGAGGTGTTCGTAGACCTCGTCGGTGAGGATGACGGCGTCGTACTTGACGGCCAGGCGCACCACCTCGGCCAGGATGTTTTCGGGGAAGACCGCGCCGGTGGGGTTGTGCGGGTTGTTGACGATGACCATCCGGGTGCGCTCGCTGAAGCTGCTTTCCAGCGTGGCCAGGTCCGGCATGAAGTCCGGGGCCAGCAGGGCGGCGGTGGTGTGGGTGGCGCCGCTGAGCCCGATCATGGCGCCGTAGGAATCGTAGAACGGCTCAAAAGTCAGGACCTCGTCGCCCGGGCCGGCCAGGGACAGGATGGCCGAGGCGATGGCCTCCGTGGCGCCGGTGGTGACCACGATTTCCGTCTCCGGGTCCGGGGTCAGCCCGTAAAAGCGCTTCTGGTGCTCGGCCACGGCCTGGCGCAGCTCCGGGATGCCCTTGCCGGGCGCGTACTGGTTGTTGCCGTTGGCGATGGCGTCGCGGGCGATCCGGCCCAGCTCCGCCGGGCCGTCCTCGTCCGGGAAGCCCTGGCCCAGGTTGATGGCGTCGTGCCGGTTCGCCAGGGCGGTGATTTCCTCAAAGATGGTCACCGCCAGGGAGCCGTCCGGACTTAACAAGTTGGCGCCGTCCGCGGTGCGCTGCCAGGGCGTTCTCATGCCTGCTCCTTCATGCTGTGGGTCGTCGTCCCCAACCCGATACTCGCCAGTACACCACGAAACGGCCGACACATGGCATAAATAGATCGGCCGCGGGGTGGTTCATCGGATAGATTCGAGGGTATGCGACGCGCCGTATGCCCCGGGTCATTCGACCCCATCCACAATGGTCACATTGAGGTGATCGCCCGAGCCGCGGGGCTTTTTGACGAGGTCATCGTGGCCGTCTCGACGAACTATGCCAAGAAGTACCGGTTCACGCTGACCGAGCGGCTGACCATGGCGCGAACCACGTTTTCCGCACTGTCCGGCATTGTGGTCGAACCCGTAGGCGAGGGGCTGCTGTCCGACTTTTGCCACGACCGCGGGGTCTCCGCCATCGTCAAGGGCCTGCGCACGTCCTCGGACTTTGACTACGAACTGCCCATGGCCACCATGAACCGGCACCTCAGCGGAGTCGAAACGTTGTTCCTGCCCGGCGACAGCCGGTACCTGCACCTCTCCTCCACCCTCATCAAGGAAGTCTCCTCCCTGGGCGGGGACGTCTCCGGCTTCGTCCCGCGCGCCGTCCTGCGCCGACTCAACGGGGAAACGGGGCCGGACACCCGTCCCGTCCCGATCGTCTCGCCGCGAATCTAGCTGAGAGTTACATCACCCGCGGCACGCCCCGGCCGGGTCGACTCCCGCCGTCCACCTGACGTAGACTGGCTAAGGCCGTTTTGGTCCGGTGCCGGTGGTTTTGAAGCCGGTGTCCTTTCGGGCTAAGATGGTGCGTCGGTCATATGTTCTACAGGAGTTCTCATTAGCGCAAGCACGTTGGGCAACAAGTCCAGCCATGGCACGCCCCTCACCATTGGTGTGAGGGAGCTTGGGCGCAGCCCGGGCAGCATGCGAACCTTTACCGAACATGTACCGGTACCAGAGGATTTTGGTACCCCGCTCATTGGCGTGAAGCCCGGATCCGATATGGATCTGGAGCTGCGTTTTGAGGCCGTCCACGAAGGTATTTTGGTGTCGGGCAGCGCGTTTGTCGAAGTGACGGGCGAATGCTCCCGGTGCCTGGATCCCCTGGTGAGCGATCTGGAAGTCAATGTGCAGGAACTTTTCTTCTACGAGGAACCGTCCGCGGACGACCTCGGCGAAGACGAAGATGAGCAACGTTGGGTCGAGCACGATTCTATCGATCTTGAACCGGTGTTGCGGGACGCAGTGGTAACCGCCCTGCCGTTCCAGCCGGTGTGCCGGGAAGACTGCGAGGGTCTGTGTTCCGAATGTGGAATACACCTTGCGGATGAGCCGGGGCACCATCACGAGGTCTTGGATCCTCGATGGGCTGCCCTACAGGGCTTGACCGGCGAAGAAAACTAGCCAGAGTTTCAACCTGGGGCACCAGCCCTTCAGTTATCGAGAGAAAAGAGTTTGCCGTGGCTGTTCCCAAGCGGAAGATGTCCCGTGCCAATACGCGCGCACGCCGTTCCCAGTGGAAGGCCACCGCGCCGAACCTGGTCAAGACCATCGAAAACGGCCAGGTCGTCTACAGCCTGCCGCACCAGGCCAAGGTCGTCACCGACTCCGCAGGCACCGCCCTGTTCCTGGAGTACAAGGGCCGCAAGGTGGCCGACGTCTAAGACTCCCGGCCCAACCGGGCGTAGGTCATTGCTTTCATAATTTTTGCAGGAGTTGCTTGTGTCCTCAGTTACGGAACCCCCGAAGCTAGAGGACGGGCACAGGCTGCTTTTGAAGCGTCTCGGTGTCACTATTGATGCCGGGACGCTTCGTCTTGCCCTGACGCACCGCTCCTACGCCTATGAAAACGGCGGCATCCCCACCAACGAGCGCCTCGAGTTCCTGGGGGACTCCATCCTGGGCTTCTCGGTCACGGATGCCCTGTACCGGGACAACCCCACGCTGCCGGAAGGCGATCTGGCCAAGCGTCGCTCCGCGGTGGTCTCCACCCGGGCCCTGGCCGGCATTGCCCGCGGGCTGGGCATCGGTGAATTCATCTACCTGGGCCAGGGCGAACGGCTCACCAAGGGCCGCAACAAGTCCTCCATCCTCGCCGACACCATGGAATCGCTGATCGGCGCCACCTACCTGTGCAACGGGATAGAGGTGGCCCGCGACCTGGTCATGCGCCTGGTGGGGCCGCTGCTGGCCGACGCCGAGGTCCTCGGGGCCGGCACCGACTGGAAAACCAACATCCAGGAGATCGCCGCCGCCCGCCGCCTGGGCGCCATCGTCTATGACATCACCGGCACCGGTCCGGACCACGACCGGTCCTATGTGGCCCGCCTGCTGATCGGCGGCCACCACTTCGGCACCGGCGCCGGCCCGTCCAAGAAGGAAGCCGAACGCTCCGCCGCCGCCGCCGGCTGGACCGTGCTGGCGGAAAAGTACGCCGCCAAGCGCCCCTTCAATTCCGCGGCCGTAGGGGACGCGAACGCCGCCGACGTCTCCGCGGTCTCCGCGGTTGACGCGGTTGACGCCGGTGTGCCGGACGGCGCGGCGCCGCATGCCGTGAAAGATGCCTGAACTTCCCGAAGTTGAGGTGGTCCGGCGGGGCCTGGAACGGTGGATCGCCGGGCGCACCATCACCGGCGTTTCCGTGCCGGATCCACGCTCCATCCGCCGCCACCTGCTCGGCACCGAGGACTTCCGCGGCAACCTGGTGGGCGCCACCGTGCTGGACGTGGTGCGGCGCGGCAAGTTCCTCTGGATGCCCCTGGCCGATTCCCCGTCGGTTTCCGAGCCCCCGCACACCGCGCTCGTGGCCCACCTGGGCATGAGCGGGCAGTTGCTGGTGGAAGCCCCCGACCAACCCCATGAAAAGCACCTCAAGGTCCGGCTGACCTTTGCGCCACGACCCGACGCACCCGAGGAGCTGCGGTTTGTGGACCAGCGCATCTTCGGCGGCCTCTTTGTCACCTCGCTTGTGCCCACCCCGGACGGGCTTCCCGGCGGGTGCCCGGCCACCGGCGGTCTTCCGCTGATCCCGCGGGAGGCGGCGCACATTGGCCGGGACCCGCTGGACCCCAACTTTTCCCTCGAGCTCTTCCACCGGCGCCTGCGCTCCCGGAAGACGGGATTGAAGCGGGCCCTGCTGGACCAGGCCCTGGTGTCCGGGATCGGCAACATCTATGCCGACGAAGCCCTCTGGGCGGCCAGGATGCACTTCGCCCGGCCCACGGACACCATGCGCCGTCCGGACACGGAGCGGATAATCCACGCGGCTCATGATGTCATGTCCCGGGCCCTGGACGCGGGCGGCACCAGCTTCGACTCGCTCTACGTGAACGTCAACGGTGCCTCCGGCTATTTCGCCCGTTCCCTCAATGCCTACGGCCGCGAGGGTGAACCGTGCCCGCGCTGCGCCGCCGCGGGACTGTCCACCAGAATCCGCCGCGACACCTTCATGAACCGGTCCTCCTACAGCTGCCCGGTGTGCCAGCCGAGGCCCCGCAACGCCCGGCTGTAGCGCGCCGCCCGGGTTCCCGCGGGGCCTTCCGCGGATTCCGCACTCCGTCCTCCGCGGGGCCCTCCGTGGGTCCTCCGCGGGGCCAAAGTCGGCCGCGGATTCCGCGACTGCTGGAGGTAGCACCCCAAGTGGGCGTGCACGCCCCGGTCTCGCGGTCAAGACCAGTACTCGCGAATGGGGGGTTTCCCGGGATCGGTCACGTTATCCACAGATGATCGACTAGGCCTTGAATCAAGCCGGCCCTCCTCCCAGACTCGAAGGCATGAACGAGCCCGCTGTACGGCGCATCTTCGGCCAGCTGTGGCCGGCCGATCGCTATGTGGCCACCGCGGCCCAGCTCGCTGCAGCCGGGCTGAGTGCAAGGTGCGTTGCCGACGCCCTACGGCATGGATTGCTTCTCCGGCTCCGCCGGGGCGTCTATTTTCCGATGCATCAATGGCGCGCCAGTACACCGTGGGACCAGGCAAAGATCAGGCTGTCGGCTCATATCGCGGGAACGGGCGGCAACCTTGTCTATACGCATTTCAGCGCCGCGCGCCTTCATGGACTGGATGTGTGGAATGCCCCGGATCAGATCCATGTGAATGCCCCCTACAATTCCTCACTGCAAAAAGGTGCCCCGGACGTCACCGTCCACCACATGGACCTGGATCCCCGGGACGTGATGCAAATGCATATCCAGGGGGTTGGCACCGTGCTGGTGACCAGCCTTGCGCGCACTGTTCTCGACTGTGCCAGAACGGCGCGCTTTGATTTGGCGGCCGTCATTGGAGACTCCGCACTGCACAAGGGCTTGGCGCCCGGGGCGCTGCAGGCGATGGCGGCGGAGCTGGCCGGCCGACGGGGCATGAAAAGGGCGCAGAAAGTCCTGGCCGTGCTCAACGCCCTGGCGGAGTCCGCCGGCGAGACCCGCACCCGGCTAATCGTCCTCGATCTCCCCATTGAACAGCCCGAACTACAGATCAGGCTGCTCATTGACGGGCGCGAATATCGGCCGGATTTTGCCTGGCGGGTGATCAAGTTGATCCTCGAGTTCGACGGCGATGTCAAGTACTTCGGGTCTGCCTCCGCGGACGAGGCGCTCGTGCGGGAACGAGAACGGGAGAACGCGCTCATTGAGGATGGCTGGCGCATCATTCGCATCAAGTGGAAGCACCTGGAACAACCGGAAGTGGTCAAGGTGCGCATCCTGGCCGCCTACCAAAACGCGGTGCTCCTTCACTCAGCCATCCGCGCCGCGGCCGCGACGGCTGGTTGAGGTTGCGAAACCGGTAGTTCCCTCAGGCCATGTGCTGCCAACCCCAGCCCTCGCGGCTCCGGCACGGCATCTGGCGTGGCCAACACCAGCAGTCACCGCATCCGGGGCTGGCCTATGGACGGGGTCCTGCCCTAGCGCCGGTAATAGGCGGCGAGCCGGGCCAGCCCCTCGTCGAGGGACACCGCCGGGGCCCAGTCCAGGACGGCCTGGGTGTGCCGCTGGTCAAACCAGTGGGCGGTCGAGAGCTGTTCGGCCAGGAACCGGGTCATGGGCGGCTCGTCGTTCACCCAGCCGCGGGCCCCGGCGGCGGTCCACGCCTTTTCGATCACGGTGCCGGCCCCGCGGGCCAGCCAGCCCGGCACGGAAAAAGCCGGCACGGGCACGCCGGCGGCGGTGCAGATCCCGGCGATCAGCTCTCCGACGGGACGCGGCTCGCCGTTGGTGACCACCAGCGCCTGGCCGTGGGCGTGGTCCATGCGCTCCAACCCGCGCACGATCGCCGCCGCGGCGTTGTCGATGTACGTGGTGTCTATGAGTGCCCGGCCGCCGTCCAGCAGCGGCAGCAGCCCGGCCCGGGCCCGCTCCACCACGCGTTCGACCAACTGGGTGTCGCCCGGCCCCCACACGATGTGCGGGCGGATGGCCGTGACGCGAAATGCGGGGGAGTCCTGCGCCAGGGCCAGCAGCTCGGCCGACGCCTTGGACCGGGCATAGTGGCCGCGGGCCAATTCCGGATTGGCGGCCCCGGCCCCGGCTCCCGCGATCGAGGTGCCAAAGTGCGCCACGGACGGCGAGGACACAAACACAAAGTCCCTCACCCCGGCACGCGCGGCGGCGGAAAGGAGTTGTCGCGTGCCCACGATGTTGGTTGCGACAAAGTCATCCCACACGCCGGTGAAGGACACCTTCGCGGCCAGGTGGATCACGGCGTCGACGCCGGCCACGGCCGCCGCGGCAACGTCGGGGTCGGCCACCGAACCCTGGACGGATGCCCACGGCTCCGCCATGGCCCGCCGTTGCAGGGTGCGCACTTGGTAGCCGGTATCAAACAACAATTGCGCCACGGCATGGCCCAGGAAGCCGCTTGTGCCGGTCACCAGTACCCGGCGCCCCGGCGCCGCCGCGTCCGAGCCGGCCACGGCCCGGGGTGCGGGGCGCACGGAGCCTGCGGCCGGCGTCGTCCTCACGGCCGGCCCGCCTTCCCCCCGGACAGCATGCGCGCCGCCCACACCGCCAGCGCGGTGCGGTCCACCTTGGAGTTGTGCCGGATGTCCGTTGGCATGCGGTCGATCACCAGCACGGCGGCCAGGTCCAGGCCCGCGTCCCGGGTCGCCGCTGCGCGCACCTCGGCGGCCAGTTGGGGATCCGCGAGTCCGGCATGCCTGGCCGGTGGGGCGGTCTCAACGATGGCCACGGCCGCCTGCGTACCGGCCGGACCCACGCCGACGACGGCGGCCCGCACCACCGCGCTCACGCGCTCGGCCGCGTGTTCGGCGGCAACCGGGGTGCGGATGCCGGCGGGCGTGGCCAGGATGTGGGCCAGGCGGCCCTCCACCCAGAGGCGGCCAGCTGGATCGAGGTGGCCGACGTCGCCGCTGCGGTGCCAGCCCGGGATGGACGCGCTGTGCTCCTGGGTGATCCAGAGGCGGTCGTAGCGTTCCTTCACGTGCGGGGCCTTGACCAGGATTTCGCCGGTGACCTGGGGATCCTGGGTGGGCGTGCCGCCCGCGGTGCCGTCCGCCGCCAGGGGTGCGATCGCCACGGTGGCGCCGCTGACCGGCCGGCCTACGCACACGCCGTTGCCGGGACCGGCGGCCCGGATCTCGGGCAGGCTGATGTCGGTCACCGGCAGGGCCTCGGTCATGCCGTACGGAGTATGCAGGACGGCATTGGGCGTGAGCTCCTGGACCTGCGCCAGCAGTGGTTCGGCCATTGGGGCGCCGGCGGAGAGCAGTAGGCCGACGCCGGCTAGGGCGGACTTGTGCGCGTCCGTGAGCCCGGCGGCGGTGGCCACCATGTTGACCAGCGCGGCGGGGGAGGCGAACACCACCGTGGCACGGATGGCCGCGGCCGCATCCGCCAGGGCCGCCGCCGTCAGGGTGGCCGGGGCCGTCACGTCCATCTCCGGCGTCACAGAGGTGGCGCCGAGGGCGGGTCCCAGGAGGGCAAACGGGGCGAATCCGGCGACCAGGGCCGTGCCCGCCTTCAGGTCGTAGGTGGCCTTCATGGTCTCGCGCATGGCGGCCAGGCGGCGGTGCGTGTACACCACGCCCTTGGCCGGGCCCGTGGAACCGGAGGTGAACAGGACGGCGGCGTCGTCGTCGGGGGCGGGGGTCTCAAAGGCGTGGCCGGTCCCGGCGGCACGCAGGGCCCGCCCGGTGGCCAGGAGCTCCGGCACGGTCGCCGCGACGTTGAGCAACTTCTTTCTGACGGCGGCGGCACCGCCGGTGAAATCCTCGGCGGCGATCTTGACGCCGGGCCAGTCGTGGATCCGGCCCCCGGCCAGGGCGCGCTCGATACCCACCAGGTAGGCGGGGCCGGCGCCCTTGATGGCCCGGCTCATGCCCCGGGTGCCCAGCCCGGCGTCGGCCACGACGATCACCGCGCCCAGGCGCAGGCACGCGTAAATTAGCGTGGTCAAGTTAATTCCGGGCGGCACGAGCAGGCTCACGCGGTCGCCCGCACGGACGCCCAGGTTCGCCAGCCCGGCGGCGAGGTCGTCGACGTCGCGGGCCAGCCCGGCCCAGGACAGGCTCCGCGTGGCGCCCCGCGGCAGCATGTCCACGATAGCCGTGGTGTCCTCGCCGCGGCGGGCATCCAGTTCGGCCAGCATCGGCCGAAACCGTTGAACTGACAGCAGATGCGGGTCGGCACCCGCGGGTACTGTCACTTCGGCGTGCGGGTCTCGTTGAACTGACAGCAGATGCGGGTTGGCACCCGCAGGAGCTGTCACTTCGACGGGGGTGGCACCCGCAGGAGCTGTCAGTTCGACGGGGGTGGCACCCGCGGGTGCTGTCAGTTCGACGGGGGGGACGTTTTTCGCCAGCCAGGCAAACGTCGGGGCGGCGATGTCGCGGTCCTCCTGGACCAGGTGGCCGGCGCCCTCGAAGCGGTGGACGTCCGCGTGCGGCAACCGGCCCAGCAGGTCGCGCAGGTAGCGGTCGGAAAACACCGGGTCCCGGGGCCCCCACATCATGAACGCGGGCACGTCCAGGGTGCGGATTGCGGCGGCTACCTGCTCCAGCGCGGGCCGGCTGGGATGGGAGTCCGTGGCGGGGATGTCGGCCACGAAGTTGCCGACCCCCGCGCGGCGCCGCGGCGTCAGGTACGGGGCCATGAATGCGGCCCGTACCTCCGGCGCCAGGGCGGGCCGCGCCAGGGCGTGCGTGACGCGCAAGAAGGCGGCCGAGGTCTTCGTGCCCCACGGGTGGACGGCCGGGTGCAGCGCCAGTCGCAGCGACGGGGGCAGGGAAAACCCGGCCGGGTGGACGGCGGTGTTGGTGAGCACGACGCCGGCCAGCATCTCCCGGTGCCGGGTGGCCCAGCCCAGGGAGATGAGGCCGCCCCAGTCGTGCCCGACCGTGACGACCGGCCCGGCCAGCCCGAGGGCGTCGGTGAGATCGCCCAGGTCGGTGATGCGGTCCTCGAGCCGGCGGAACGTGCCGGTGCGTTCGGAGAAGCCCATGTCCAGCTGGTCGACGGCGATGACGCGCCACGGTCCGCCGGCGGCCAGGGTGGGGGCCGCGGTGGCGCCCGCCAGCAGGGTGCGCCACAGGTAGGACCAGGTGGGATTGCCGTGGACGCACAGCAGCGTGCCAACGGGCTCCCG
This sequence comes from Specibacter sp. RAF43, assembly GCF_052114065.1. Lineage (NCBI taxonomy): Bacteria > Bacillati > Actinomycetota > Actinomycetes > Micrococcales > Micrococcaceae > Specibacter > Specibacter sp. RAF43. The sequence goes on along the minus strand of NZ_JBFREA010000005.1, from coordinate 59,890 downwards.
GCCGGTGGCGGCGACGTCGTCGGCGTTGTCCAGCACGTGCCACCGGTGGCGGGTGCCGGGGGAGTCGACGCCGGCGGTGGAGGGAACGGACACGGTGCGGCGCCAGGCGGCGCGCACGCCCGGCCACGGCTCGGCGGGCTCGAGGGCGGGCCGGGTGCCGAAATACTCGGTAACGGGGGGAACGGGTGTCACGGCGGGGCCTGCTACCACGCAATTTCCATCATGGTCGTGTTCAGGCCCGAGCCGACCCCCATGCACAGCACCCGGTCGCCCCGGTTCAGGGTCTGGGCCTCCTGCGCCAGCGTCATCGGCAGCGAGGCCGGGCCCACATTGCCCCACTTGGGGAACGTGATGGGCACGCGTTCGCGCACCAGGTTCACGGCCTTGATGATGGCGTTGGTGTAGGAGCTGGAGACCTGGTGGGTGACATAGCGGTCCATCGTCCGCCAGTCCCACCCGTTGGCGTGGGCCTCGTCCCAGGCGGTGGTGACCAGTTCCAGGCCGTTGTCCAGCAGGCCCTTGGTATCGGTGAACATGCCGTCCGGGCCGCCGACGCACAGTTCGTGGTGTTCGGTGCCGGCGCGGGACACCCCGCCAAGGATCCGGTGGGCGCCCGGATGGGCGTCGGCCGGGCCGATGACGGCGGCCGCGGCGCCGGAGCCCAGGGTCAGGGTGGCAAATTCGCGCAGGTAGTCCTCGCGCGTGGACGTGTCCGCGTTCAGCCGGCGGAAGGTGGTTTCCTGGGTGGCCTGGGCGTCCTCGCCGGCCACGATGAGCGCGTACTTGATCTGTCCGGAGTCAATCATGTTGGCGGCGAGGGTGATGCCGTTGACGAATCCCAGGCAGGCGTTGGCCAGGTCAAAGTTCATGGCCGACGACGGCAGGCCCAGGCCGTTGTGGATCTTCACCGCCACCGACGGTTCCAGGTTGCGGCGGGTCACGGAGGTGTTGATCAACAGGCCCACCTGACCGGGCTCGATGCCGGCCTCGGCCAGGGCCTTCGCGCCGGCTTCGGTGGCGGCGTCGTCAAATTCCATCCCCGGACCCCACCAGCGGCGTTCCTTCACGCCGGCCACGCGCTCCAACAGCCGCTTGGACAGGCGCAGGCGCTTGAGGCTGGGCGCCAGCCGGGTGTCAAAGTCGCTGGAGCTAACGACTACAGGAGCCTCCACGCTGGTGACGGCCAGTAATGCAGTGTTGTGGTGTCGAAATGTAGCGTTGCCGATCAAATTCCAGCCTTTTTCTGTGTCGTTGCTTGTGCCTGGCAACCGCGGACTCGGCTCCCCACATAATCAGTCAACCTTAACTATGCACCTTGCCGTGAGCCAACCGCACATGCGCCGCGGCGCATACTTGGCCGCCGGAGCCGTGGGGAATGCGGCCGACACGGTAGATTGGCATCAGGAAATGGCCCGTTGCAGGAGAATAAACCAGTTTGCATCTAAAAACTCTGACCGTGCGCGGATTCAAGTCGTTCGCCTCGGCCACCACCTTCGACTTCGAGCCCGGGGTGACGGCCGTGGTGGGTCCCAACGGCTCCGGCAAGTCCAATGTGGTGGACGCCCTGGCCTGGGTGATGGGTGAACAAGGCGCCAAGACGCTGCGCGGGGGCAAGATGGAGGACGTCATCTTCGCCGGCACCTCCGGCCGTCCGCCGCTGGGCCGGGCCCACGTCTCGCTGACCATTGACAACGCCGACGGCGCCCTGCCGATCGAATACTCCGAGGTCACCATCTCCCGGACCCTGTTCCGCACGGGCGGCTCGGAATACGCCATCAACGGCAGCAGCTGCCGGCTGCTGGACATCCAGGAACTGCTCTCGGACTCGGGCCTGGGCCGGGAAATGCACGTGATCGTGGGCCAGGGCCAGCTGGATAAGGTCCTGCACGCCACGGCCGAGGACCGCCGCGGTTTCATTGAGGAGGCCGCCGGGATCCTCAAGCACCGCCGGCGCAAGGAAAAGACGCTGCGCAAGCTGGACGCCATGTCCGCCAACCTGGCCCGCCTCAGCGATCTGACCGGGGAAATCCGGCGCCAGCTCACGCCCCTGGGCAAGCAGGCCGCCGTGGCCCGCCGCGCCCAAGCCGTCCAATTTGACGTGCGCGACGCCCGGGCCCGCCTGCTGGCCGACGACATCGTGACGCTCTCCACCGCCGTCGACCGGGACGTGGCCCAGGAGCAGGCGCTGAAAGTCCGCCGCGAGCACGTGGAACACGAGCTCCAAGGCGCCCGGGAGCAGCAGGCCCGGCTGGAGCAGCTCTCCGCCGCCGCCACCCCGGTGCTCAATGCCGCCCGGGACACCTGGTATCAGCTCTCCGCCACCCGGGACCGGCTCAAGTCGCTGGGCGCGCTCGCCGCCGAACGCCGCCGCCACCTGGGCTCGGCCGAGGCCGCCGCGGATCCCAGCCGCGACCCGGACCGGCTCGCCGAGCAGGCCCAGCGGGTCCGCGCCGAGGAGGCCGAGCTGGACCTGGCGTTGGAGGAGCGGCGCTACGGCCTGGAGACGGCCATGGAAATCAAGGAGGATGCGGAGGCCGCTGTCCGGGCCGAGGACGAGCGCATCCGCAATCTCCTGCGCGCCACGGCCGACCGCCGCGAGGGCCTGGCCCGGCTGGCCGGCCAGGTGGCTTCCGCCCGGTCGCGGGTGGAATCGGCCGAGGCGGAGATCGGCCGGCTGCGCCACGGCATGGCCTCAGGCACCGAGCGGCACCAGTCCGCGGCCGAGGAATTCGCCGCCCTGGAGGCCCAGGTCGCCGGTGTGGAGGCCGGCGAGGAGCGCCTCGACGCCGACTACGAGGACGCCGCCGCGGCCCTGGCCGCCCTCGACACACAGATCGCCGGGCTCACCGACGCCCAGCGCGCCGCCGAGCGTGAACGCGAGGCCCTGGCGGCCCGCCGCGACGCCCTGGCCGTGGGCCTGCTGCGCAAGGACGCCTCCGCACACCTGCTCGCGACAGGCCAGGCCGGGGTGATCAGCGCCGTCGCGGACCTCCTCACCGTGGCCCCCGGCCACGAAACCGCCATCGCCGCCGCCCTGGGCGCGGCCGCCGAAGGCGTCGCCGTGGTGGACGGCGCCACCGGGCTGGCCGCCCTCGAGCGGATCAAGACGGACGACGGCGGTCGCGTCACCCTGGTCCTCGCCGGCGCCTCCACACACTTGGGCGGTGCCGGCAGCGCCGCCGGCAACGCTGATTCGGCGGACCCCGGCCCGGCCGGGCCGGCGGCCGCAACCGCCGCCCCATCGCCGGCGGCCGCACTGGTCGCGGCCGCACTGGCCGCGGGCACCGTGCCGGGGGCCGTCGCCGCCCGTTCCCTGGTGGACTGCCCGCCCGGGCTCAGCGGCGCCGTCGACGCCCTGCTCGAGCGCGTGGTGCTGGTGCCGGACCTGACCCGCGCCGCCGACCTTGTTGCCGGGCACCCCGGGCTGACCGCCGTGACGGCCGACGGCGACGTGCTGAGCGCACACTCAATGCGCGGGGGCTCGGCGACGGCGCCGTCGCTGCTGGAACTGCAGGCGGCCGTCGATGAGACCGACGCCAGGCTCGCCGCCGTGACGGCGGACGCGGAACGGGCCCGTTTTGCCCTGGCCGCCGCCACGCCCCTGCGCGAGAGCGCCGCGGCGGCCGAGGCCGCGGCCCTGGCCGGGCTGCACGATTCGGACGCGCGGTTGGCGGCGGTGGCGGAGCGGCTGGGCGTGCTCGGGTCTACGCTGCGGTCCGCGGCGGGGGAGACGGAGCGGCAGGCGGCGGCCCTGGCCGTGGCCACGGCGAACCTTGGGCGGGAGGAGCAGGCGCTCGCCGAGGTGGCCGCCCGGCTGGCCGCCACCCGGGAGGCCCCGGCCGACGCCGACCCRTCGCTGGATGACCGTGACGAGCTGGCAGCGCAGGCCGTGGCGGCCCGGGCCGCGGAGATGGAGTCCCGGCTGGGGCTGCGCAGCACCGAGGAACAGCTCACGGCCACCCGCAACCGGGCGGCGGCACTGGAGCGGGCCGCCGCCGCCGAGCGGCTGGCGCGCGAACAGGCCGCCCAACGGGCCGCCCGACGCATGTACCAGGGGCGGAAGGCGGCGGCCGTGGCGGCCGGCGTCGAGCATGTCCTGCCGTTTGTGGAGGCCTCCATCACGCTGTCCGAGCGGGAACGCGACGCGGCCGAGGCCCTGCGGGCCGCGCGGGAGGTCGAGTTGATGGCCGTCCGCTCCGCCACGCTGGAGCTGGAGCGGGAGCTGGCCACGCTGACCGATTCCGTGCACAAGGACGAGCTGGCCCGGGCCGCCCAACGCCTGCGCATCGAAGACCTGGAAAACAAGGCCATCGAGGAGCTCGGGCTGACCGTGGAGCACCTGGTCACCGAATACGGACCCGACACGCTGGTGCCGCTGGGACCCGGGGAGGTCACGGACAAGTGGGCAGCGCTGCGGGTGAGCGTTGACGAGGCCGGCGAAGAGATCCGCGAAGGCACGCCGTTTGTGCGCGAGGAGCAGGAAAAGCGGCTCAAGCGTGCGGAGCGCGACTTGGCGGCCCTGGGCAAGGTCAACCCGCTGGCGCTGGAGGAATTCGCGGCGCTGGAGGAACGGCACCAGTTCCTGGCCACGCAGCTGGAGGACCTCAAATCCAGCCGCAAGGACCTGATGGACATCATCAAGGAGGTCGACCGGCGCGTGGAGGAAGTGTTCACGTCCGCCTACGCCGACACGGCCGCCCAGTTTGAGCGGGTGTTTGCCCGGCTGTTCCCGGGCGGGGAGGGCCGGCTGGTGCTGACCGACCCGAGCGACATGCTGACCACCGGCATCGAGGTCGAGGCCCGGCCCGCCGGGAAGAAGATCAAGCGGCTGTCCCTGCTCTCCGGCGGGGAGCGCTCGCTGACCGCCGTGGCGCTGCTGGTGGCCATCTTCAAGGCTCGCCCGTCGCCGTTCTACGTGATGGACGAGGTGGAGGCCGCCCTGGACGACACGAACCTGGGCCGGCTGATCACCATTTTTGAGGAGCTGCGCGAATCCAGCCAGCTGATCATCATCACGCACCAAAAGCGCACCATGGACGTGGCCGACGCCCTGTACGGGGTTTCCATGCGCGGCGACGGAGTCTCCGCCGTCATCAGCCAGCGCATGAACCACGCCTGACCCGGCGGCCGCGGGAGCCCCCGGGGTCCGCGGGACCGGCTACCGCTGCGTTTCGCGGGCCGGGAGCCAGAACAAGGCCGCCAGCAAGGCCACGGCGGTGGCCATGGCAAACGCCGGGCCGTAGGAAAACGCGTCGACGACGGCGCCGGCGGCGATCGGGCCGATGATGGTGCCGAAGTCCTGGCTCATCTGGAACGTGGCCAGGACCTTGCCGCCGGAGCGGTCGTTGCCGATGACGTCGGCCACCGTGGCCTGCTGCGCCGGGCCCATCAGGCCGCTGCCCAGGCCGGCAATCGCCGAGACCACGAAGAACCAGAATTCATTGCCGGTGAAGCCCAGGACGCCCATGCCGATCCCGTTCACGGCCAGGCCCAGCAAGATCATGGGCTTGCGCCCCCACGTGTCCGCGAGCCGGCCGGAGAACATCAGGGCGACGCCGGTGCCCACGGCAAAGACGGCAAGAGAGATGCCGGCCACCTGCGGGCCGGCACCCAGGGCGGCCGTGGCGAACAGCGGCACCAGGGCCATCCTGATCCCAAACGCGGACCAGCCGTTCGCGAACCCGGAGACCAGCACCGCCCGGTATGCGGGCAGGCCCAGCGCGGCGCGCAGCGGCAGCGGCCGCGCCTTTGCCGCCGGCACGGGCACCGGCACCGCGGGCACGGGCACCCGCACCGGCGCGGCCGCCCGTACGTCCGCCGCTACGGGCCGCGGCGTGGCGCCGTCGGGGCCCGTCGCCGGGCGGGGCACCACGGCCAGCCTGGGTGTGGCGGCCACCAGGGCCGGCAGCTGCGTTGCCACCAGCAGGGCCACCAGCACCAGCGCCCCGGCGTAGACCAGGAACGGCAGCTGCAGGCCGAACCCGGCCAGCAGCCCGCCGATGGCCGGCCCGGCGATCCCGCCGAGCAGGAACGACCCCGAATACAGGCTCGAGACCCGCCCGCGCGCCTGCGGCGGGGCGAGCCGGATCAGCAGCCCCATGGAGGCCACCGTGAACATCGTGGAGCCGATGCCGCCGAGCCCCCGGTAAAGCAGCAGCTGCCAATAGTTCTGGGCGAACGCGCAGGCCGCCGAGGACGCCGCCACAATCACGATGCCCACAATGTACGTCCGCCGCTCGGCGAGCCGCTCCACCAGCACCCCGCTCAGCGGGGCGAACAGCAGCCGGGTGAAGGCGAACGCGCTGACGACGATCGCCGCGGCGCTGACGCTGACATTGAAACTCTGCGCAAATTGCGGCAAAACGGGGGCCACGATGCCGAACCCGACGGCAATCAGGAAGGCCGCGGCAACCAGGACCTTGATTTCGCGGGGAAGTTTGACGGACGGATCGGGGAGCGCAGTAGTGAGGGACATCAGCATTGAGTTTGCCACAGCCTGCGCCAACCGGTGCGAGAGGCCCCCCGTGAGAGACTGGGGAGGTGAACGAAACCCTTGCCATCATCTTGTACATCGTTGTTGGGCTCGCCGTCATCGGCGGCCTTATCCCTGTCTTCGTGAAGGCCTACAGAAGCAACCGGGACTACACCGGCCCGCGGGACGCCAACGACCCCGCGCCCACGCACGACGGCGGCTCGGCCGCCGGCACGTTGCTGGCGGATCGCCCGGGAACCCAGGTTCCGCCGTCGCTCGCCGAGCCCGAAACCCAGGCCCCGGCGCCGGGCCTTGACCAAGAAACCGCGGTGGAGACGCCGCTGCCGGTGGAGGGGCGGCTGGTGCGGCTGCGGGCGCGGCTGGCGAAGTCCAACAACGCGCTGGGCAAGGGGCTGCTGGCGCTGCTCGCGCGCGATTCGATCGACGAGGGCGTGTGGGAGGAAGTCGAGGAGACGCTGCTGCTGGCGGACATCGGCACCGAATCCACCATGGCGCTGGTGGACACGCTGCGCGAACGCGTGAAGGTGTTGGGCACGCGCAGCCCCGACCATGTCCAGGCCATGCTGCGCGAGGAGCTCATCAAGCTGGTGGATCCCACCATGGACCGGACCTTGAATATTGAGCGCCACGACGGCCGCCCCGCCGTGCTCATGGTGGTGGGCGTCAACGGCGTCGGCAAGACCACCACCGTCGGCAAGCTGGCGCGGGTGCTGGTCGCGGAGGACAAGGACGTGCTGCTGGGCGCCGCGGACACGTTCCGCGCCGCCGCGGCCGAGCAGCTGGCCACGTGGGGCGCCCGGGTCGGCGTGCCCACGGTGAGGTCCCACGTCGATGGCGCGGACCCCGCCTCCGTCGCCTTTGAGGCGGTCAAGGCCGGGATCGAGCAGGAGGTGGACGTGGTCATGGTGGACACGGCCGGGCGCCTGCAGAACAAGGTGGGCCTGATGGACGAGCTCGGCAAGGTCAAGCGCGTCATTGAAAAGCAGGCCACCGTCGATGAGGTGCTGCTGGTGCTCGACGCCACCACCGGGCAGAACGGACTGACCCAGGCGAAGGTGTTCGCCGAGGTCGTGAACATCACCGGGATCGTGCTGACCAAGCTGGACGGCACCGCCAAGGGCGGCATTGTGGTCGCCATCCAAAAGACTCTGGGCGTGCCGGTGAAGCTGGTGGGCCTGGGCGAGGGCGCCGACGACCTGGCACCCTTTGACGCCGAGGGCTTCGTGGATGCCCTGCTGTCCTAGACAACTCGGAACGGCCCTAGCCGGCTCTGGACGGCCCTAGACGGCCCTAGACAACTCTGAACGGCCCGGCGCGTAACGTGCCCGAAACAATGGCGGCGACAGGAATTAACCTGTCGCCGCCATTTGTAACATCCCGGAAATTATCGTCGCGGCCGGCGGAAACACGCCCGCGGCATCGTTGTAAGCGTCCAGATTGCACCAGCCGGCGAAAAAGCGGCACGCAACTTTTCTCGCAACGAAAGGCCAGACACCATGAATACTGGCGATACCGCGTGGGTCCTCGTCTCCGCAGCCCTGGTGCTGCTGATGACTCCGGGCCTGGCATTTTTTTACGGCGGCATGACCCGGGCCAAGGGCGTGCTGAACATGATGATGATGAGCTTTGGCACCATCGCCGTGGTCGGGGTCCTCTGGGTGCTCTTTGGCTACTCGGCGGCGTTCGGCAACGACATCGGCGGCGGCCTGCTCGGCAACCCGCTCGCCAAGCTCGGCCTGCGGGGCGTCCTTGACACCGGCGACGGCGCGCCCCTGGTGGGCACCATCCCGGAGGTCGCGTTCGTGGGCTTCCAGGCGGTGTTCGCCATCATCACCGTTGCCCTGATCACCGGGGCCATTGCGGACCGGGCCAAGTTCGGCGCCTGGATGGTCTTTGCCGCCATCTGGGTGACGCTGGTCTACTTCCCGGTCGCCCACTGGGTGTTCGCGTTCACCAAGGACGCGGCCGGCAACCCTACCGGCGGCTGGATCGGCCAGGGGATGGGCGCGATTGACTTTGCCGGCGGGACCGCGGTCCACATCAACGCCGGAGCGGCCGCCCTGGCGCTGGCGCTGATCCTGGGCAAGCGCAAGGGATTCGGCAAGGACCCCAGCCACCGCCCGCACAACATGCCGTTCGTCATGCTCGGCGCCGGCCTGCTCTGGTTTGGCTGGTTCGGCTTCAACGCCGGCTCGGCCCTGGGCGCCAATGCCGTGGCCGGCTACGCGTGGATCAACACGCTGGCCGCACCGTGCGCCGCCATCCTCGGCTGGCTCCTGGTGGAGAAGCTGCGGGACGGCCATGCCACCTCCCTCGGTGCCGCCTCCGGGGCCGTCGCCGGCCTGGTCGCCATCACCCCGGCCTGCTCCGCGCTGACCCCCCTCTGGTCCCTGGTCCTGGGCCTGCTGGCCGGCGCCGTCTGCGCCGTGGCCGTCGGCCTGAAGTACCGGCTGGGCTTTGACGACTCGCTCGACGTGGTGGGCGTGCACCTAGTGGGCGGCATCCTGGGGACGCTGTTCATCGGCCTGGCCGCGGACCCGAACTCGCCGGCCGCCGGCCAGGGCCTGTTCTACGGCGGCGGCCTGGCACTGCTGGGCAAGCAGTCCCTCGCGGCCTTCGCCGTGATGACCTACTCGTTCGTGATCGCCTACGTGGTCGGCTGGATCATCAACAAGACCATCGGCTTCCGAATCTCCTCCGCCCATGAGGCCGCCGGCATCGACATCTCCGTCCACGCCGAGTCCGCCTACGACTTTGGCGGCCGCGTCTCGGGCAGCTTCTCGCCCCTGGCGGAGATCGACGGGCACCACCAGGGGACCGCGGCCCCCCACGAGGCAAAGGTAGACGCATGAAACTGATCACCGCCATCATCCGCCCCGAACAGCTCGACGACGTCCGCAGTGGACTGGAGAGCTACGGCGTCCAGGGCCTGACCGTCAGCAGCGCGCACGGCTACGGCCGCCAGCGCGGGCACACCGAGATCTACCGGGGCGCCGAGTACACGGTGGACCTCCACCCCAAGATCCGCATCGAGGTCCTCGCCACCGACGATCAGGCCTACGACCTCATGGACATCATTGTCGCCAGCTCCAACACCGGGAACGCCGGCGACGGCAAGGTGTGGACGGTCGAGGTGCATGAGGCCGTCCGGGTCCGCACCGGGGAGCGCGGCACCGCCGCCATCTGAGCGCACGACGCCGGCACCCGGGTGAGCCGTCCGGCCCGCCCGGGTGCCGGCGTCGTCCGCGCGGCGTGAGCAACGGTGGGACGTGGGTGCGCATTGGGGGCGCACCCACGTCGCGGCCTGTCACAGGAAAAATGGTCCACCGCCATGCGCGCAACTGCCCGCCAGTCGTGCGCCGGTGGGCACGGGGCGTAAAACCTGGCGCGAGTTCCGCGCATGAGAAAAGTGATCTCACCGCCAGGCGCGGAACCCGGCGTGAATCCTGCGCAGGGGGAATCAGCGCGCGCTGCGGCTCGACCGCGCGGCGTCAGTCGTTGCTGGTGGTCCAGCCGGCCGGGCCCGCGGAGCCGGCGGGGTAGGACTCCAGGGGAACGGAGCCGTCCTTCCAGGCGGCAAACGCCGGCTCGACGATCCGCCAGCATTCCTCGGCCGTGTCGCCGCGCACGGACAGCAGCGGATCGCCGCTCAGGACGCCCTCGAGCACCTCGCCGTAGGGCAGGAGGGGGTCGCTCGAGAGGTCCGTTTCAAGCTGGACCCGGTCGAGGGTGAAGAGGTCGCCGGGGCCGTTGACGTCAATATCCAGTGTGAGGGTTTCCGGGCCGAAGCCAATGTGCAGGCGGGTGGGGGAGTCGACGCCGGTGAAGCCGCCGGGCAGGTGCGGGACGGGCTTGTACGTGACCACGGCCTCCTTGCGGTTGCCACGCAGCGCCTTGCCCGAGCGCAGAATGAACGGGACCTTGGCCCAGCGCCAGTTGTTCACGAACACCTCCACCTCGGCCAGGGTCTCGGTGTTGTTGGCGGGGTCCACGCCGTCCTCGGCCACGTAGTCGGGCACCGCGCGCCGCCCGATGGTGCCGGCCGTGTAGCGGGCGCGGCGGGTGGAGGCGGCGTAGTCCGGGGCCGCCGCGTTGCCGATGGTGCTGGCCCGCAGCACGGCGGCGATGCTGGAGCGGACATCGTTTTCGTTGAGCGTGGCGGGCGGCTCCATGGCCATGATGGCCATGATCTGGAGCAGGTGGCTTTGGATCATGTCGCGGCCGGCGCCGGCATGGTCGTAGTACCGGGCGCGGTTCTCCAGGGTCAGGTCCTCATCAAAGATGATCTCCACCTTCTTAATGTGCTCCGCGTTCCACAACGGCTCCAGCAGCCGGTTGGCAAAGCGCAGGCCCATGATGTTCAGCACCGTGGACTTGCCCAGGAAGTGGTCCACCCGGTGGATGCGGTCCTCGGCCACCAGCCGGGCCAGCGTCTTGTTGAGGGCACGGGCGGACTCTTCGCTGGAGCCGAACGGTTTTTCCATGACCAGGCGGGTGCCGGCGGGCAGGTCCGACTTCTTCAAAACCTCGCAGGCTTTTTGGCTGACGGCCGGGGGCAGGGCGAAATACAGGGCCACGGGGCCCTCGACGGTGGCCAGAAACTTGCCGAGCACGCCCGCGGCGGTCACATCCAGGTGGTGGTAGCTGCTGTTCTTCTTGACCGCCCGGAGCTCCTTGATGCCGCCGGCGGTGGAGTCCCCGCCGGGCGCCAGGGCGTCGGCAAAGCCGTCCTTGAGCCGCTTCTGCCACTTCGCGGCACTCCAGTCGTCGTTGCCGGCGCCCACCAGCGTGATGCCGGGGGCCCGGCCGGACGCGATCAGCCGTGCGACGCCGGGCAGCAACAGCCGGCCGGTCAAGTCGCCCGACGCGCCCAGGATGACCAAGGTCTTGATGCGCTCGCCGGCGGCCGAGTTGGCCGAGACCCCGCCCGCCGGGGCCGGCCGCGCCGGTGACCCGCCCGCTGGTGACCCGCCCGCGGGGCCCGGGGATCCGGCGTCGTGCTGGGCAGTTGCGCGGCTGGGGACTCTGGTGGTTTTCGTCACGTCACCAAGCATGCCACTTCGGCCCGTGAATGTCCGGGACGACCGGAGCCGGGCTGGAACTCGTCCTCCACCGGGCCTGGCGCGGGCCCGGTGCACACAATGGATATTTCCTGCAGCGAATACGCCCCGGCAGTTGATACCCTTGATAGTTGAGTCCCACAGGAAAGGGAGCGGGCTGGCCACAGCGTCTGCCCGCCGTTCTCATCCTGCCATTCGAAGTGCCGCACACCCCGCGGCTCGGCCGTCCCGGTCGGACCGCGGAGTGCCGGTGAACCCCCAGACGAAAGAAGTACACGGCGCGTGTTCAACTCCCTATCTGACCGGTTGACAGCAACTTTCAAGAACCTGCGCGGCAAGGGCAGGCTCAGCGAGGCCGACGTCGATGCCACCGTGCGGGAGATTCGTCGTGCCCTGTTGGACGCCGACGTCGCCGTGCCCGTGGTGCGTGAGTTCACCGCCAAGGTGCGCGATCGGGCGATGGGCGCCGAGGTCAATGAGGCGCTGAACCCGGCGCAGCAGATCGTGAAGATCGTCAACGAGGAGCTCGTCGCGATCCTGGGCGGGGAGACCCGGCGCATCAACCTGGCGAAGAACCCGCCCACCGTGATCATGCTGGCCGGCCTCCAGGGTGCCGGCAAGACCACGCTCGCCGGCAAGCTCTCCAAATGGCTCAAGGGCCAGGGCCACAGCCCGCTGCTGGTGGCCGCGGACCTGCAGCGCCCCAACGCCGTCAAGCAGCTCCAGGTCAACGGCGAACGCGCCGGCGTGCCCGTCTTTGCCCCGCATCCGGGCGTCAGCAGCGAATTTGAGGCGGCCACCGGCGATCCCGTGGCCGTCGCCCGGGCCGGCGTGCAGGAGGCGCGGACCAAGCTGTACGACGTCGTGATCGTCGACACCGCCGGACGCCTCGGCATCGACGCCGAACTCATGAAGCAGGCCGCGGACATCCGCGCCGCCATCAACCCGGACGAAGTCCTCTTCGTCATTGACGCCATGATCGGCCAGGACGCCGTCACCACGGCGAAGGCGTTCGACGACGGCGTCAACTTCACCGGCGTCGTGCTCTCCAAGCTCGACGGCGACGCCCGCGGCGGCGCGGCCCTGTCCGTCGCCTCCGTGACCGGCAAGCCCGTCATGTTTGCCTCCACCGGCGAGAGCCTGGACGACTTCGAACTGTTCCACCCGGACCGCATGGCCAGCCGCATCCTGGACATGGGCGACGTCCTGACGCTCATCGAGCAGGCGGAAAAGAACTGGGACAAGGGCGAAGCCGAACGGATGGCGCGCAAGTTCGCCGACCAGGAGGACTTCACGCTCGATGACTTCCTGGCCCAGATGCAGCAGATCCGCAAAATGGGCTCCATGAAGAAGATGCTCATGATGATGCCCGGTGCGGCGAACATCCGCCAGCAACTGGAAAACTTTGACGAGCGCGAGATCGACAGGGTGGAGGCGATCGTGCGCTCCATGACCCCGCATGAGCGCATGGCCCCCAAGATCATGAACGGCTCCCGCCGCGCCCGCATCGCCCGCGGTTCCGGCGTGCACGTCTCGGAGGTCAACGGCTTGCTGGAACGGTTTAGCCAGGCCCAGAAGATGATGAAGAAGATGGCGCAGGGCGGCGGCATCCCGGGCATGCCCGGGATGCCCGGGCCCGGCGGCTTTGGCGGTGCCCGCAAGGGCAAGAAGGTTGTCAAGAAGAAGGCGCGCTCGGGCAACCCGGCCAAGGCGGCCCAGGAATTGCGGGAGGCCCAGGAGCGGGCGAATGCCCCCCGGGCCCTGCCCACCGGTGCCGCCTTTGGCGCCGGCAACCAGGATTTTGACCCGTCGAACCTGAACCTGCCCAAGGGGTTTGAGAAGTTCCTCGGCAAGTAGATTGCCGTCCTTTCGGGCGGGCCGGGGGCTGCCCCGGCGGGCCCGGCTTACAGGCTGATCCGGTACCCTGCTGGAATGACGAAAACCCGGATTGTGTTTGTGCACGGGATCGACGGCTACGGGGCCGCGGCCTGGCCCATGCAACACAGCCTGGCCCGGCGCTACGATTGTCTCTTTCTCAAGCGGACCGGTTTTGACGCCGTCGAGCCTCCCGCCGCAACGGACTTTGCCGCGGACAGGCAAATTGTCATTGACGCGCTGGGGGCGGGCGGGCACGTGGTGGCGCACGCACAGGGCGCCATCGCGGCCATGATGGCCGCGCTCGAGCGGCCCGAACTGGTGAAGTCCCTGGTGCTCGTGGAACCGGCCACGTTCTCGCTGACCGCCGAACAACCCGCAACGCTGGCTTATCGAGAACATTTGGAGCCGCTGTATGCGCGCCGCCACGAGCTCGGCGACGCCGAATTTGCCGAGGAATTCCACCGGCTGACGGCGACGATGGCGGGCGCGGCCGAGGCCGGCGGCGGGACCGCGGCGCTCTCGGTGCCGCGCAGCGCACCCGTCGAGTCCCAGGAGCGGGTGGAGGCCCGCATTCGCCTGCAGGCGCCGTCGTGGGAGGCGCCGCTGCACATTGTTCCCGGCGTTCCGACCCTGGTGATCACGGGGGGATGGGAGCCGCTCTATGAGGAAATTGCCGACTACCTCGTCACCACCGGCGCCCGGCACGTGATCATGCGCGGCGGGCACCGGCCGCAGGACACCGCCGCCGGCGCCGAGGAGATCGAGGGTTTCATCGCGGCCGCGAGCCACGGCGGAGCCAGTGGGCCTGACGACGGTGGCACTGATGACGGAGAGGCTGATGACGGAGGGGCTGATGGCGAATTACCCGCCGCAGGCCCCGTCTCCGAAATCCCCGCAGCAGGCCCCGTCTCCGAAATCCCCGCCCCGGACGGCCCCGGCGGCGGGAACCGCGGCTAAACTCACACCATGTTCGAGATCCGCCCGGCCGCGCTCAGCGAGTTCTCCCTGCTGCCGGGGCTGGAGGCCGAGGCGGATGAGGTCTTTGCCACGCTGGACCCGCCCCTGCCGTCCGGCGATTTTCCGCCCCCGGGCACGGCGGCCGACTTCGCCGAGGCCTTTCACATCATGGTGGCGGGCCGCCCGCCGGTCGGTTTTGTGCGGCTGGAGGTCGTGGACGGCCGGGCCCACCTGGGCCAACTGGCCGTGCTGCCGGATTACGGCGGGCGGGGGATTGGCCGGGCGCTGGTGCTGGCCGCCAAGGCGTGGGCGCAGGAGGCCGGCTTCCACCTCATGACGCTGTGCACCTTTGCCGATGTGCCGTTCAACGCCCCGTTCTACGCCACCTGCGGATTTCATGAACTCCCGGACGCGGACCTGCCGCCGGGGTTGCGCGCCCTGCGCCGGGAGGAGATCCGGCTCGGCCTGGACGCCCTGGGCCGCCGCGTCGCCATGATGGCGCGCCTTGACTCTCTCTGATCTTGACTCTCTCTAGTCTTGACGCTCCCCCATATTGCCCGGTGCCGAACATCTCCCCCGTGACTAGGCTTGAGGCAGGCGGCCGGAAAGTGCCGGCCCATGCCGGAAGGGAAACGGCCGTGAGAAAAGTTATCGTGACCAACAACATCTCCCTCGACGGGGTGATGCAGGCGCCGGGCCGGCCCGACGAGGACGTCCGCGGCGGCTTCGAGCGCGGCGGTTGGGCCCTCCCCTACAACGACCCGGTCATGGGCCGCGTGTTGGGGGAGGGGATGGCCCAGACCGGCGCCCTGCTGCTCGGACGCCGGACCTACCAGGACTTTGCCGACTACTGGCCCCGGCAGCAGGACAGCCCGTTCACGCAGGTGTTGGCGAACCTCCAAAAATACGTGGCCTCAAGGACGCTCGCCGAACCACTGCCCTGGGAAAACTCGACCCTGCTCACGGGCGACGCCGCCGACGCCGTGGCGGAGCTCAAGGAGCAGGCGGGCCCGGACATCGTGATCCTGGGCAGCGGGGAGCTGATCCAGTCGCTGCGAGGGCGCGGGCTGATCGATGAATACGTGCTGCTGATTCATCCGCTGGTGCTCGGATTGGGCCGACGCCTATTCCCCGACGGCGGCGCCGCCGCGGACTTCCGGCTCGCCAACAGTGTGACGACGACGACCGGCGTCGTCATCGCCACCTACCGGCCCGCCTGAGGACGGCCGGCGGCCAATCGTCGCGGGACAGCTGCACCCGGGAATAACTTGAAGCTTCAAGTAGTTTGCTAGGATATAACCACCGACAAACTTGGGAGCAACAATGACCGCAACGCACGACCTCCTCTCCTCGGACCTGGCCATGGGCACCGTGATGCTCAAGGTCGGCGACATGAAGCTGATGAGCAACTACTACCAAAAGGCGCTGGGCCTTGACGTCGTCGCCGAGGCCGACGGCGGCCAGTACCTGGGCCGCGGCACCACCCCGCTGGTCCACCTGCAACCGGCCAAGGGCCTGAACCTGCCCGCCCGCGGCGAGGCCGGCCTGTTCCACACCGCGCTGCTCTTCACCGACCAGGCCGCCCTGGCCGCCACGGTGGCCAGCGCCGCCCAATACAACCCGCAGGCCTTCGCCGGCAGTGCCGACCACCTGGTCTCGGAGGCCTTCTACTTCACCGACCCCGAGGGCAACGGGATCGAACTGTACTGGGACCGCCCGCGCACCGAATGGAACTGGTCCAACGGCACCGTCGCCATGGACTCCCTGGCCCTGCCCCCGCAGCAGTACCTCACCGAGCACCTGACCGAGGCGTCGGTGACGGGCCAGCGCGAGGCAAATGCCGGCGTCGGGCACATCCACCTGCAGGTGGGCGACGTGGCGACGGCCGAGAAATTCTACGTGGACACGCTCGGCTTTGAGCGCACGGCCGGCTGGCATGGGCAGGCCCTGTTCGTCGCCGCCGGCGGCTACCACCACCACATGGCCATGAACGTGTGGAACAGCCGCGGCGCCGGCCCCCGCAAGGACACGCTGGGCCTGGGCGAGGTGCTGATCCGGCTGCCCAAGACGGACGACGTCGCCGCGCTGGCCGAGCGGTTGGCCCACCATGGCGTCGCCGTCGCCAATACGGGCGCGGAGATTCTCTTTGGCGATCCGTGGAACAACCGGATCCGCGTTAGTGTGGAGTCTGCACCCGCCACAGCGTAAAGCTGAGCGGGCGGCCGGCGCCCTCGCAACGGGCGCCGGCTCCCACCTGAGAAAGGCACCCGCTTGGCAACGTACTCCGAGTTCTTCATCGCCGACCACCATCAGGCGGTGGCAAGGGCCAAGGCCCGCGAGGCCGGCACCCCGCCGCGCATCGACGTGCCCGTGCTGCCCACCCCGGGCCTGGGCGATTTTGAAATCGAGGTGCTCGGTGCGCTGGCCGTGAAGAAGGTGCACGCCACCGGCGTCGGCGCCGAACTGAGCCTCGTGGACATCGAGCTGGACACCCTGTACGCCGTCCCGGATGCGCTCCTGGAGGTCTTCGCCGAGCTCAATGCCCCGGAAGACCCCGAGGACGTCACCGAGCTGGCCGCCGAATGGGCCGCGGCGGAGGAAATGGAGTCCACCACGGAGATCACCGGGCCGCTGCTGCGCCAGCTTGCGGCCATGTCCGCCACGGTGCTCAAGGAAGCCGAAAACGACTCCCGGCTGGGGCTGTTCTTCTTCTCCGCCGAATAACCCCCGCCCCGTCAACTGGCCCGCAATAGATGTCCAAAAACGAGCGAAATCGCCCATTTTTCGACATCTATTGCGGGTCAGTCGGGGGTCAGTCGCGGCGGAGGGCGGCACGGGAGGGACACCACGCCCGCCCCGGCGCGCGCGGCGTCGCGCCGATGCCGGATCATCTGGCATAATGGACGGGTACTCGATCCGCGCGGCCCCTCTCTCCGTGTGACGATCCTGTCCTTAGAATTCCGTAGATCGGCCCGCCCCACGGGAGCGTGAGACGGATTTCGCCCCTTTTTCGAACCAGGAGTAACCACAAAAGTGGCCGTAAAGATTCGCCTTAAGCGCTTTGGTAAAATGCGCGCCCCGTACTACCGCATCGTCGTCATGGACTCGCACGCCAAGCGCGACGGCCGGGCCATCGAGGAGATCGGCAAGTACCACCCGACCGAAGAGCCTTCCTTCATCGAGGTCAAGTCCGACCGGGCCCAGTACTGGCTCGGCGTTGGCGCCCAGCCGTCCGAGCCCGTTGCCAAGATCTTGAAGATCACCGGTGACTGGCAGAAGTTCAAGGGCCTCCCGGGCCAGGAGGGCACCTTGAAGACCAAGGCCCCGAAGGCCGCGTTCGTGGCTCCCGAAGCCAAGAACGTCATCGTCAAGGAAGCCATCACCAAGAAGGCCAAGAAGGCCGACGCCGATGAGGCCGCCGAGAGCACCGAGGCTGAGTAAGTTGCTGGCTGAAGCGCTGGAGCACTTGGTCCGCGGGATCGTTGATTCCCCCGAGGACGTCAAGGTGAGCGTTAAGAACAACCGCCGCGGGGAATCCCTCGAGGTGCGCGTTCACCAGGACGATCTGGGCCGCGTCATTGGCCGCCAGGGCCGCACCGCCCGCGCACTGCGCACCGTGGTGGCGGCACTGGCCAAGGGCGAGCCGGTCCGCGTGGACGTTGTCGACACGGACCACCGCCGCTAGGCTGCCCGGCAGGCCTTCCGCCAGCGGGCGGGCGCAGCAGTGTTCCGCAGTGAAGCCAACCGTTTGGCCCCGGCACCATAATGGTGTCGGGGCCAAATTTTTTCGCACGAGACCCACGTATTAGGAGAACCCATGCAGGTCCAGGTTGCCCGGATTGGCAAACCCCACGGCATTCGCGGCGAGGTGACGGCCCTTGTCCTCACCGACGCCCCCGACTCCCGCTTCGCCGTCGGCACCCAGTTCGCCGCGGAGCCGGCCAAGCTGGGCACCCTGACCGTGCGTAGCTCCCGCTGGAACAAGGACATCCTGCTGCTCGGCTTCGAGGGCACCACGACCCGCAACGAGGCCGAACTGCTGCGCGGGGCCACCTTGTTCTTCGAGTCCGACGATGACCAGGACGACGACGCCTGGTACGAACACGAGCTGGTGAACCTTGCGGTGCGGGTCGGCACCGAGACGGTGGGCAAGGTCACGGGACTGYGCACCCAGGCCGCCCAGGACCTGCTCATCGTGGAGGACAACGACGGCGACGAGGTCCTGGTCCCGTTTGTGGATGAGATCGTCCCCGAGGTGAACATCGAGGCGGGCTACGTGCTGCTCACCCCGCCCGAGGGCCTGTTTACGCTCAACAAGGAGGGCGGCGGAAGCGACGAAACCGGCCCGGTGGGGTCGGGCGAGTAATGCGCTTTGACGTTGTCAGCATCTTCCCGGAGTACCTGGCCCCGCTGGAACTGAGCCTGATCGGCAAGGCCCGCACCGACGGCCTGCTGGAGCTGGCCGTGCACGACTTGCGCGCCTACACCACCGACCGCCACCGCACCGTGGACGACACCCCGTACGGCGGCGGCGCCGGCATGGTGATGAAACCCGAACCGTGGGCGCAGGCCCTTACGGAGATTGCCGCGGCAACGCCCGCCGGACCGGGCGGCCGCAGGCCCACCCTGATCGTCCCGTCCCCGGCCGGTGAGGTATTCACCCAGAAGCTCGCCTACGAGCTGGCCGAGGAGGAGCACCTGGTGTTTGCCGCCGGACGCTATGAGGGCATCGACGAACGCGTCCTGGACTGGGCGGCGGAGCAGTACACGGTCCGCCCCATCAGCCTGGGCGACTACGTCCTCAACGGCGGCGAGGTGGCCGTGCTGGCCATGGTGGAGGCGATCGCCCGGCTGGTTCCCGGCGTCGTCGGCAATCCGGAGTCCCTGATCGAGGAATCGCACGCGGACGGCCTGCTCGAATACCCGGTCTACACCAAGCCCTCCACGTGGCGGGACAGGGCGGTGCCGGAGGTGCTGCTCAGCGGCAACCACGGCAAGATCGCCAAGTTTCGCAAGGAGCACCAGCTGCGCCGCACGGCGGCCCGCCGCCCGGACCTGCTGGAACGATTGGACGTGGCCAACTTCAGCAAGACCGACCGCAACGTCCTGTGGGACCTCGGGTACGCCGTCGTCGACGGCAGGGCCGTGCTGCGCGGGGACGACCGCGCGGAGAACGATTAGTCTCCGCCCGCCAACTATGGCAAAATGGGTGAACGTGCCTACTGGGCGCGTTCCTGCCACGGGGGGAACGTCCGCCAACAGAACGGCGCACCGGCCTTCCAGCCTTGGAATCCGGTCACACAATTTTCGATTCCACGACTGGCCTCGCGCCGTCCGTGGGACGCGACACAACATAAATGACCCGTGGCGTTTATCTGGAGTAAGAACATGCATCTTCTCGATTCTGTTGACGCAGCCAGCCTGCGCAGCGACATCCCCGCCTTCCGTGCCGGGGACACCCTCAACGTTCACGTGAACATCATTGAAGGCAGCCGCTCCCGTGTCCAGGTGTTCAAGGGCTTCGTCCTTGGCCGCCAGGGCGACGGCGTCCGCGAGACGTTCACGGTCCGCAAGGTCTCCTTCGGTGTCGGCGTGGAGCGTACCTTCCCGGTACACTCCCCGGTCATCGAGAAGATCGAGGTTGTCACCAAGGGTGACGTGCGCCGCGCCAAGCTGTACTACATGCGCAACCTGCGCGGCAAGGCTGCCAAGATCAAGGAAAAGCGCGACGCCATCCCCGCCAAGTAAGGGATCCGCACTTTGACTCAAGCGAAACGCCGGTCCAGGAAACTGGGCTGGCGTTTTGTTGTATTGGGCGTTGTGCTGCTCTTTCTGGCTGCGGCGCTGGTGCGCAACGTGTGGGTCGACGTGTACTACATCCCTTCCGTTTCCATGGAGCCGCTGCTGGTCACCGGCGACCGCGTCCTGGTCTCCCGCACGGATTTTGCCGCCGCCCCCATCCGGCGCGGCGACGTGGTGGTCTTTGACGGGCGCGGCTCCTTCACCTCGCTGGATTCCGGCTTCGGACCCCTCATGGACGCCGCGGTCGGCACCGGCCAGTGGCTGGGGCTGGTGCCCAACAACAACATCTACGTCAAGCGGGTGCTGGGCGTGGCCGGGGACACCGTCAAGTGCTGTTCCGCGGGCGGGCTGCTGGAGGTCAACGGGGTGCCCGTCACGGAGAGCTACCTGTACCCGAAGGACGTGCCCAGCGAGATTTCGTTTGAGGTCACGGTTCCGCAGGGTAAATTGTGGCTTATGGGCGACCACCGCAATGTCTCACTGGATTCACGGTCCCTGCTGGGCGCGCCCGGCGGCGGCCTGATCGACACCGAGAGGGTCATCGGCCGGCCGGTGGCCACCGTGTGGCCRCTGGGGCGCATGCATGCGCTGGAACGGGACCCCGTCCGCGCACCCTAGTCCCGTCCACCACCTCGTGACTTCGTAAGGAAAAGATTCGTTCATGCAGCACAATGTGCCCCGGGACCCCGGCGAAGACGAACCGCACGACGCCGGCACCCCGGGTGAGGCCGCCCGGCCGGCGTCCGGTGCGTCCGGGTCGTCCGGTGCGTCCGGGTCGTCTGGGGCGGGCACGGCCGGGGATCGGCTGCGCAGCGGCGCCTGGGCGTGGGGCAAGGAGATCCTCACGATCCTGGCCATCGCGGTCGTGCTGTCCTTCCTGATCAAGACCTTCCTGTTCCGGGCGTTTTACATCCCCTCCGGATCCATGGAAAACACGCTGCGCATCGACGACCGGATCTTCGTGAACCTGCTGGTGCCCGAACCCTTCGCGCTCAAGCGCGGGGACGTGGTGGTCTTCAAGGACACCCAGGGGTGGCTGCCGCCCCAGCCGCCCGCGAGCCCCGGCCCGCTGGGCTGGCTCAACGACGCGGCCACCTTTGTCGGCGTGGCCCCCGACGCCTCCGCCCAGCACCTGGTCAAGCGGGTCATCGGCCTGCCCGGGGACCACGTGAAGTGCTGCACCGTGGACGGAAAGATCACCGTCAACGGCGTGGCCATCACCGAGCCCTACCTGTTCCCGGGGGCGTCGCCGTCGGACACCACCTTTGACGTCACCGTCCCGGCCGGACACCTGTGGGTCATGGGCGACCACCGGAACAACTCCGATGATTCGCGCGAGCACGAGGAAACCAGCGGGACCGGCTTTGTGCCGCTCGAGGACGTCGAGGGACGCGCCGTCGTCATCGCCTGGCCCGTCTCCCACATCGGCGTGCTGGGGAACTACCCGGATGTTTTCAAGGGCGTCCCGGCGCCCAGGGCCGCCGGCCACGGCGCGCCGCCCGTGACGGCGAGCCGGTAGTGGTCTCCGTCCCGCCCACCCTGCTGTGGGAACGCGAACTCGCCGCGGCCGGGTACACGCTCGTGGCCGGCTGCGACGAGGTGGGTCGCGGCGCCCTGGCCGGGCCGGTCAGCGTCGGCATGGTGGTGATTGAGGCCGGCACGGCGACGGACCTGCCCGGCGTCCGGGACAGCAAACTGCTGCGCGAATCCGTGCGCCGGGAGCTGGTGCCGGCCATCAAGGACTGGGCCGCCGCCAGCGCCGTCGGGCACGCGTCGGCCGCGGAGATTGACGCCCTGGGCCTGGTGGCGGCCCTGCGCCTGGCAGGCACGCGCGCCCTGGCCGCCGTCGCCGCCTCCCTGCTGCCCAGTTTCGTGATTTTGGACGGGAACCAGGACTGGCTCTCGGTGCCGCTGCAGCCGGAATTCAGTTTCGGCCCGGCCGATGCGCCCCTGCCGGGGGATTCCGCGACCGGTGCGGCCATGGAGGTGCGGACCCGCATCAAGGCGGACATGACGTGCCTGTCGGTCGCCGCCGCCAGCGTCCTGGCGAAGGTCGAGCGCGACGCCATGCTGGTGGCCCTGAGCGAGGAATTCCCGCAGTTCGGGTGGGACTCCAACAAGGGCTACGGCACCGCTCCTCACCGCGCCGCCATCGCCGCGCACGGTCCCACGGACTTTCACCGCAAGTCCTGGCGGCTCCTCTAACGCGGGCGTTCGGCAACTCGTGCCCGGGTGATGGATGATGGAAGCATGAGCGCAGAGGACTTAGAGAACTACGAAACCGACATGGAGCTGCAGCTCTACCGTGAATACCGGGACGTGGTGAACCTGTTCAGCTATGTGGTGGAGACGGAGCGGCGCTTCTACCTGGCCAACCACGTGGACCTGCAGGCCAGATCGGCCGACGGCGAGGTGTACTTTGACCTGACGCTCCAGGACGCGTGGGTGTGGGACGTCTACCGCACCGCCCGCTTCGTCAAGAACGTGCGCGTCATCACGTTCAAGGACGTCAACGTCGAGGAACTGATCAAGTCCGACGACCTCCAGATCCCCAAGGACGGCCAGCTCGGTTCCCTCGGCTAAGACCTGGGCCACGCATGGAGAGGACGACGGCGGAACGCAGGTTCCGCCGTCGTCCTCCCTTTTGCCCCTGGCCCGCCCACGCCTCATCCGCCGTGACGGCGGCGGTGGGCCCTCCACACCGGGGTGATGCGGTGCCGCTGTCCACACTTTGGCCGCCGGCCCTGTCGCCGGCGGCCGTTCCTCGCCACGCTGGTGGTGGAGGAAGCGATGAAAGCAAAGGACGTGCTGGGCCGGGCCGGGGAGCGGGTGGCCGCCGACTACCTGGAGGATCTGGGCATCCGGGTCATTGACAGCAATTGGCGGTGCCCGTCGGGGGAGATCGACCTGGTCGCACTCGACGGGGCCGAATTGGTCATCGTCGAGGTGAAGACCCGGCGGTCCCTGCGCTATGGCGACCCTTTGGAGGCCGTCACGGCGGCCAAGGTGGCCAGGCTGCGCACCCTCGCCGTGGTCTGGGCCCGGGCGCACAGCCACGTCATGGGTGCGCTGCGCATCGACGCCGTCGGCATCGTCATGGACGGCCGCGGCGAGCCCGTCGTGGACCACCTCAAGGGGGTGGGGTAGGTGGGCATGGGGCGGGCGCTGGCCGTGGCGCTGGTGGGCCTGAACGGCCACGTGATCGAGGTCGAGGCCGACATCGGCCAAACACTGCCCGCGTTCGTGCTGCTGGGTTTGCCCGATGCGGCCCTCTCCGAGGCCAGGGAGCGGATCCGCTCCGCCGCGCAAAATTCCGGCATCCCGCTAAGCCGCCGCAAGATCACGGTGAACCTGGTGCCGGCGTCGTTGCCGAAGAAGGGGTCCGGCTTTGACCTGGCGATCGTGATGGCGGCTCTCAACGCCGCCGGGGACGTTCGCCGAACGGGCGGCACGGTCTTCATTGCCGAGCTGGGCCTGGACGGGCGGCTCCGGCCCGTGCGGGGAGTGCTCCCGGCCGTCCTGGCCGCCATGACCGCCGGGTGCCGGGAGTTTGTGGTGGCGGCCGCCAACCTTGCCGAGGCCGAGCTGGTCGCCGGGGCCAGGGTGCGCGGCTACGAATCCCTGGCCGAAGTGGCGCAGGACTTCGACGCCAACCCCGAGAAGCTCGTCGTCGCCGACCCCGGCCCCGCCGCCGGCGATGCGCGGGTGCCGGCGGTGGGCGGGCCGTCCGCGGGCGGGCCGGCACGGGCCGAGCCGTCCGGAGCCCCGGACCTGGCGGAGGTTGCCGGTCAGGCCGAGGCGCGGCTGGCCCTGGAAATCGCGGCCGCCGGCGGACACCACCTGATGATGGTGGGACCGCCGGGCTCCGGCAAGACGATGCTCGCCGAGCGCCTGTCCGGCCTCTTGCCGGACCTCAACGACGCCGAAGCCATGGAGGTCACCGCCATCCACTCGCTGGATAACGGAGGGGAGGGCATCACCGCGCTGGTGCGCCGTCCCCCGTATGAGCGGCCGCACCATTCGGCCAGCACGGCCTCCATCATCGGCGGCGGCAGCGGCATTCCCCGTCCCGGGGCCGCATCGCGGGCGCACCGGGGTGTCCTGTTCCTGGACGAGGCGCCGGAGTATGACCGCCGGGTCCTTGATGCCCTGCGGCAGCCGCTGGAGAGCGGCGAACTCGTCTTGCACCGCTCGGCGGGAACGGCCGCGTATCCCGCCCGGTTCCAGTTGGTCATGGCGGCCAACCCCTGCCCCTGTGGCAAGGCGACCGGCAAGGGCATGGGCTGTGAGTGCACGCCGATGGCCCGGCGGCGCTACTTTGGAAAATTGTCCGGGCCGCTGCTGGACCGGGTGGACATCCAGCTGCAGGTCAACCGGGTCTCCCTGGCGCAACTCTCCGACACCGGGCCGCGGGAATCAACGGCCCAGGTCGCCGCCCGGGTGCGGCTGGCCCGGAGCAGCCAGCTGGAGCGGCTGCGGCCGTTTGGCCTGGTTCACAACGCCGACCTCTCCGGCCGGCTGCTGCGGGGGCCCCTGCGCCTGGACCCCCGCAACACGCAGTTGCTGGACCGGGCCATGGGGGCCGGGACGCTGACGGCCCGCGGCTACGACCGCGTCCTGCGCCTGTCCTGGACGGTGGCCGACCTGCGGGGACAAAGCCGGCCCGGTCCCGACGAGGTGGGGCTGGCCCTGACATTGAGACAACGAGGAGTGGGAGCATGAGAGATTACACCGGCGGGGCCGAACCCGAGCGCCAGGGCATACGCGTGGCCCGGGCCGCGCTGACCCGCCTGATGGAACCGTCGGACCTGGCCGGAATGGCCCTGATCCGGGTCGCCGGCGCGGTGGAGGCGCTGCGCCTGATCCAGGGGACGTTCGCCTCCAGTGCTTCTCTGGAACGGGACATGAGCTCGGTGCTCGCCGAGGCGGGCATGCCCCGGTGGCCCGGCCTCGCCGACGCCCTGACGCGCTGGCGGCCCCGGCTGGCCGATCTGGCCCCGGACCGGGACCTGAACGTCGTGGCACGCCTGGGTGGCGGCCTGCTCATCCCCGAAGACAGCCTGTGGCCGGCCGCCCTGGCCGACCTCCAGCTGGCCGAACCCATCGCGTTGTGGATTCGCGGCCGTGGACCGCTGATCCCGGAACTCCACAGGTGCATCGCGGTGGTGGGCTCGCGCGACAGCACCAGCTACGGCGCCACCGTCACCGGGGAGCTGGCCGCGGCACTGGTGCAGCGCGACTACACCGTGATCAGCGGCGGCGCCTACGGCATCGACGCCCACGCCCACCGCGGCGCGCTCGCCGCCGCCTCGCCGGGCCGTCCCGCCGACGGCCCCGCCACGCTGGCCATCATGGCCGGGGGAGTGGACCGCTTCTACCCCTCCGGCAACGAGGACCTGCTGCGCACCATCACGGAGCAGGGGGCCATGGTGGCGGAAGTGCCCCCGGGCACCAACCCCACTCGCTACCGCTTCTTGCAGCGCAACCGCCTCATCGCCGCCCTGAGCGCGGTCACCGTGGTGGTCGAGGCACGCTGGCGCTCCGGTGCCCTCAACACGGCCCACCACGCCGACGGGTTGAGCCGCCCCGTCGGGGCCGTGCCCGGCTCCGTCTACTCCGCCAACTCGGCCGGCTGCCACCGGCTGCTGCGCGAAGGATCCGCCGTCTGCGTCACCGATGCCGCGGACGTGGCCGAACTGGCCGGAGCCCCCGGTGTGAACCTGGCAGCCGAACGGGCCGCGGCCCCCGCACCGCACGACGGACTCGGCGTGGAGGACCTGCTGCTCATGGATGCCCTGCCGCTGCATTCGGCCACCACCATCGACAAGCTCAGCGTGGTGGCGGGGCTGGGAACGGCAACCGTGCTGGCCGGCCTCGGGCGGCTGGAGCTGTTGCGCCTGGCCCGACGCGTCAACAACGGCTGGCAGCGCTGCAGCCCGTAGCGTCAGCCCCCGCCGGCCCCCTGCGTCCTGTGGCTCCCGTCGGCCCCCGCCGGTCCCGGCCCTCGCCACTGCCGATCCGGCGAATCCTTGCTACCCTCGGCAGCATGGACGTGACCATCCTGCGCGGGGACATAACGACGTTGAGCGTGGACGCGATCGTCAATGCCGCCAACTCGAGCCTGCTCGGGGGCGGCGGCGTCGACGGTGCCATCCACCGGGCGGCCGGCCCCGGGCTCCTGGCGGAGTGCCGGGAACTGCGCCGCATCCGGCTGCCGGACGGCCTGCCGGTCGGGGGCGCGGTGGCCACCGGCGCCGGGAACCTGAAGGCGCGGTGGGTCATCCACACCGTGGGCCCCAACAGGCATTCCGGCGAGACGGACCACGCCCTGCTGCAAAGCTGCTTTGCGCGCTCCTGCGAATTGGCGGGCCGGCTTGGCGCGTACTCCGTGGCGTTCCCCGCCATTGGCGGGGGAGTCTACGGCTGGTCGCCCGACGACGTCGCTCGTGCGGCGGCCGCGGGCTTCGCGGAGGCCCGGCGGGGCCTCGAGGATGCTCCCATTGGGCGCCCCGGCTCCGGGGAGACGGCGATCACGGCAGCCGCACCGGGGATGCCGGGGTCGATCATCCTGGTTGCCTTTTCGATGGACATGGCGCGAGCATTCCACACCGCCTTTGACTGAGCACCCGGCGGGACCGCCCACTTAGGTTGGCGCCATCCCAATTCCGGGATTGGCGGCGGGGCAGCTTGCCCCGGGCCGGTGGACCGAGCACAGTGGGAGCGTGGACTACGACGAACGCGCCCGGCTGCCGGCGGAGCTGGATGCTGCCGCCGCCGCCTTCGAACGATACCTGGCCGCCGAACGCGGCCGCTCAGAACACACGGTTCGCGCCTACCGGGGCGACATCGACGCTCTCCTGATCCATGCCCTGGCCGAGGGCATCCGCGCCTTGGCCGGCGTTGACCTGGGGGTACTGCGCCGCTGGCTGGGCGAGCAGAATGCCGCCGGACTGTCCCGCTCGACCCTTGCCCGGCGCACGGCAACGGTCCGCAGCTTCATGGCCTGGGCCGTCCGGGAGGAATTGATCGCCGTTGATCCGGCCCTGCGCCTGAAGGCGCCCAAGCGCAACCAGTCGCTGCCGGCCGTCCTGCAGCAGCAACAGGTGCAACGGATCATGGACTCGCTGAAGTTGCGCGCAGACTCCGGCGGTCCCATCGACCTCAGAAATCACGCCATGGTGGAATTGCTGTACGCCACCGGAATCCGGGTCGGCGAACTCGCCGGCATGGACGTCGATGAGGTGGACCTGGAACGACGCACCCTGAAGGTGCTGGGCAAGGGCAATAAGGAGCGCACCGTCCCGTTCGGCGTCCCCGCGGCCGACGCGGTCCGGCGCTGGCTCCTGGCCGGGCGGCCGGCGGTTCATCAGCCCGCCGGCGGCCACGCCCTGTTCCTGGGCAAGCGAGGGGCCCGGATCGACCAGCGGCAGGTGCGCTCCGTCGTCGCTCAAGCCCTCAGGGCGCTGGGGGACACATCCGCGACCGGCCCGCACACACTTCGCCACACCGCGGCGACACACCTGCTGGATGGGGGTGCCGATCTGCGGGCGGTGCAGGAAATCCTGGGGCACAGTTCCCTGGCCACCACGCAGCTGTACACCCACGTCTCCGTCGAGCGGCTGCGCGCGAGCTACAAGCAGGCCCATCCGCGGGCATGATGTGACACGACTGTGAAGTATTTTCCCCCGACGGTGGCCTAACGGGGAATCCTAGGACACAATGAGAGGGAGTTGCCGGTCGTTGCCAGTGGGCGGCGGCCGTAAACTAGTCTGTCAGAGGATATTTGTCAGAGGATAAAGGCCAGACGATAAAGGTCAGGCAGTTGGGACGGGTCACACCGGCTCCGCGCACTACAAGTTCCATCCGAGTTGAAGGTCGTTGGGGAAGACGCACCTACTGCAATGGAGGATGGAATGAACGTTGTTTCGACGCGCGGTGTCTTGTTTGTGCACTCAGCCCCGGCTGTCATGTGCCCACATATTGAATCATCCATCGCAGCGGTGATGGACCGGCGCACGGGCCTGCAGTGGACACCACAGCCCGCGGCGCCCAATGTGCTGCGCACGGAATTTGTGTGGCAGGGGCCGGCCGGCACGGGCGCGCGTCTGGCGTCGGCGCTTCGCGGCTGGGCCAACGTCCGGTATGAGGTCACCGAGGAGCCGAGCCCCGGCGTCGACGGCGCCCGCTGGTCCCACACGCCCGAGCTCGGGATCTTCCACGCCGTCACCGACGTTCACGGCAACATCATGGTCTCCGAGGACCGCATCCGCTATGCGTACGAGGCGGGCCGGGGCGAGCCCGCGGCCGTCTACCAGGAACTGTCCCTCGCGCTGGGCGAGGCGTGGGACGAGGAATTGGAACCGTTCCGCCACGCTGCCGCCGGCGCGCCCGTGCGCTGGCTGCACCACGTCGGCTAGGTACAGCCAGACCTTCCTAGAGATCAGCCGGCGCGCGGAGCTAGCGCATGCGCCGACCGGCGGATCCGGCCTTGGACCACATCGTAGTTATCCGCCCTTGACGAAAATCGGCGCCCGCCACAAGGCGGGCGCCGATGTTCGTCCGTGCGAACCAAAATAAGAGGCCTACTCCGCCTTGGGCCCGGTGCTGCGGATCGCCACCACGGCGTTGTGACCGCCGAAGCCAAACGAGTTGTTCAGGGCCATGACCTGCCCGGACGGCAGCACCCGGGGGGTACCGGTGACAATGTCCAACGGGATTTCCGGGTCCTGGTTGTGCAGGTTGATGGTGACGGGGGCCAGACGGTGGTAGATGGCCAGGACGGCAAGGACCGACTCCACGGCGCCGGAGGCCCCCAGCAGGTGCCCGGTCTGGGACTTCGTGGCGGAGACGCACACACTGTCCAGGTGGCCGCCCAGGGCGGCACGCAGTGCCGTGTACTCGGGCCGGTCGCCCACAGGCGTGGACGTGGCGTGGGCGTTGACGTGGACGACGTCTTCGGCCTGCGCGCGGGCGTCAAACAAGGCGGCTTTCAGGGCACGGGTGGCACCCAGGCCCTCGGGGTCCGGGGCCGTGATGTGGTACGCATCCGCGGTGACGGAGGTGCCGGCCAGCTCGCCGTAGATCCGGGCACCGCGGGCCAGGGCATGCTCCTCGGCCTCCAGGACCAGGGCGCCGGCACCTTCACCCATGACGAAGCCGTCGCGGCTGATGTCGTAGGGGCGGGAGGCGCCTTCGGGGTCGTCGTTGCGCTTGGACAGCGCCTGCATGGAGGCGAACGCGGCCATGGGCAGCGGGTGGATCGCCGCCTCGGCGCCGCCGGCCATCACGATGTCGGCCTTCCCGGAGCGAATGAGCTCCAGGCCCATGTGCAGGGCCTCGGTGCCGGAGGCGCAGGCGGAGACGGGGGTGTGGGCCCCGGCGCGGGCGCCGAGGTCCAGGCTGACAGCGGCGGCCGGCCCGTTGGGCATCAGCATGGGAACGGTCATCGGCAACACTCGGCGCGGGCCCTTTTCGCGCAGCGTGTCCCAGGCGTCCAGGAGGGTCCAGACGCCGCCGATGCCGGTGGCGAAGGCGACCGCCAGGCGGTCGTGGTCGACCTCGCCCAGTCCGGAGTCCTTCCAGGCCTCGCGGGCGGCCACGACGGCGAACTGCGTGGAGGGGTCCATGCGCTTGGCCTCGACGCGGCTGAGGACCTCGGACGCGGGGTTCGTCACGCGGGCGGCGAAGTGTACCGGGAGGTCGTACTTTTCAACCCAGTCATCCGTGAGGGTGTGCGCGCCGGCGACACCCTTGAGGGCGTTCTTCCACATGGTCGGGACGTCGCCGCCGATTGGCGTGGTTGCTCCCAATCCAGTGATGACTACTTTGCGGGCCATGGTTCAACTCTCTAGAAAGAATAAAGGACAGGACATTTCATTAATGCTGTGGGTGGCCGGCGCGCCGTGGCGCCAGCCACCCACCATGCCCTGTGTCGCACACGCGGAAAGGGCTTGCGCGGGGCTATTAAGCCTTGGCGCCGGCGATGAAGGTGACGGCGTCGCCGACGGTCTTGAGGTTCTTGACCTCTTCGTCCGGGATCTTCACGTCGAACTTTTCCTCGGCGTTGACGACGATCGTCATCATGGAGATCGAGTCAATGTCCAGATCGTCGGTGAACGACTTGTCCATTTCAACGGCCTCGGGGGCCAGACCGGTCTCTTCGTTGACGATTTCGGCCAAACCGGCCAGGATTTCTTCGTTGCTAGCCATTGACGGCTCCTTTTCTTGTATTTTTACTTCACGATCAAGGACTTGATCTCTTCAGGCAGTGGCGACCACGCCACAAGAGTGGCCCGGCCCGCTGTCTGTTCTTAGGGGAGGCGAACCACTTGGGCACCAAACACCAAACCGGCGCCAAAACCGATCTGCAGTGACAACTTACCGGACAGCTCGGGATTCTCGATCAGCAGGCGGTGTGTTGCCAGCGGAATTGACGCCGCGGACGTGTTGCCGGCGTCGGCGATGTCCCGGCCGATGATGACGTGTTCGGGCAGTTTCAGCTGCTTGGCGAGCTCGTCGATGATACGCATATTGGCCTGGTGCGGCACGAACGCGCCCAGGTCATCGGCCGTGATGCCGGCGACGTCGAGGGCCTTCTTGGCCATCTTGGCCATCTCCCACACGGCCCAGCGGAAGACGGTCTGCCCGTCCTGGCGCAGCGTGGGCCACAGGGTGGAGTGCGCCTCGTCGGCGGCGGCCATGGCGACGTCGTCGCCCTTCATGGCCTGCTCACTGAAGTCGCGGATGTCCAGCAGCGAGTGGGTCATGCCGATTGCGTCCCACTTGCCGCCGTCGGAGCCCCACACGGACGGGCCGATGCCGGGCTCCTCGGACGGGCCCACCACCACCGCGCCGGCGCCGTCGCCGAGCAGGAAGGAGATGGTGCGCTCGTGGTTGTCGATGACATCGGAGAGCTTTTCGGCGCCGATGACCAACACGTAGTCGGCGGTGCCGGCCCGGACCAGGGCGTCGGCCTGGGCCACGCCGTAGCAGTAGCCGGCACAGGCGGCAGAAATATCGAACGCGGGAGCCGGGGTGGCGCCGAGCCGGTCGGCGATCAGCGCCGCGGCCGACGGCGTCGCATACGGGTGCGACACGGTGGAGACCAGCACGGCGCCCAGCTGCGAGGGCTCAATGCCGGCGTTCTTGATCGCCTCGGCGCCGGCGCCCACGGCCATGTCCACGACGGACACGTCGCGGGGGGCCCGGTGGCGGGTGATGATGCCGGTGCGCTGGCGGATCCACTCGTCGGAGGAATCGATCCACTGGCACACGTCGTCGTTGGTGACGATCACGGACGGGCGGTAGGCGCCAATGCCCATGATGCGCGATCCCTCACGCAGGGTGTGTTGTTGCAGTTGGGCTGTGCTCACTTATGTTCCTTCTCCCGCTGGGCGAGGCCGGCCAGCAGTTCCTTGGCGGATTCCAAATCGGCTGGTGTTTTCACTGCAACGGTAGCAACACCGCTCATGCCGCGCTTGGCCAGCCCGGTCAGGGTGCCGGCCGGGGTGAGCTCGATCAGCCCGGTCACGCCCATCGCGGTCATTGTCTCCATGCACAGGTCCCAGCGCACCGGCCGCGACACCTGGGCGATCAGCGACTCGAGCGCCGCCGCCCCGGAGACGACGACGGCGCCGTCGTAGTTGGACAGCAGCGGCACCTTGGGCGTGTGCGGGGCAAGTGACGGGGCGAGCGCCTCCAGGGCGGCCACGGCGGGCGCCATGTGGTGGGTGTGGAAGGCGCCGGCGACCTGCAGCGGGATGACGCGGGCCTTGGCCGGCGGGGCGGCCACGAGTGCGGCAATCTGCTCCATGGTGCCGGCGGCCACGGTCTGGCCCTTGGAATTCATGTTGGCCGGAGTCAGTCCCGCGGCGGTGATGGCGGCCAGGACGTCCTCGGCGTCGCCACCGACGACGGCGGCCATGCCGGTGGGCGTCACGGCGGCCGCGGCGGCCATCGTGTTGGCGCGTTCGCGCACGAACGCCATGGCGTCGTCGTTGGACAGCGTGCCGGTCAGGGCGGCGGCGGTGATTTCACCAACCGAGTGGCCGGCCACGACCACCGGCAGGGTGTCCAGGGACGTCTCCAGCAGGGCCTGTGCGGCCACCAGCCCGGCGGCCACGATCAGCGGCTGGGCGACCGCGGTGTCCTTGATGGTTTCGGCGTCCGAGGTGGTGCCGTGCGCGATCAAATCGATGCCGGCGGCCTCGCTCAGGGCAGCCAATTTTTCCCGCACGCCGGGCAGCTCAAGCCAGGGCGAGAGGAATCCGGGCGTTTGTGACCCCTGACCAGGGCAGACTATTGCAAGCACATTCTCCAGCTTTCCAAACTTGGGGGCCTTTGCACGGTGTTTCGGTACACCAAGCTCATCTCGTTGATTTGTAGGAATCCTACAATATGGGCGGTTTTTGACGGAGCCGGACCGGCCCCGGGCGCCGATCGGCTCAGGCGCGCGCGGCCGGCCGCTCCGGGACCGCCTTGGCCGGCATGGCCAGGCGCCCCACGACCAGCGCGGTTTGGAGGACGAACGCCTCCCGGGGGACCAGCGGGTCCCAGCCGGTGACGTCGCAGACGCGCCGCAGCCGGTACCTGACGGTGTTGGAATGGACAAACAGGTCGCGGGCGGTGGCTTCCAGGGAATGGCCCAGCTGCAGATAGCTGCCCAGGGTTTCCAGGAGGCCGTTGGAGGCGGCCACCAGTGGCCGGTAGATGTTCACAAGCAGGGCCCGGCGGGCGGTGTCGTCGCCGCCGATCACCCGTTCGGGCCACAGGTCCTCGGCCGAGACCGGCCGCGGGGCACCGTCCCAGCCCTTGACCACGGCCATCCCGGCAAAGGCCGCCTTGGCCGAGATGGTGGCGTCGGTCAGGGTCGGTGCCAGCGGGCCGTAGACCACCGGGCCCGGAGCGAACAGCTCGCTCAGGCGCAAGTAGGCGGTTTCCGGATCCGCCACGTTGCCGAGCACCAGGATGAGCCGGTCGCCCTGGATCCCCACCATGACGTCGGCGGCAAAGCGGCCGGCGGCGCGGCGCAGGGTGGAAAGGTAGGTGGCGTTGGCCTCGGCCGGCGCCGGGCCCACCATGATCGTGAAGTGTCCGTGCGATGTCCAGCCCAGGGCCGAGATCCGCGACTGAAGGGCGTCGGACTGTTCACCGCGCAGTATGCCGTCAACGGCCAGTGCCTCCAGGCGGGTGTCCCAGGCGCCGCGGTTTTCCGCGGCGCGGGCGTAGACGTCGGCCGCCGCGAAGGCCACCTCGCGCGAATACCGCAGCACGGCCTCGCGCAGGGCGACCTGTTCATCGGCGGCGGCCAGTTCCGGCACCCGGTCCTCCACGACCTGGACCACCGTGCGGATCAGCTGCAGGGCCCGCTGCAGGCTGATGGAGCGCGTCAATTCGGTGGGCGCCGTGCCGAAGACGTCGGAGAGCACCCAACTGGGGGAGGAGGGGTGCTCGTACCAGGAGACGAAAGCGGAAATGCCGTTCTGGGCCACCAGGCCCAGCGAGGACCGCTCGTCGGAGCTCAGGCGGCGGTACCAGGGCAGCGTGTTTTCCAGTTCCCGCAGCATGGTGGTGGACAACGGCCCAATGTTCGCGCGCAGCCGCTCCAGGGTCCCGGGGGTGCTTCTGGCCGCCGTCCGCCGGGGAGCGGCGGCCGTGCCGGCGGGAACCGCCGTGCTGGAATTCTTAGGTGCCATTCCTTGAGGATATGTCCTTTGCACCCACCATGGGTATTTGTGTGAATACTACAACTGGCAGGGGCCGGTGCGACCCATCGGTCGCACCGGCCCCTGCCGGTTGTTGCTGCTTTCGCTGTTAGCTTTCGCCGCCGGCGTTGCCGGTGGTTCCCGCGTTGACATTGAGCAGGTCGTACTTCTCAATGGCCTGGCGGGGTGCGTTGGCGTCGACGTGCCCGTTCTTGGCCAGCATCTCCAGGGCACGGACCACCACGGAGTGGGCGTCGATCTTGAAGAACCGCCGGGCCGCGGCCCGGGTGTCGGAGAAGCCGAAGCCGTCGGCGCCGAGCGTGGCGAAGTCGTTGGGCAGGAACTGGCGCACCTGGTC
The DNA here is from genome assembly GCF_052114065.1 of Specibacter sp. RAF43. NCBI lineage: Bacteria > Bacillati > Actinomycetota > Actinomycetes > Micrococcales > Micrococcaceae > Specibacter > Specibacter sp. RAF43. The sequence continues at coordinate 25,639 of NZ_JBFREA010000005.1, read as the reverse complement.
CGGAACGGCCTTCATGAAGTCGGTCACCGCCACCACGGGACCGGCGGCGCCGGCCATCTTTTCGGTGATGTACGGGATGCGGTGCTCGGCATCCGGGTGGAGGAACGCGTCTTCCTCGGCGGCCAGCCCGTCGCGGCGCAGTTCCGTCCAGGACGTGACCGACCAAACGTCGGCCGCAACGCCCCATTCATCGGCGAGGATTTGCTGGGCCTCCAGGGCCCACGGCACGGCCACGCCCGACGCGAGCAGCTGCGTCCGAGGCCCGTCGTCCTGCCCCTTGTTCAGGAGGTAGATGCCGCGGGTGATGCCCTCGACGTCCATGTTCTCCGGCGCCTTGGGCTGGATGATCGGTTCGTTGTACACGGTGATGTAGTACATGACGTTGGGATCCGGGTGGGTCTCGCCGTACATGCGCTCCAGCCCCGCGTGGACGATGGCCCCGATCTCGTACCCGTAGGCCGGGTCGTAGCTGATCACGGCCGGGTTCGTGGAGGCCAGGATGGGGGAGTGCCCGTCCGCGTGCTGGAGGCCCTCACCGGTCAAGGTGGTGCGCCCGGCGGTGGCGCCGATGATGAACCCGCGGGTCATCTGGTCACCGGCCGCCCAGAAGCCGTCACCGGTGCGCTGGAAGCCGAACATGGAATAGAAGACGTAGATCGGGATCAACGGCTCGCCGTGCGTGGCGTAGGACGTGCCCGCGGCGGTGAAGGCCGCGACGGAGCCGGCCTCGTTGATGCCGGCGTGCACGATCTGCCCGCTGACGGACTCCTTGTACGCCAGGACCAGGTCGCGGTCCACGGACAGGTAGTTCTGCCCGTTCGGGTTGTAGATCTTCGCGGTCGGGAAGAACGCGTCGATGCCGAAGGTGCGTGCCTCATCGGGGATGATCGGCACGATCCGCGCCCCGAACTCCTTGTCCCGCATCAGGTCCTTGAGCAGGCGCACGAACGCCATGGTGGTGGCGGCGTGCTGCTTGCCCGAACCTCGGTTGGCCACCTCATAGGTCTTGTCCCCGGGCAGGACGACCTTGGTGTGCTTGTTGCGCCGCTCGGGCAGGAAGCCGCCAAGTTCCCGGCGCCGGTTCATCAGGTACTGGATTTCCGGGGCATCCATGCCCGGGTGGTAGTACGGGGGACGGTACGGATCCGCTTCCAGGACCTCATCGCTGATGGGCAGGCGCAGGTGGGTGCGGAAGTCCTTGAGGTCCTGCAGCGTCAGCTTCTTCATCTGGTGCGTGGAGTTGCGGGCCTCGAAGTGGGTGCCCAGGCCGTAACCCTTCACGGTGTGCGCCAGGATCACGGTCGGCTTGCCCTTGAACTCCACGGACGCCTTGTAGGCGGCGTAGACCTTGTGGTAATCGTGCCCGCCGCGCTTGAGGTTCCAGACCTGCTCGTCGTCCAGGTGGGCGGCCAGTTCCTTCGTCTGCGGGGTCTGGCCGAAGAAGTGCTCGCGCACAAACCCGCCGGACTCGGCCTTGTAGGTCTGGTAATCGCCGTCGACGGTGGTGTTCATGACGTCCACGAGGGATCCGTCGGTGTCCCGGGCCAGCAGGTCATCCCATTCCCGGCCCCAGAGAACCTTGATGACGTTCCAGCCGGCACCACGGAAGAAGGCCTCCAGTTCCTGGACGATCTTGCCGTTGCCGCGCACCGGCCCATCCAGGCGCTGGAGGTTGCAGTTGATGACAAAGTTGAGGTTGTCGAGCTTGTCGTTCGCGGCCAGCTGGAGCAGGCCGCGCGATTCGGGCTCGTCCATTTCGCCGTCGCCCAAGAACGCCCAGACCTGCTGGTCGGAGGTGTCCTTGATGCCGCGGTTGTGCAGGTAGCGGTTGGACTGGGCCTGGTAGATCGCATTCATCGGGCCGATGCCCATGGACACGGTCGGGAATTCCCAGAACTCCGGCATCAGGCGCGGGTGCGGGTACGACGACAACGCGTGGCCGGCATGGGACTTCTCCTGCCGGAACCCGTCCAGGTCCGCTTCGCTCAGGCGGCCTTCCAGGAATGCGCGGGCATACATGCCGGGGGAGGCGTGACCCTGGAAAAAGACCTGGTCGCCGCCGCCTGGGTGGTCCTTGCCCCGGAAGAAGTGGTTAAAGCCGACCTCGTACAGGGTTGCCGCACCGGCATAGGTGGAGATGTGTCCGCCGACGCCGATGTCGGGGCGCTGGGCCCGGTGCACCAGGACGGCGGCGTTCCACCGCAGCCAGGCACGGTACTTGCGCTCAATCTCTTCATTCCCCGGGAATTCCGGTTCCTGGTCGGCCGGAATCGTGTTGACGTAATCGGTGGTCGTGACCATCGGCACGCCAACACTTTGCGCACCGGCTCGTTGCAGCAAACTACGCATGATGAACTGGGCACGCTCGGTGCCGCGTTCCTGAATCAACGCGTCCAGGGACTCCAGCCATTCAGCGGTCTCGTCCGGATCACGATCGGGCAGCTGGTTTGTCAACCCGCTCAGGATATGTGAATTATCGTCTCCTGCAGCCACGTCCAACCTCTCTTAAAAGCAGTGTGGGGCGCCCAGTGCTGTGGCCATGGGCGTGTACAAACACTCTAGACCGAGGGCCTCACTTGTGCGTAGCCGGGGCCATTCGGTGACGGGACGGGGTGCCGCGGGGGTGGCGGCGCCGTGGATGGGATGCGGTCCGCGCCGCTGAGACGTAAATAAGGCGGTGGGCGGAAACTCGCGGCGCAAGCGACGCCCGGCACGTTTCCGGCCGCCATCCCGCCGCCCTGGCGGTGGCCCGCCGCCGCGCCGGGGAGTAACACAAATCACCTCCGCCGGCCCCGCCCTGCGGCGGAAATGGTACCAATGCGACGGGACGGTTGATCTGCGGCGCGGTGTAGAGGCAATATGGGCACAACCCCTAGACTGGGGGGAGATAAGAATGTAAACCAGCGCACAAGCATTGAACGCAGGAGGAATCACGTGAGCGAGGCCGACGCCGGCACCGTTGCCAAGGTGGCAGGCAATTTGGGGTTCAAGGATGGCGATCTCATCCAGGAACTCGGATACGACGACGACGTTGATCTGGACCTCCGGGACAGCATCGAGGAACTGATTGGTTCGGCGATGTTCGACGAGGAAGACCACGACGTCGTTGACGCCATTCTCATGTGGTGGCGCCAGGATGACGGGGACCTCGTGGACGCGCTGGTGGATTCGCTCACGTCCCTTGACGAGGGCGGGGTTGTCTGGATCCTGACGCCCAAGTCCGGCCGGGACGGGTATGTTCCGCCGGCGGAGATCCAGGAGGCGGCCCCCACCGCCGGCCTGCACGTGACCACCACGGCCGGGGTGTCCACCGATTGGGCCGCCACCCGCCTGGTTCCGCGCAAGCGGCAATAATATGGTCGACGCCGGAGCGCGCCTGGGCCCGCAGGTGGGCGAGCGTGCCCCCGACTTCTCCCTCCCCAACCAATTTGGCGAACCCGTGAGCCTGTCCGCGCTCAGGGGCGGGATCGCCGTCGTCGTCTTTTATCCGTTTGCCTTCTCCGGCATCTGCACGGGAGAGCTGTGCGAGCTGCGGGACAACTTTGCCGACTTTTCCCGGGACAATGTGCGCCTGCTGGCCGTGTCCGTGGACAGTAAGTACACGCTGCGCGCGTACGCGCAGGCACAGGACTACGAGTTTGACCTGCTGGCCGATTTTTGGCCGCACGGGGCGGTCGCCCGGCAGTACGGGGTCTTTAACGAGGAGCGCGGCATGGCCGGGCGCGGCACCTTCGTCATCGACGCCGACGGCGTGATCCGGGACGCCTTCAGCACGCCCACGGGCCAGGCCCGTCCGTTGGAGCGGTACCGCCAGGCCCTGGCAGCCCTGTAGCGATGGAACCCCGGTGACCGACAAGGAACGGCCGGGCATCGGGCTGACCGGACTGGTCCAGGACACGCCGGACCCGGGGCCGGCGGACGCCCCCGACACCGCCGTCGTGCTTGGCCGCATCGCCGGGCTGCTGCGCGGGCGCGGCTTTGCGCTGCTGACCGGGGCCGGGATCAGCACCGACTCTGGCATTCCGGACTATCGGGGTCCCGGGGCCGCAGCGCGAAAACCGCTGACCTATCAGGAATTTGTGGGGGATGAGTCCCTGCGCCGCCGGTATTGGGCCCGCAACCACCTTGGCTGGCGGCAGCTGCGCCATGCCGACCCCAATGCCGGGCATTTTGCGGCCGCGGCCCTGGAACGGGCCGGGCTGACGACCGGCATCATCACGCAAAACGTCGACCGACTGCACGAGGACGCCGGGGCCCTGGACGTCGTGGACCTGCACGGGAGGTTCGACAAGGTGGCATGCCTGCGGTGCGGGGAGGTCTACGAGCGCCGGTTCATCGCCACCGTCCTCACCGAACTCAACCCGGGGTTCCTGGAGGCCGTGGAGGCCATCGGGGGAGCGGGGACCGCCCCGGACGCCGACGCAGATCTGGAGCACGAGGTGCTGATCGGGGCGTTTCGCATTGCCTCCTGCCCCCTCTGCGGCGGCATGCTGAAACCGGACTTTGTGTTCTTTGGCGAAAATGTGCCCAAGGACCGCGTGGAGCGATCCTTTCAGATGGTGGACTCGGCGCAGGCCCTGGTGGTGGCGGGGTCATCGCTGACGGTGATGAGCGGTTTGCGCTTTGTGAAAAGGGCGGCCAGGGACGGCAAGCCCGTGGTGATCATCAACCGCGGCATCACGCGGGGCGACGGCGACGCCACGGTGAAACTGGAGGCCGGCGTCGGCCGGTCGCTGACGTATCTCGCCGACGCGCTGCGGACGCACGGCCAGTCGGGTTCGCGATTGGATTAACGCAGACGTATTCGGGTAGTGTAATTCCTCGTTGGTTCAACGCCCGGTGCACCTTGCGGGCGGTGAATGAGCGCAGGGGCCTTTAGCTCAGCTGGTAGAGCGCCACGTTTACACCGTGGATGTCATCGGTTCGATCCCGGTAGGGCCCACCCAAGGAAAACCCCGCCATTCCGCGCTTGCGAAGCTTGGAACGGCGGGGTTTTTGCGTGCCCGGGCCCGGCCTTGCGTCGGGGCAACGTTGACTCAAAGAGCAGCTTCCACCGTATTGACGGGCGTCGGGTTGGGGCGTGGAATTAAGGGTGACGCACGTTCCGATTCACCGTCCCCTCAGTGCCATGGGGGTGCCGGCGGGATCTGTGAAGGGAGCATGACATGGTTGGGGTTTCAGACTATGTCCGGGGCCGTCGCGGCCTGTCTCGCCACCTGATCGATTTTTCCCCCGATGTTCCCGAACCGCCGGTGGAGGGCGCCGCGCCGGCGCCCGAGGGCGGCCTCGGCGACGGGGCAGTCCGCCAAGCCTCCCTGCGCGGCGTGGCAGAATCGCTGTCCCATCGATGGCCCGGCGGCATGGCGCCCACGCCGGCGAACGACCCGGTCATTGATCCGGTGGCCGCATTGCCGCCGGCCGACTATGTGGTCATTGCCTGGACGGTGGCGGAAGCCAGGGCGCTGGCCAACGTGCTGACGCCGGGGGTGAACCCGGCGACAAAATGGCACCACTACACGCACAACTACGACGCTCTCCTGCCGACCATCAGGACGGGCGCACCGGCCCGGGCGTCCAAGCGGCTCGCAAGCTGGTATCGAAGCGCCATTGGCGGGAAGACGGTTCTCGTGATGAAGTCCGAACTTCACTTGAATCAGGACTCCATCTCCGCCGGTGACGGGACCGCCACCTTGCCGGTGGCCGAACTATTTCGCCAGATCATCAGGGAAGTCCGGCCCAAGCTCATCATCACCACGGGAACCGCGGGCGGCACCTTCGGGGATGCACAACTCGGCGATGTCGTCATCACCCGGGCCGCCCAGTTCCGGCTGGCGGACGAGTTCCGCAACGAACCGTTCAACGGAGCCCTCTACAAGAGTTCCGGCGAGATTCCACGGGACCAGTTGGGGGCGGCCACGGAGTTGTTGGACGTGGTGACGGGGCGCTTGAGGGAACCGGATTTTGGCCCGCCCACCACCAGGTACCCATTTGGGGCGCTCCTGCCCGGATTCGCGAATGCGCCGAGGCTGCTGTGCGACCGCGTGGATTTCTCCGAGTACCTGCCGATTCTCACGACCGACTATTTTGAGTTTGGCACCAGCACCAACAACCTGGGGGCCGAGGGCTGCGGCGTGGAAATGGGCGATGCCGTCCTGGGGTTCGTGGCTGCCGAACTCGGGGCCGCCGCACCGCGGTGGATGGTGGTTCGGAATGCCTCCGACCCGCCCATCAACGGCGCCTTGCCCACCTCGCCGTTCGTGCCCGATATGCAGGCTCACTGGGCGGTCTTTTACTATGACCAGTACGGCTACTTCACGAGCGTGAACAGCGCCCTGGCCTGTTGGGCCGTGATTGCCGCCGAGGCCAGATAGCGCCCGCGCGGGCATCCACTCTCACGGGCATCGACTTCGGGGGGAGAAGCGCCCCGGTATCACGTCACCGTGATACCGGGGGCCTTGGTTTTGTTGGCCCTTATTCTCCGAAGCGCCCCCAACGGGACCCGCTCGAGTCTTGCCCCAGCCCAAGAGACCAACATTTTTGACCTTACAATGCAACCGGCCCGCTGGCAATGGGGTGCCGTGTCGACCCCGCGTGTCGGAAGCATGCAAGGGCTTGCTTAAAGTAAAAGGCTCCTCGCCGCAGCTATTGGGGGACGCTGCGGAGAGGAGCCAGTGAGAACAATATAGCGGCTGCTTACGCCGGGTGCAAACACTCGGCGTAACATGACGGCCGGTTGTCGGAGTACGCACCATGGGCGCGCGAGGCCTGCGGGGCGCCGGCGGGGCGCCGGCGGGCGACATTAACGTGGATGACCTTCCACTGTGGCTATTGGGGGACGCCACAGTGGAAGGTCTGAACAAAATATACCCCCTTTCGGTGCGCTTGACAAACCCAAAATTTCACGCCCCAAGACGGCCAGTATGATGGAGGGTGTTCACTGCGATGAACTTCGATTTTGCGGTGGCGTTGCGGACTGTGGGGGTACTCCGGTCCGTCGCTCTCCAGTCATGAGGAATCCAATGACCGAAGTCCAGCCCGCGCCGGTGCAAGGCGACGCCGCCCGGGCGCATTCGACGCCCGCCCCCGCGGTGACGCGCGCCGCGGCGGTGCTGGATGCCTTGGCGGAGTCGGGGTCCGGGCGTCTCACGCTCAGTGACCTTGCCCGGGCCCTGGGCATCCCCAAGTCCTCCACCTCCAACCTGCTCCAGGCCCTGGAGGATGCCCAACTGATCAGCAAGTTGGGTTCCCATTACGCCTTGGGGGTCAAACTGGTGGAGCTGGGCGCGGCGTACCTCAGTCGCCGCGACGAGGTGCGCGAGTTTTACCGGTTCTGCGAACAGGCTCCCACCCTGAAGGGCGAGACGGTGCGCATTGCCATGCTGGACGGTGACAGCGTCATCTACCTGGCCCGCTACGAAGGGCATCCGGCGGTCCGGCTGACCTCCAACATTGGCGAGAAGATGCCGGTGTCCCTCTGCGCCGTCGGCAAGGCGCTGGTATCCGGGCTGGACGACCGCGATCTTCAGCGGCTCTTTCCCGGCGACCTGGCCCTGCCGCGCTTGACGCCAAAGTCGCTGACGTTCGGCCGGGAGCTCAGGGACGAGATTCTCCAGATCCGCTCCCAGGGCTACGCCTTCGAGGATGAGGAATCGACGCTGGGGGTGGTCTCCCTCGCCGTGGCGGTGCCCACCCGCGGATCACGCGGTCCCAGCCTCGGCGTGTCCGTCACGGCCCTGAAGGCCACCTTTTCGGACAAGCATCGCGATGCGATGGTCCGCGAACTGACCGAGTTGACGCGCAGGCTCGGCAATCCGATGGGTTAGTAGTTTCCCGCACGGGCGCTGCCGCCCCGCACGGGCGCTGCCGCCCCGCTTGGGCGCGGTTGCCCGCCAGCGTTCGTGGGGCTTGACAGCGTTCATGGGGCCTAGCCGCGTTTGTGGTCCGCGACGCCGCCGGGACCTGGCGAGGGAAGGCGGGGCGGGGCCCGGTCAGTAGAAGTGGACCGGGTCCACGACGTGCAGCAGCGGCGCCCCGGCCCGCAAGCGCCCCAGATTCTCGATGAACCGCCCCGCGATCAGCCGGTTCTCGGCACTGCTGAGCGCCGAGGAATGCGGGGAGACCAAGACATTCGGGTGCGCCCAGAGCGGGCTCGTGACCGGCAGGGGTTCGACGGCAAAAACGTCCAGGCAGGCGTAGGACACCTGGCCGTTGTCCAGGGCCTCCAGCAGGGCGTCCTCGTCCACCACGCTGCCGCGCCCAACGTTGACGAATACTGTTCCGGGCTTCATGGCCGCGAAGACGTCGGCGTTGAAAAGCTTCTCCGTGTACGGCGTGCCGGGCAGGGTGTTGACGACGGCGTCGGCCGCGGCCAGCAGTCCCGGCAGGCCGGCTGTGTCGGTGACCCGGTCCACGCCGTCGATTGGCGTGACCCTGCGCTTGGTGCCGCTGACGTTCATGCCCATGGTGCGGGCCAGTCGGGCCGTCTCCACGCCAATTTCACCCAGGCCCGTGACGACCAGGTTGGAGCCGCTCACCAGGCGCACGGGCGTGCGTACTTCCGGCCAGTGCCGGGCGGACTGGTTGGCGGCCAGTTCGGCGGTCCGCTTGAAACCGTTCAAAACCCCCATCAGGGCGAACTCGGCGAGCGGCAGGGCATGGACGCCGGCCGAGCTGGTGACGGTCAGCCGCTGCAGTTCGGCCGCCGACAGATTAGCCGCCTTGACGGCTCCGCCGGCCCCGGCCGCCATGGCCTGGATCCATTGCACCTTGCCGCTGGCGGCAATCGCGGCCAGCCCCGCGGCGTTTTCGTTGGGGAATCCGTAGAGCACGTCCGCGCTGCGCAGCATCTCCCAGTACCGGTCCTCCTGCGCCTCACTGCGGCGAAAGGCTGGATCCCCGGCGTGGTCGGCCGGGAACCGCTCCGGCGGAAGTAGCTCGGGCTCGTACAAGACCGTCACGGCCGGGTCGGCGGCCCGGATGCTCTCCACAAGCTCCGCTTCGAGCGGGACGGCGATGGCGACGGTCAGATTCGAGGAAGTCATGATGTTCATCATATTGAATCGTGGATAGAATGCTGAACACGCGCGGAAACGTGTCGCCCTAGTGACCACCCCGGACGTCCCGGCTGCCCCGCCGGCGCGCGAAACGTCCCGGCAGCAGCCCGGCAGGAGCCGCACGTCGGGTCGTAGAGGCGCCGGCTCGGGCCCAAGTTGGGCGGAAGTTGAACAGATGCTCCACCCGTGCAACATTCGTGCCCAAACCGGCCGCCGGCATGGGGAAGCCCGGCCGTCACCGATAAGCTGAATGAAACCGTGTTCCCACTTCTGGAGGAAAGTATGTCCGCACAAATTGGCGTCACAGGACTGGCCGTCATGGGCGCAAATCTCGCCCGCAACCTGGCCCGCACCGGATACACCGTGGCGTTGCACAACCGCTCCGTCGCCAAAACCGACGCGCTGCTGGCCGAGCACGGCGACGAGGGTGACTTTGTCCGCGCCGAGACGCTGGCCGAACTCGTGGAGTCGCTGGAGAAGCCGCGCCGGGTGCTCATCATGGTCAAGGCCGGCGCCCCGGTGGACTCCGTGATCGACCAGCTCGTCCCGCTCCTGGAGGCAGGGGACATCATCATCGACGGCGGCAACTCCAACTTCCAGGACACCCGCCGCCGCGAAGCGGCCCTGGCGAAGGCGGAGCTGCACTTTGTGGGCGTCGGCGTTTCCGGCGGCGAGGAGGGCGCGCTGCTCGGCCCGTCCATCATGCCCGGTGGCTCCAAGGAATCCTACGACGCCCTCGGCCCGCTGCTGGAGAAGATCTCCGCCAAGGTCGACGGCCAGCCCTGCTGCGCCTGGATCGGCACCGACGGCGCCGGCCACTTTGTGAAGATGGTCCACAACGGCATCGAGTACGCGGACATGCAGGTTATCGGCGAGGCCTACGACCTCCTGCGCAGCGCCGCCGGCATCGAGCCGGCCGAGCAGGCTGAGATCTTCGCCAAGTGGAACGAAGGCCAGCTGGCCTCCTTCCTCATCGAAATCACCGCCGAGGTGCTTGGCCACGTCGACGCGACGACCGGCAAGCCGCTGGTCGACGTGATCGTGGATTCCGCCGGCCAGAAGGGCACGGGCCGCTGGACGGTCCAGTCCGCCCTGGACCTGGGCTCCCCGACGTCGGCCATCGCCGAGTCCGTGTTTGCCCGCGGACTGTCCTCCCAGTGGGACCAGCGCGCCATCGCCCAGGACGTCCTGGCCGGCCATGAGGTGGCCGTTGAGCTGGGCGAAAACTTCGTGGAGGACGTCCGCCAGGCGCTCTACGCCTCCAAGCTGATCAGCTACGCGCAGGGCATCGACATGCTCACCTCGGCCGCGGCCGAGTACAACTGGGACCTCAAGCTCGATGAGATCGCCTCCCTGTGGCGCGGCGGCTGCATTATCCGCGCCGAACTGCTCAAGGACATTACGAAGGCCTACGCCGCCGCGGACAAGCCGGCCAACCTGCTCTTCGCCCCGGCGTTCGCGGCCGCAATCGCCGAGGTCCTCCCGGCGTGGCGCCGCGTGGTCTCCACCGCCGTCCAGCTGGGCATCCCGGTGCCGGTGTTCTCCTCATCGCTGGCCTATTACGACGGCCTGCGCCGCAAGCGCCTGCCCGCCGCCCTCACCCAGGGCCTGCGCGACCTCTTCGGCGCCCACACCTACAACCGCGTTGACGTCGAGGGCACGTTTCATACCCAGTGGAGCGGGGACAAGAGCGAGGTCAGCGCGGTCGACACGCACTGACCCACGCGTCTTACAGGGGGACAAAACCCCGTTGACCTGACAGCTCCTGTGGGTGTACACCCACAGGAGCTGTCAGGTCAACGGGGTTGGGGCCGGACTTAGATCCACATCGCCGGGTCGATGTATTCGGCCGGGTCCACCGCCGGCGCCATTTCCTTCTTCACGTCGCGGTGCCGCCACGTGGCGGGGATGCCGGTGAGGATGGAGTTGGCCGGTGCGTCCTTGACCACGACGGCGTTGGCCCCGATCGCGGAGTCGTCGCCGATGTGGATGGGGCCCAGGACCTTGGCGCCGGAGCCGATGGTGACGCGGTTGCCGATCGTGGGGTGCCGCTTGACCTTCGCCAGGGAGCGGCCGCCGAGCGTGACGCCGTGGTAGATCATGACGTCATCGCCTATTTCGGCGGTTTCACCGATGACCACACCCATGCCGTGGTCGATGAAAAACCTGCGGCCAACCGTGGCGCCCGGGTGGATCTCGATCCCGGTGGCAAAGCGGGCCAGCTGGGACAGGGCCCGGGCAGGGAAACGCAGGGAGGGCCTGGCCCACATCTTGTGCGTCAACCGGTGCACCCAGATGGCGTGCAGGCCTGAGTAGATGAAAAAATTCTCCACGGAACCACGGGCCGCCGGGTCATGTGACCGGGCGGCCTCGAGGTCCTCGCGTATTCTGGCAAAAAATCCCAAAAGGACTTCCTTTGATGTTTGGGCCCACGCGCCTGGGGATCCGATTTCCCCGGACGCGCCAGCGTCAGGTCATCGGGAGCAAGTGGGGATCAGCCGCGGATGTCGTCGTAAAGTACCGTCGAAATGTAGCGTTCGCCGAAGTCCGGGACCATGGCAACAATAAGCTTACCGGCGTTCTCCTCGCGCTTGGCCAGTTCCAGGGCGCCCCAGACGGCCGCTCCGGCGGAGATGCCGCCGAGGATGCCTTCCTGGGTGCCCAGGGCCCGTGCCACGGCGACGGAATCCTCCAGCGTGGCGTCGAGCACCTCGTCATAAATGTCCTGGTCCAGGATCTCCGGGATGAAGTTGGCGCCCAGTCCTTGGATCTTGTGCGGACCGGGGTTGCCGCCGTTGAGAATGGCGGAGTCCTTGGGCTCGACGGCGACAATCTGGATCCCGGGCTTGCGGCTGCGCAGCAGCTGGCCGGCGCCGGTGATGGTGCCGCCGGTGCCGATGCCCGCCACGAGGATGTCGACCGCGCCGTCGGTGTCGGCCCAGATCTCCTCGCCCGTGGTGGTGCGGTGGATGTCGCTGTTGGCGGGGTTCGCAAATTGTTGGGCCCAGATGGAGTTTTCCGTGTTGGCCACGATTTCCTTGGCCTTTTCCACGGCGCCGCGCATGCCCTCGGAGCCCGGGGTGAGCACAATCTCGGCGCCAAAGGCGCGCAGCATGACGCGCCGTTCGGTGGACATGGTCTCCGGCATGGTCAGGATGACCTTGTAGCCGCGGGCCGCGCCCACCATGGCCAGGGCAATGCCGGTGTTGCCGGAGGTGCCTTCGACGATCGTGCCGCCGGGACGCAGTTCCCCGGCCTTTTCGGCGGCGTCGACGATGGCCACGCCGATCCGGTCCTTGACGCTGTTGGCCGGGTTGTAGAACTCCAGTTTTACGGCAACCGTGGCCTTCAGGCCCTCGGTCAGCCGGTTCAGGCGCACCAAGGGGGTGCCGCCAACCAGCTGAGTGACATTGTCGTAAATACGTGCCATGAAGGGTCCTACTCTCACGAAAGGGTGCCGGGAACAAGTTGAGCCTGCGGCACAGGTGGGGTTATGCGCCAGCGTAACGGGCGCCGCCAGCCGGGGCTACGCGGTGAGCCACTCGGCGTAATGTTTTCTCACCTTGGCAATCTTTGGGTTGATAATGACCTGGCAGTAGCCAACCTCCGGGCGCCGGGCGTAAAAGTCCTGATGGAAGTGCTCGGCCTCGTAAACCTGGCCCAGGCGCGTCACCTCGGTCACGATCGGGTCCCGCCAGTTCGGCTGGTTGCGTTCGATCGCCGCCCGGAACGCGGCTTCCTCCTCCGCGGTGGTGTAAAACATGCTGGACCGGTACTGGGTCCCCACGTCATGCCCCTGCCGGTTGAGCGTCGTGGGATCGTGCTGGGTGAAAAACATGTCCAGGATGACATCCGCCGGGATCACGTCCTCGTCAAAAGTCACCGAGACGACCTCCGCATGCCCGGTCATGCCCGAACAAACGTCGTCGTAGGTGGGGTGGGGCACGGAGCCGCCCGTGTACCCGGACACCACCGACGTCACCCCCCTGGTCATCTGGTACACCGCGTCCAGGCACCAAAAACAGCCGCCGCCCAATACAAAAGTCTTCACATCCATTTATAAGTCCGGGATCGGCCAAAAGATTCCCTCCCTTACCCGGCACACTCGCGACTAGGGTAGAAACATGAGCACGGAACCCGCACAGCCCACGGACGACGACGCCACTCGCCCCGCGGCCGACGCCACCGAAACGGCCGACGCCACCCAGACGGCCGGCGCCGTCCCGACGGCTGACGCTACCGAAACGCGGCAGGCCCCGGTACCCCCAGCGGAAGCGCCGGACACTCCCGGGCCGCGCGAGGACGTGCCCGGCGACGAGGCGCGGGAGATGAGGGCGCCGACGCTGGCCGAGGTGCTGCTCGCCGTGGAGGAGCTGTGGCCGGAATCGCTGGCCGAGGACTGGGACCGGGTGGGGCTGGTGGCGGGGCATCCGGACGCCGAGATCGACCGCATCATGTTCGCCGTCGACCCCACCCTTGAGGTGATTGACGAGGCCCTGGACTGGGGCGCCAAGTTGCTCGTCACCCACCATCCGCTGCTGCTCAAGGGCGTCAATTCCGTCGCGGCGACCTCCGGCAAGGGCCGCTCCGTGCACCGCCTGATCGAGGGTGGCTGCGCCCTGCTGACCATCCACACGAACGGCGACAGCGCCGTGGGCGGCGTGTCCGACGTCCTCGCCGACGCGCTCGGGCTGGAGGACGTGGTGCCGCTGATGCCCGCCATGCACGGCCTGCCGGAGGAGGGGATCGGCCGCGTGGGCGTGCTGCCCGGCGTCGAGAAGCTCGGCGACCTGGCGGCGCGGATCTTCCTGACGCTGCCGACGGTGGCCGGTGGGGTGCGCGTGGCCGGGGACCGGGACGCGCTGGTGCGCAAGGTGGCCGTTTGCGGCGGGGCCGGGGACGGCCTGTTCGACGCCGTTCGGGCCGCCGACGCCGACGTCTACGTGACCGCGGATCTGCGCCACCATCCTGCCTCCGAGGCGCGCGAGGCAAGCCGCGACGGCCGCCCCTACCTGATCGACCTCTCCCACTTCGCCAGTGAATGGCTGTGGCTGCCCGTGGGGGCGCAGGCCATGGCGACCGTGCTGGCGGACCAGGGTTTCGACGTCGAACTGGCCGTCAGCCAAACAAACACGGACCCGTGGGACTTTATCCTCACGCCCGGGAACTAGGCTTGCGTACGAGAACTTAAGCGTTTCCACAGCAGCAGGAGGAAATACATGGCAAAGGCAGCGCCGGCGGAACAATTGCGTTTATTGGACATCCAGGTCCTGGACGGGAAGATTCGGTCCCTTGATGTCCAGGCGAAGGCCCTGCGCGAGGATCCGCGGCTGCCGGACCTCGTCGCAGGCGTGGCCGTGGCCCAGAGCGACCTGGTGGTGCTGGACACCGAGGTGGGCGACATCGGGCGCCGGCTCGCCAAGTCCGAGGACGACGTCGCGCAGATCACCGCACGCATCATCCGCAATGAAACCAAGCTCAACAGCGGCACGGGACTGTCCAAGGACCTGGTGGCCCTGCAGGCGGACGTTGCCTCGATGAACAAGCGCCGCTCCGAGCTGGAGGACGCGGAGCTGGAAGTCATGGAGAGCCTGGATGACGCCACCGCACGCCAGACGGCCCAACAGGGCCTCCTGGGGCAAATGCAAAGCGTGCTCGATGAGGTCAACGCGGAGATCCGCGAGCGGCTGGCCGGCGTGGTCATGGAGCGTGACGCCACCGCGGCCGAGCGCGCCGAACTGGCCGCCACCTTCGACCCGGCCCTCCTGGCCCTCTACGAACGCACCCTGACCAAGTACGGCGTCGGGGCGGCCCGCCTGTTCCACGGCACCTCCGAGGGCTCCGGGATGCAGCTGAGCGCGGGGGACCTGGCCGACATCCGCAAGGCCGCCGACGACGACATCGTCTACTGCCCCGACTCCGGTGCCATCCTGGTCCGCTCGCCCGAGTGGAGCTGATCGGGACTTCCCGTCTGCGCAGGGTTCAGGCCGGGTCCTGCGCAGGCCGGAGACGGTTCAGGCGTCGAGGATGATGTTCAGGGCGTGGGCCTTGCGGGCCGTGCCGGGCAGCAGCTCCACGGCCCATTTCTCCCCGGCGGCCCGGGCTAGCTGGGCGGGTGACTCGGGCGCCTTGCCCCGGCGCGTGAGCAGGTGCCGGGCCAGCTCGCCGCGGGTGTGCTTGGCAAAGTGCGAGACCACTTTCCGCGTGCCGTCCCGTTCGGTGAACACGTTCACGGCCACGGTTCGCTCCGGCGCCGGGACCCAGGCGGCCGCATAGGTGCTGGAGCGGCAATCGACCAGCAGGTGCCCCTCCACGTGCCCGGCCAGCGCATCGCCCAGCCGGGGTCTCCAGTAGCTGGCCAACCGGCCCAGCCCGGGCAGCCCGACCGACATGGACAGCCGATAGGCCGGGATGTGGTCGGCGAACCCCACCGCGCCCCAGAGTCCCGAGACCACCACGACGCCGGCGTCGGCCTTGCGCTTTTGGGTGGCGGTCATGCCGTGGTAGCCCAGCGCGTCATACAGCACCCCGGTGTAGATGCTGTGGGCCGGCCCGGACGGTTCAACGCCCAGCCGGGTGTTCCGCGCCACCTCGTGGGCCAGCGATGCCCCCACGCCGAGGTGATCCAGCGCGTTCGGGGCGGCGGAGACCCCGGCCAGGGCGGCGATGACGTCCCGCCGTGCCGCCGTCAACTCCGGAAAGTGCAGTTCGTCCAAATCCACGGGGGAGCCCCTGCCCGCGGGGGTCTTTCCTTCGGAGGGCGGCAGCAAGATCAACACCCTGCGAGCTTAGCGGCTTCCCGGCAGGCCGAAGATCGGCCCGTGGCGAGACCCCGACGGATGACTAGACCGGTCCAGTGAAGTGTCTCACCCGAATCGTTGGTGTTGGGTTGCTTCACCTTAGACTGAGGGGGACTCAAACCAAGGGAGTTTTGAGCTTGGAAAGGTACTTCGGTGACACTGAATAGCGATATCGCCCTGGACACATGGATCCAGCGCGAAACCATGGCGGAGAAAATGATTCCGCTCATTGGCCGGCTTTACCGCGAAAACAACGTGGTGACGAGCATCCACGGCCGCTCACTCATCAACCAGTCCGTCATCAGCTTGCTCAAGGCGCACCGCTTTGCGCGGCAGATTGACGATGTTGAACTCCCCGTGCAGGAAACCCTGCCCCTGCTCGAGTCACTGGTGACGTTGCAGCTCGGTGCCGCCTCGCTTGACCTGGCCCGGCTCAACGCCCATTTCAAGGCCTCCGGCGGCAGCGACCTGGAGGCTTTCCTGCGCACGGAACTGGCCGACATCGTGGACCGGTACGGTGCCGACGAGCGCACCAGCACCGATGTTGTCCTCTACGGCTTTGGCCGGATCGGCCGCCTGCTGGCCCGGATCCTGATTGAACACGCCGGCGGCGGACAGGGCCTGCGGCTGCGGGCCATCGTGGTGCGCAAGGGCGGCGACACCGACCTGGACAAGCGCGCCAGCCTGCTGCGCCGCGACTCCGTGCACGGCCCGTTCATCGGCACCATCACGGTCGACCACGACACCAACACCATCCTGGCCAACGGCACCAACATCCAGGTCATCTACTCGGACAACCCCGCCACGATCGACTACACGGCGTACGGCATCCACGACGCCCTGGTGGTGGACAACACCGGCCGTTGGCGCGACGAGGAAGGCCTCTCCCAGCACCTGCAGAGCAAGGGCGTGGCGCGTGTCCTGCTGACCGCCCCGGGCAAGGGCACCGTGAAGAACATCGTGCATGGCATCAACCACGCCACCATCCTGGCGGATGACTTGATTGTCAGCGCCGCCTCCTGCACCACCAACGCCATCACTCCCGTGTTGAAGGTGCTCAACGACAAGTTCGGGATCGTGCACGGCCACGTCGAGACGGTGCACTCCTTCACCAACGACCAAAACCTGACCGACAATTTCCACAAGGGCAACCGGCGCGGCCGCTCCGCCGCGCTGAACATGGTGCTGACCGAAACCGGAGCCGCCAAGGCCGTGGCCAAGGCGCTCCCGGAGCTCGAGGGCAAGCTGACCGGCAACTCAATCCGCGTCCCCACCCCCAACGTGTCCATGGCGATCTTGAACCTGACGCTGGAAAACGGGACCACCAAGGATGAGGTCAACACCTTCCTGCGGGACATGTCGCTGAACTCCGAGCTGCGCAAGCAGATCGACTACATCGATTCCCCCGAGGTGGTCTCCACCGACTTCGTGGGCTCCCGCCGGGCCGGCATCGTGGACGGGCTGGCCACCATCAGCACCGACAAGAACCTGGTGCTGTACGTCTGGTACGACAACGAGTTTGGCTACAGCTGCCAGGTGGTGCGGGTCATGGAGGAGATCGCGGGCGTCCAGCCCAAGACCTTCCCCGCGCTCACAGAGGCGGAGGCAACCGCGCTCGCGCCGGCGTCGCCCCGCCTGGCGGACGCGCTGCCCGCGGCCCGGTAGACTGGGTGACTGGATAGGGCAGCTGGGCAACCGCGCGCCGCGCAAGCGGCTCGAGGAACGTCCGGGCTCCGCAGAACAGGGTGGTGGGTAACGCCCACTCGGGGTAACCCGCAGGAAAGTGCCACAGAAAACAGACCGCCCGCTTCCGAGCGGGTAAGGGTGAAACGGTGGTGTAAGAGACCACCAGTTCCCCAGGCGACTGGGGAAGCTCGGTAAACCCCACCCGGAGCAAGGCCAGACAGGGCATGATTGAGGGCTGTTCGCCCGAGTGCCTGGGTAGGCTGCTAGAGGGCGTCGGCAACGGCGTTCGTAGATGGATGGTTGCCTCTCCGTCGCGGGCAACCGCGGCGGACGACAAAACCCGGCGTACAGGCTGCCCTATCCGCCTTACACACAAGGTAACGTCCGCGCGACTGTGTCGGCGCGGGTGCGTAGACTGGCGCCATGTTGATACGTGAGGCGGGCGCCGCCGACTGGCCGGGCCTGTGGGCCGTGATCGAGCCAACCATCCGTGCGGGGGAGACGTACACCATCCCCACCGACGCCACCGAGGCGGCGGTCCGGGCCCTATGGCTGCCCGAGGCGCCGGATGCCGGTGCCGTGCACCCTGCCGGGATGGACGACGCCGGAGCCTCCCCGCGCCTGAGCCGCACCTTTGCGGTTACGGAGGAGACGGGCGGGGACTCGCCGCCGATGATTGTGGCCACCGCCACGCTGCACCCCAACTACGATGGTCCCGGCAGCCACATCGCCAACGCCAGCTTCATGGTCCACCCGGACCACGAGGGCAAGGGCTACGGCCGCCTGCTGGCCCACCACGTGCTCAACACGGCCTTTGCCGACGGCTACGAGGCCATGGTGTTCAACGCCGTGGTCGAATCCAACACCGGCGCCGTGCACCTGTGGCAGTCGCTCGGCTTTGAAATCCTGGCCACAATTCCGGCCGCCTTCCGCCACCCCCGCCTGGGACCGGTCGGACTGCACGTGATGTACAAGGCCCTGGCGGCCACTACCTGAGCCCGCGGCAACCCTCCCGGCCGGGAAGGGGGTGCCGGGCAAGGGGGGTGTGGACAACCCGGCGCACGGCGCGGCGGACCTGCCTAGAGTTGAACCATCAGGAATTAATCCACGGCTGTGCCCGTGCACCGGGTGCGGCGTGAGGACGTCTCATGGCCCGGCATCTCCTACCGCCCAGCGGATCACGGCGCCCCGCCCCCGGGCGGGACTCCCGCGCCCCGGACCCCCGTGCCCGGAACACTGGATCCGGGCTGCTGCGGGCCGTCGCGGGACTGGCGGTGGTGGTGCTGATCCTGCTCACCGGGTGGCTGCACAGCAGCGGCCGGTGGCCGTTTGGCGTGGCTGCGGGCCCGGCGCCCGTGGTGGAGACGGCGGCCCCGGGGCTGGGCCGGCCGGTTTACCGGGTCGGGCGGGCCACGGCCGTCGCCGTGCTGGCAACGCTGGCCGTCAAGGGGAAGGCGCCGCGGACCAACTACGATCGGAGCGCCTTTGGCGAGGCGTGGCTGGACGCCGACGCCAACGGCTGCGACACCCGCAACGACGTCCTGCGCCGGGATCTGGGCAATGTCACGCTGGCACCGGGCTCCCCGTGCCTCGTGGCCGCCGGGACGTTCCAGGAGCCCTACACCGACCGCCCCCTGGCGTTCACGCGCGGCGCCACGACCAGTGCCGGCGTACAGATCGACCACGTGGTGGCCCTGGGCAACGCCTGGGCGACCGGCGCCCAGCAGCTAAGCGCCGTGCAGCGCCAAAGCCTGGCCAACGATCCGCTGAACCTGCTGGCCGTGGACGGAGCGGCCAACCAGGACAAGAGTGATTCCGACGCCGCCACGTGGCTGCCGCCGTCGAAAAAGTTCCGCTGCCAGTACGTGGCGCGCCAGATCTCCGTCAAGGCCGCCTACGGCCTGTGGGTGACGCCGGCGGAGAGGGACGCCATGACCACCGTCCTGGGCCGCTGCCCCGGGGAACCGAGCCTGCCCTCCGGCTACGGGCCGTGACCGTGCCGGCCATGTTGGGCGTCTGGCCGGCGGTGATGGCGGGCGGGAGCCAACGGTGGCATGATGCCCCTATGAGTGAGTCAGAGTTCAGCAACCCGTTGAAACTTGCCGGCGACAACCTCCAGGAGGCCAATCGGCAACTGGAGCGCGCCACGGACGACTACAACAACGGTCGAATCTCCCGGCACCGGCTGGACCAACTGCACGAGCTGCGGGACATCGCGGTCGAGGATCTGGCCCGGGTGGTCAAGGAACGTTAGTCGCGCTGGGTGCCGATCTCGGCCAACGGCAGGTCCGGGTGGTTCTTTTCCACCCGGCGCATGGCCCACACGTCATTGAACAAGGCCAGGTGCTCGCCGTCGCTGCGCTCGAGCACCTCGGCGCCGTGGACGGTGCCCAGCGTGGCCGCCGCGTCCGCCGTCGTCAGCCGCGCCAGCGAATAGGGCAGCCGCTCCAGGCGCATGGGGGCGTTGAAGTCGTGGTGCATGCGGTCCTCCACCACCTCGAACTGCATCGGCCCGACGGCGGCCAGCACCGGGGCCTGGTCCCCGCGCAGGTCCGAGCGCAGCACCTGGATGACGCCCTCGTGTTCGAGCTGCTCGATCCCGCGCCGGAACTGCTTGTACTTGCTGGGGTCCTTGGAGCGGGCCACCTGGAAGTGCTCGGGGGCGAACAGCGGGATGGCCGGGTACTCCACGGACTCCTCCACGAAGAGGCTGTCCCCGACGCGCAGCACCGAGGCGTTGACGAGCCCGACGACGTCGCCCGGGAACGCCGTGTCGATCACCTCGCGCTCCCGGCCGAACACCTGCTGGGCGTACTTGGTGGCGAACGACTTGCCGGTGCGCCCCTGGGTGACCACCATGCCGCGCTCGAACATGCCCGAGCAGACGCGGATGAAGGCCACATGGTCCCGGTGGGCCTGGTTCATGCCGGCCTGGACCTTGAACACGAACCCGGAGAACGGGGCGTCCACGGGGCGCGTGCCGCCGGTGACGTCGGGGCGGGGCTTCGCCGGCGGCGCGTAGTCCACCAGCGCGTCCAGGATCTGCTTGACGCCGAAGTTCAGCGCCGCGGAGGAAAACAGCAGCGGCGTGGCCTTGCCGGCGTAAAACGCCGCCAGGTCCAGCGGCGCATCCGCGTCAACCACCAGGCTGGCCTCGTCGCGGGAGTCCCTCCAGGCGTCACCCTCGGATATGGCGGCGGCGTCCGGGGTCAGGTACTCGGTCAAGGCGATGTGGGCGCCGGCGCTGTTGCGGGCAAACTTGGCGAATTCGTTGCGCTGGATGTCCCATACGCCGCGGAAGTCCCCGGCGATGCCGATCGCCCACGTCAGCGGCATCGGGGTCAGCCCGGTGCGCTCGGTGATCTCGTCCATCAATTCAAGGGGGTCCAGGCCCGGCCGGTCCCACTTGTTGATGACGGTGATGATGGGCAGCCCGCGCTGGCGGCACACCTCAAAGAGCTTCATGGTTTGCGTTTCCAGGCCCTTGCCCGCGTCGATCAGCATGACGGCGCAGTCCACCGCGGCCAGGACCCGGTAGGTGTCCTCGGAGAAGTCGGCGTGGCCCGGGGTGTCCAGCAGGTTGATGACGGTGTCCCGGTAGGAGAACTGCAGGGCCGCGGAGCTGATGGAGATGCCGCGGTCCTTTTCCATCTGCTGCCAGTCCGAGACGGTGTCCTTGCGGTTGGACTTCCCGTTCGTGGCACCGGCCGTGCCAATGACCTTCGCATGCAGCGCCAGGGCCTCGGTCAGCGTCGACTTGCCGGCATCGGGGTGCGAAATGACGGCGAAGGTGCGCCGGCGGGCCGCTTGGCCAATGATTTCCGTGGCAAGGGAGGGGGAGTGGGCCGGAGAGGACACAAGACTACTTTCGATGCGGTGGAGGGGTCGTGACGACGTGGCCGCCGGCGGGCACTGACTTCGGGCGGCGGCGCCAACGTCCCAGTTTACCGCAGGCTAGCGGGGCAGCCGCAGGTACCCGCGGCCGAGCTGCCAGGTACCCCCGGCGGCGATGCGGTCCAGGACCAACTTTTCCAGCGCCGTCGTGCGGGGCAGCTCGGCCAGGTGGTCCATGGTGCGGGTGCGGAAGGTGAAGTAGACGGCGTCGGTGGGGGCGTCGCGGGGTTCCCCGTACGGGGTGAAGCGGGCCGCGAACCGGGCGATGTTCGACCACGGGTCGATGTGGGCGGCCAGGTAGGGATCGAGCAGCCAGGACTCGCAATTGGCCGTCGCGACCGGATGCTCCGGGAAGTGGCCGGCGAAGAACGGGGCGGCCAGGGCCAGGCTCTCGGTCACCGCCGTCACGCCCAGCGCGCCGGCCTCGGGAATGTGCACGCCCACGATCCACTCGTCGGGGGCGACGCCGGGAATCGCCCCGACGGGCCGGTGGAGGAGGAATTGCAGGCGGCCCAGCGCGAAGAGACGCCCGGCAAAGTGGTACGTGAGCCACTTGTGGGTGTCCATGCCGAAGCGGCCGTGCACGCGGCGGTTGATGGCCAGGTTCCGGCCGAAGTCCGCCAGCGTGTCCCGGCTGACGGCGTCGGGAATGTCCCGGGCCCCATGCCATTGCAGGATGCTGGGCACAAAGCGCAGCATCCCCTCCAGCCAGTCGCGTTCGGTGACCGGCACCGCCGCGGTGCCCAGGGCCGGCACCGAGTCCTCGCCACCACCCAGCCGGGCGGCCAGGAGGGCCCGGACGACGGCGGCCGCGGGGCTGATCTCCCCGTCCAGCAGCGCCGCGCACTCCTGGCGGTCCTCCCCGGCGATGTCGAGGTAGTCGAATGTCAGGTCGGTGCTCAGGACGGTGTGGGGCAGCATTGAACCAGTTTATCGAACCGGGTTCGCCCCGTCGGCGCCCTAGTGGCCGAACGGGTCGGGGTCGACGCCGGGCATCCAGGTCAGCCCGGGCACGCCCCACCCGTTGTCCTTGCGTACCCGCTTGGCCTTGCGCGCGTACCGGTCGTTGAGCCGGTCCACGTACAGCTTGCCGTCCAGGTGGTCGTATTCGTGCTGCATGCACCGGGCGAACCAGCCGGTGGCCTCAAAATCCACCGGGTTGCCGTCGGCGTCAAAGCCGCGCACCCGCACCCACTCCGCGCGCTTGAGCGGAAAGTCGATGCCCGGCACGGACAGGCAGCCCTCCACCTCCTCATCCGGATCCGGGCTCTTGCCGGAGATCTTCCCGACGGTGAGGGAGGGGTTCACCAGCACGCCCCGGTCGGGGACGCCGTCGTCGTTCTCCATCTGGTAGGTGAAGATGCGCAGGCCCACACCGATCTGGGGGGCCGCCAGGCCCACGCCGTGGGCGGCATCCATGGTCTCAAACATGTCCGCCACGAGCGTTTTCAGGGCCGCGTCGAAGGACCCGACCTCCTCCGCTCGGCGATGCAGCACGGGCTCGCCCAGAATGGTCACGGGGTGGATGGTCATGAGGCGTCCTTATCTCGGCAGCGGTTCGGGAATGAAAAACACCCCGATCAAATGACCGGGGTGCTTTGTGCTTCCACAGGAAACACCATGGGGTGAGATACGGGGGTTGAACCCGCGACCTCCTGGACCACAACCAGGCGCTCTGCCAACTGAGCTAATCCCACCATGCGCCGCCGACTGTGCAGGAACACCGGGCCGGTGCTGCCTGCGCTTTGGGCAACGACGACTAGTCTACCCGGTCAAAATCATGCCCATGACCAAATGCCCGCAAATCGGCGAAAAATGTGAGCCAAATCGCATTGGACCGTACGGAGCCCGGCGGCCGTCAGTTGTGGTACTTGGCCGCAATCGCCTTGGCGGCGGCCGAATCGGGGCCCGGGGACGGGACGAAGACGGCCTCCCGGTAGTACTTGAGCTCGTTGATGCTGTCCTTGATGTCGCCCAGGGCCCGGTGCCCGCCGGTCTTGGGCGGGGACTGGAAGTAGGCGCGGGCGTACCAGCGGCGGGAGAGCTCCTTGATGGTGGAGACGTCGATCACGCGGTAGTGCAGGTGCTCCACCAGCTCCGGCATGTCCCGGGCCAAAAAGGTCTTGTCCGTGCCGATCGAATTGCCCGCCAGCGGGGCCTTGTTCGGCTGCGGCACATGCTCGGTGATGTACGCCAGCACCTGCGCCTGGGCGTCCGCCATGGTGGTGCCGCCGTCGAGTTCCTCCAGGAGCTTCGAGGAGGTGTGCATCTCCCGGACAAAGTCGCCCATCTGCGCCAGCGCCTCGGCCGAGGGCTTGATGACCACGTCCACGCCGTCACCGAGAATGTTCAGCTCCGAGTCCGTGACCAGGGCCGCCACCTCGATCAGGGCGTCATTGGCGAGGTCCAATCCCGTCATCTCACAGTCGATCCACACAATGCGTTCATTAGTAATAGGCACCCGTCCAATGTACCGTGAACGGGGCGCGCACCCTGCGGCGGCCCCGCCCCCGCTGCTAAAATCGCCTTACCACCGCGCCGCGGGCGGACATGTGTCAGGAGCACCCAATTAGCACGACGACGGCCGGAGCCTTGAGATGAGCGCCTCGCCGCGGGACGGCGCGCCCCTTGCCGACGCCGGCCCCCGCCCCTGGATTGCCCTGCTCGAGGGCTTCCTGGGCTCCGCCCTGATGTTGGCCGGCTCGATGGGGGTGGGGTGGATCGCCAACGGCTCGCCCATGATCCGCAACCCCGTGGTGATCGCGTTGCGCACCGAGGGGACCGGGGTGCTGGTCTCCACCATCCTGCTGGTGGTCGGGGCCATGGTGCTGCTGCGGTCCTGGCTGCGGCTCGGGCAGCGCCTGGCCGGCTGGGGACCCGGGGCGCTGCGCCAGGTGGTGCTGGCCGTGGCATGCTGGGGCGCGCCGCTGCTGCTCGCGGTGCCCATCTATTCCCGGGACGTCTATGCCTACACGGGGCAGGGGCGGCTGGTGGCGGAGGGGATGAACCCCTACACCACCGGCATCTCCGCCCTGAACAACTGGTTCATGCTCGGCACGGATCCGTCCTGGGCGGAAAACCGGACGCCGTACGGCCCGCTCTTTTTGTGGCTGGCCCGGGGCGTCGTCGCCGTCACCGGGGCGCAGCCGGACTTCTCGGTGCTGCTTTTCCGGGTGCTGGCCGGCGCGGGCGTGGCCTTGTGCGTCGTCTATGTGCCAAAGCTGGCTGCGGCCCACGGCTTCAACGGGGCCCGCGCCCTGTGGATCACCGCCGCCAACCCGCTGTTCCTGATCTCCTTCATCGCCAGCGCCCACAACGACTCCCTCATGGTCGGGCTGGCGGTGGCCGGCACCTACTACGCCGTGATGAAGAAACCGTTCTTGGCGATCGCGCTGGTGACCGCGTCCATCGCCGTCAAGCCCGTCACCATTGTCCTGCTGCCGTTCATTGGGCTGCTGTGGGCCGGGGCCGCCGCGGGCTGGGGCCGGCGCATCGCCTGCTGGGCCGGCACCGCCGCCCTGGCCGGGGGGCTGCTGTTCCTGGCGGGGCTGCCCAACGGCCTGGGCCTCGGCTGGATGTGGGCGATCCTCGACGGAACCCCCGGATACACGGGCTATTCGCCGTCCGGCTTTGGGGGGCAGATGGTGGAACTGGCCGGTGACGCCGTCGGCCTGGACGGGGCCATCCTGGCCGACGTCTTCCGCACGGTGCTCAGGGTGGCCGGCGTCTGCGTCGCTGCCGCCCTGGTGTTCTTTGGCGACCCCGGGAAGGTGGTGCGCCGCATGGGGGTGGCGATGGCCGCCGTCGTGCTGCTGGCCCCCATCATCCAGCCCTGGTACATCCTGTGGTTCCTGCCCTTCCTGGCCGCCACCGGGATCCGCAACAACTGGCAGGTGAAGGGCATCTACGTGGTGGTGGGCTTTTTTGTGGTGTTCGGCGCCCAGGACCAGGTGTTTGTGTGGAACTTTGTCTCGCTGCCCGTGACCGCGGCGGCCCTGGCCTACTGGGTGGCCCTGGCGGCGGTGGCGTATCTGCTGCTGGTGGACGTGCACACGCGCAAGCTGCTGGTCACCCGGGGTCGGCCGCTTCCCCCGCACGCCGAGGTAGCCGGTCCGCGCCCAGGTAGCCGCTGAGCCCCGAGAGCGCGCGCCCTGGTGGCCTCCTCTTCGCCGAGGTAGCGGGTCCGCGCCGAAACTCGCCCTGATC